>DXMF01000020.1:0-388 GCA_019414345.1 Collinsella sp.
GTATAAGAGACAGGCTTTCTCCCATTCTTCCAGCGTTGTATAACGGAAGTCTGGACCGCTGCTGCAGATAACGATTTGCTTGCGCGGATCCGAAGCGTGGACGACCGTTTTATTGAATTTGAATAGGGCGCTCCCGAAAAGGGCGTATTGATGCGTGCCGTTGCTCATTTGAAAGCCATTCTTATCAGCGTTCATTGGGATGAGGGTACGTCATTTCAGCTTTATGAGATACGCGACTTCGATTTTGGTTCGGTAATAGTGGGGTACCGATCCGTGAGTGGCAATCAGCCGGTGCCAAAACGTGCGGCGGCTGTTGTTAAAGGTTTTTGACGGCTATGGGGAGGGTTGGCGGCGTGGGGAGGGGTTTTCGAATGACCCCGTGGTCAAA
>DXMF01000020.1:398-4176 GCA_019414345.1 Collinsella sp.
AGTACTGCTGTTAATGTAGTCTCATAACATTTGGCAAGAATAGAATACCAATTCGACATTATTCTATATATCTAACCCACCAAACACGGCATTTTGAGCCTTGGCAAGGCGTGAAATTAATCGAAACGATCGATTCCGGCGAGATTTTGCTGCTACTAATTTGGTGGCAGTACTCATATTTGCCATTTTTGTCCAGTGGGTACCGCGAGGGGGTCTGTTCGACTGGCCCAACGGCCCGGTGATGAGCGCCGGTATGATCAGCCTGCTCGATCCGGATCTGGTACACATTACTGACGACCTCAACGAGGCCGTCGACATCGCCCTGAGCGGGCTGATGTAGAGTAGCTAAAATGGGACGGGGCTAAAAAGACTGGTCTGAAACGTTTGATACCAGTCTTTTTAGCCCCGTCCCAAACGAACTGCTTCTAAGTTGCGGTGGAATAGGGATTGATTGGCGGCTAATAAGCCAAAAACAGTCCCCATTTCACCATAACTGATGTGGGCGTCCCTAGCGAGTTGGCTGGTAGCGGGGGCAGTAGCTGATGGCGATGGCGTCGACGCCTACATGGGTGGCGATGGTGCAGCCGATGGGGCCGGTGCCGGCGTCTACGTAGTCCTGGCCTGCGAGTGCCTCGTCGACAAGCTCCTGCTCCTCGGCGGCACCGGTCGTGAGCACGCGCACGCTGGAGCCCGGATGCTCGGCCAAAAACGCGAGGCAGTCTGCCATGGTGTTGGCGACGATGCGCTTGGCGCCGCGGCCCTTCTTGATGGCCTTGATCTCGCCCGACTGCCACTCCGGCGAAACGGCCAGGCGAATATTGAGCATCTGCGTGAGCTGGCCGGCGAGCTTGGGCGCGCGGCCGTTCTTAACGGGGTTCTCGAGCGTGCGGGGAATCAGCAGCAGGTGCGCGTCGGGCAGGGTCGCGCGGATCTGTGCCTCGGTCTCGTCCAGGCTGCGGCCGTCCTCGCGCATGGCGAGCGCGTACTCCACCAGCAGGCCCTCGGCACCCGAGCCGGTGCGCGAATCGATGCAGCGCACGTCGAGCTCGTGGGTCTCGGCGACCAGGCATGCGTTGGAATAGCAGGCGGACCATTCGCTGCACAGCGAGATAAAGATCGCGCTGTCGTGGCCGTCAGCACGCACGCGGTCAAAGAGTGCCTTGAACTCGCCGGCACTCGGCTGCGAGGTGTGCGGCAGCTGCTCGGAGCCGGCCATGCGGGCGACGTACTCCTCGGCGGTGATCTGTACCTGGTCGAGCAGGTCCTCGCCCTCGATAATCACATGCAGTGGAATGACGTAAATGCCAAGCTCTTGAGCACGGGCGGGGGAGATGTCCGACGTGGAGTCGGTTATGATGGCAAAAGACATAATTGCACCTTTCATTGGGGCGCTTGCGCGCCGCCTTCTGAGAGCAAAGTGCGACAAGTATAGTGGAGTCGTTCCACATTTCTAGGTTCAATTGTTGAATAGTCAACAGTTTGAAGTGTCGGTGTGGAAATCATCAACTGGGGAAGAGGAATGCCGATGGAGGCGTTGGAGATATACAGGCGGCCGGTTGTGCTGTTCGATTTTGACGGCACGGTGGCCGATACGGGCCGGGCGGTGATGAGCTCGACGCGCAAGACGTTGGCCGCGCGCGGGTTTTCGGAGGCGCAGATGGGTGACCTGCGCCGCATGATCGGGCCGCCCCTGTGGAAGAGCTTTCACGACTTTTATGGCTTCTCCCGCGAGGAGTCGCTTGTGGTGGCTGACGAGTACCGTGCCTTTTTTGATGAGCTGGGACCGGAAGAGTATCCCGTGTTCGATGGAATCCCCGAGCTGCTCGATGGCCTTGTCGCGCAGGGGCATCGCTTGGTCGTGGCGACGTCACGCATGGAGGCAAAGTGCATTGACATGGTGGGCGAGCTGGGGCTTTCGCAGTTTGAGGCGGTGGTTGGCATGAATCCGCCGCAGGGACGCGAGACCAAGGCCGATTCGGTTCGCGATGCCCTGGCGGCGCTCGGCGCGACGGCGGGCGATGCCGTGATGATCGGCGATCGCTTTAACGATGTGGAGGGCGCACACGCGATGGGCGTGCCGTGCATCGGCATCTATTCGGGCGCGGCAGCGCCGGGCGAGCACGAGGCGGCGGGTGCCGATGCAGTGGTGCACTCGGTGGCCGAGCTTGCTAAACTTTTCGCTATCTAATAGACGTAATGTGAGGGGCGGGCGTACCTGTCACTCATTGGTGAGGAGGTCGTCCATGAATCAGGTGGAGCAGAGCGTCGCTGAGTATGTCGACGAGGTCTGGGAGGATGTCGTCGCTGATATCGAGCAGCTGGTGAGTTATCCTTCCGTGGCAGTTTCTGCCGATGCGGAGCCCGGCGCGCCGTTTGGCCGCCCGGTCCGTGACGCGCTCGATTGCGCGCTCGGCATCGCGCAGAAGCTCGGCTATCAGACGAGCGACGACGAGGGCTATGTGGGAATCGCCGATATCCCGGGCCGCGGCGACAAGCAGCTCGCGACTATCTGCCACGTGGACGTGGTTCCCGCCGGCCCTGGCTGGAACACCGATCCGTTCGCGATGGAGCGTCGCGAGGGCTGGTTGCTCGGTCGCGGCGTGATCGACGACAAGGGCCCGGCAGTGCTGTCGCTTTATGCCGGCGCGTACCTGTTCAAGCACGGCATTGTTCCGCGCTACACCTTCCGCGCGCTGCTGGGCTGCGATGAGGAAGTGGGCATGTCCGACGTTCACCATTATCTGGAGAACCACGCAGACCCCGACTTTTTGTTTACGCCCGATGCCGAGTTCCCGGTCTGCAATGCCGAGAAGGGCCAGTTTGGGGCGACGTTCGTGAGTCCCAAGATCGACGGCGGGCGCATCGTGTCGTGGAGCGGCGCCGAGGCGAGCAATGCCATTCCGTCGCAGTCCATCTGCGAGCTCGCGATTGCCGCCGATGAGCTGCCGGCGCCGGTCGAGAATGCTGACCGCCTGGAGATCACGGCTCTCGACAATGGTCATGTGCAGATTTTCGCCCACGGTATTGGCGGTCACGCCTCGATGCCCGAGGGGACGATCAATGCCGTCGGCCTGATCGTGTCGTATCTGCGCGAGGCCGAGGACGCGTTTGGTGCCCGCGGCGAGCGCCTGCTGACGCCTGCCGAGCACGAGTTTGTCAAGTTTTTGGCCTTTGTGCATGCGGACGCCTATGGTCGCGGCCTGGGTATCGACGCGACGAGCCCGGCGTTTGGCCCGCTCACCTGCAACCCCGGCGTCATCCGCGTGGTGGATGGCCATATCGAGCAGGTCATCGACGTGCGTTTCCCTGATAGCACGAGCGCCGATACCATCCGCGAGCAGCTCGAGCCGCTCGTGGGGCGCTTTGACGTGACGTGTCGCCTGGGTCATGCAAAGGTGCCGTTCTCGGTGTCTGCCGACGATCCGGCCGTGAAGGCGCTTATCAATACCTATAACGAGTTTACGGGCAAGCACGCCGAGCCTTTTGCCATGGGCGGCGGCACGTACGCGCGCAACTTTGCCCGCGCCGTGTCGTTTGGCCCCGAGGAGACCGGCCTGGAGCTGCCCACATGGGGCGGCCAGATGCACGGCCCCAACGAGTGCGCCAACGAGGAACAGCTCAAGCAGGCGCTCAAGATCTATATTGTTGCGATCCTCCGTTTGAATGAATTAGAGCTTTAAGGTTTCGCGGTTTCCCAATCTAAGTTGCGGTGGAATAGTTCCTAGAAGGGGGTGCGGACAGAAAGTTGGACCGCGGGGCGGTCCGGACTGGAGGTTCG
>DXMF01000021.1 GCA_019414345.1 Collinsella sp.
GCGGGCCGTGTTCCGCTATGCGGTTGTCAATTTGCGAAAGAAATTATGCGTCACCCAGGCATTCTGCCGGGCTCGATACGAAAGGAAAGGCATTCCATGAAAAAACGCTCCCATGCCGTTCTTGCGGTAACAGCAGGGCTTATGACATCCCTCTGCTTTCTTGCGCCTCAGGCTTTTGCGGATGACGGTTTTGCTTCTGTTTCCGAGCCTGCCGTTGAGGCGTCTTCGGTGAGCGCGGTTGCCAAGCCCCAAGTCGATGCCGCGTCTGCGAACGAATCTGGCACGCCTGTCGCCTCTTCTGCCGAATCTGCTGCGACCACTCCCTCCTCGGCTCCTGTTGCTGCAAATGCTTCTGCGGGCGCAAGGAACGGTGCCCCTGTCGCAGAGTTTGACGGGAACAAGTACGCTTCCTTCGACGAAGCGCTCGACGCTGCCAAGGACACTAGCAAGGCAACCATTACGCTTCTTGACAATGCCGAGACCGTTGGTCTTAACCTGAAAAATGACCTCACCATCGATGGTAAGGGCTTCACGCTGAACTTCACCGAAAATGGCATTGCCCTTTGGGGTACGGCGCTGACGTTCAAGAACGTTAACGTGACTATGAACGGTATCGGCTCCACCCCGTATGCCGCTGAGTGGGGCTGGGGATCTGTGATTGCGAGTCCGAACGCCTCTCTCACGCTCGACGGCGCCACGCTCACTATGGACGGTACAGGCACTCCTTTGCCGGTCAATGATAAAGATCCCCATACGCACGCCATCTACTTTACTGGTAACAACAAGCTCAACTTGAGCAATAAGTCGACTCTTATCATCAGGAACTACAGCCAGGACGCTCTCGAATGGAACGGAGGCGATGGCGGTTATAACGTGAACATCGTAGACGGCTCAACCTTCATTTCCGATCACAACCGCTCTGGCTTTACGGGCTCGTTCTACGCCACCATCGATTCGTCGACGGTCAAGGTTCTTAACAGCACGGGCAACGGCTCGAACGGTACGTACTTCACCATCAAGAACAAGTCTGACGTCACGTTCAATAACAACGGCACTTGGGGTATTTCCGCCTGGCGCATCGACATGAGCAACGACTCGAAGCTCTATGCGAATAATAATGGGTACAGCGGCATCTGGACTCGCGTTCTTAACGTGGACAAATCATGCTCGGTTGACGTTGAGGGCAACGGTACAAAGGGATTCTCTGCAGGGACCAACGGCGGCATTGTCTTTCAGGGAAATAGGATAAAGAGCACGATTGAGAAGGGCGCAAACGTCACCATCATAAAAAATGCAGGCTCTGGTATTTACACTAAGCAAGGTGTCTGCGACCTGACCATTGGCTCTGCAACCATTACCAATAATGGCACCGGCGCCTGCAACAAGGACGGCATTGGCGCCGACATGGGCGGCGGTGTCTATAACGTGGGTACCATGAAGCTCGATCCGTCGGTTGTTATCTACAACAATCACGCCGCGAACGCCGGCGATGACATCTACAGCACCGGTGCTGGCGTCACTGAGTTTGGCAATGTTGGCGCTGACTGGATCCTTGATGACTGCGATCACACGATCGACGGCTGGTACGTTGACGGGGAGGACTCTCGCTGGTCCGCTCATGGCGAGGCCAAATATGTAGAGGCTGCTCAACCTGGTACTTACGAGGCGAAAGAAGCCCCTGTTGCCCTCAAGGCTGCCCACGGCTTGTTGAGCGTCGATTACCAGTATGTCGGCGAAGCCCCCGAGAAGGCAAAGTTGCCCGATGCCGATGAGGGCCTTGAGGTTGGCTCTGTGTATGCCGCCAAGGAGCAGAAGGCTGTCGATGGTTGGACGTTCGATGGTTGGTATACCGACGAGGGCTGCACGGTCCTGTGGAACGACGGCGATTCGCTGACGGGTTCGATGACGCTCTACGGTAAGTGGACGAAGAAGCCCGTTCAGCCGAGTGATAAACCCAAGACGGAGAGTGCCAAGAAGACTAAGAGCACCAAGTCACTCCCTTCGACCGGTGATAAAAGCAGCGCAGTGATGACTGCCGCCCTCGCCGGTGTTGGCACTGCGGTGCTCGGCCTTGGTGAGGCGATTCGTCGCAGGGCCAATTCCAATAGGTAGTTGATGGTTGGCAGGTCACGCTGACGGTGGGCTACATCGCTAAGCGCATTTCTTCAATTTAGGGCGTGGGTGGCTAGAGCGAGCCACCCACGCCCTTTCGTTTGACCCCTCGGGGCGGAGAAAAACGAATCACCTGTGCCGGGCTCATGCAAAAAAGCTGTACACCAGCATCCAAAGATGCCGAAAAGTGTCGACTTTGGATGCTGGTGTACATGTTTAGGCCGTATGGGGTGGGGCCTTGGACGGACGGGATGCGCACGCTAGAGCAGGTTCTCCTGTACCCACGTGATGATGTCACTCGATTCGTAGAGTGGTTTGCCGTCGATGAACAGGCAGGGAACCTGGCGTTTTCCGCCGATGGAGATGAGTGTCTGTTCGGCATCGGAATCGGTCGAGATATTGCGCTCGGGAATGGTCACGCCGTTATCGGCCAAAAAGTGCTTGACCTTTATGCAATACGGGCAGCCGGTCATAACGTACAGCTCGAGCTCATGATCAGTAGCCATAGGTCTCCAATCGGTTGAGGTTTTGATTGAAATACCCAAAGCCGCCGCGGTCTATGCGCGCGTCAACGACGACTCGATGGCCTGTACCAGAAACGCCGTGGCTCCGGTGCCGCAGGGCTTGTCGTAGTAGTCGATAAAGCGCTGATCGGCAAGATAGCCGTGGGCGAGGCCCAGGTATGCTTCGTCTTGGGGCTTGTGCCCCCAGTTAAGGCCAATCCATCGACGGTGCATCGCGACAAGTTTGCGGGCCTCGTTGCTTTCCGGATTGTCGTCGCCCATGGCAATCGAGAGCTGACCCAGAATAGCGCGTTCAAGTTCCTTCATGTCGTTCCATGTCTCGGGGTCCATGTCCAGCAGTGCTTCGTTTGCTGCGTCGATCGCCTCGTCGCCATAGCGCGCTCGCGCCTCGGCGCCGTAGCGCTCCTCGTTTTCTTGTACGGAGCGCCAGCGCTCCAGTTGCGGCAGGACGGCGCCCATGAGCGAGACGGCTTCGTCGAGCGACATGCCGGTGTTTTGCGCCAGCCGCGGGGCACAATCCTCGATCATCGCCTCCATGGTGGTGTCGTAGGTGTACTTGCCGTGGTCGTAGCACCACTTGCAGTAATGGTCGGTCGTGGCGCCCACAGCATCGGTGCCGCAGTCGTCGGGTGTGAGTATCATGCCGCAGCTCTGGCAATAGTGCTCGGGCATTTCGAGCAGGTGGGACAGCGGTTCTCCGGTTACGGCGGCAATGAGCTTCATCATGTCGATGCCCGGGGTGACTTCGCCGCGTTCCCAACGGCTGACGGCTTGGCGTGTGACGAAGAGCTTGGCGGCGAGCTGCTCTTGGGTAAGGTGATGGGCGCGGCGAATGGCAATGAGCTTTTCTGCAAAGGCCATAGCGACTCCTTTCTGCTGGTTGATGGCTTAAGCATACGCGGCGGCCAGCTTCCTTCCAAGCAACCGTTGGTTGCACGACGGGAGACCGCGGCGAAGAATTGCGCGCTGCACCCCACACCTCCATGCCGTACAATGACCGGCATGGAACCTATCGCACACATACATACCGACCTGCCGCAGAAGTTCGGCATTCCGCGCAACAGCTTTTTGGCGCCCCACCTGCAGGGACGCATCGTCTTTGAGCCGGAATTTGCCTCCAACGCAGCAGTTGAGGGTCTGGACTCCTTCTCTCACCTATGGCTGCTGTGGCGCTTCGAAAACGGAACGCCCGGCGGCACAGCTAAGGATATAGCTGCCGATGCCAAGACGCAGGACAGGTCCGGCACCAACGTCAAGTGGTCGAAGACTGTGCGCCCGCCGCGTCTGGGCGGAGCCGAACGCGTGGGCGTCTTTGCCACGCGGAGTCCGTTTCGCCCCAATCCCATCGGTCTTACCTGCGTCAAGCTCAGCCGCGTTGAGCGCACCGACGACGGCCCCATCATCCATGTACTGGGGGCCGACCTGCGTGACGGCACGCCCATCTACGACATTAAGCCCTACATCCCGTTTGCGGACTGCCACCCGGATGCGACCGGCGGCTGGATTGAGGGTGCTCCGTGGCAAGAGCTCGATGTTGAGTTCCCGCAAGCGCTTCAAGACATGGTCCCGCCCGCAAAGCTCCCCGGCCTGGTCGAGGTTCTTCGCCAAGATCCGCGCCGCGCGGGCAGCAAGCACGAGCCAAACCGCGTTTACCACTTGGCTTACGCCGGACTCGACATATCGTTTACGGTTGACGGGGCCAGGTTGACGGTAACCGCCATCAACGACGCGCAAGACTAACCAGCCGTTCGTCCGCACCCGTCAAATTAAGCGCCAAACCCCATGCCAAAATCGCCCGTGCTGGTGGACAATAACGCCTACCAAAACAATCACTTTGCACGGGAGTTCAGCATGAAATACGACTTTAGCTCGCTTATCGACCGCCACGGCATGGACTCCATCGCCGTTGACTCCTGGGGCGAGATCCCCGGTATGGCTCCGAACGCACCCGACGAGGGCTTCGACCGCATTCCCATGTGGGTGGCCGACATGAACTTCGCCACGGTGCCCACGGTCCAGGAGCACATCATTCAGCGTGCCCAGCACCCCATGTTTGGTTACTTCAATCCGCGTTCCGAGTACTTCGACCGCATCATCGAATGGCAGAGCCGCCGTAATGGCGTCGAGGGCCTGGCGCCTGAGCATATCGGCTACGAAAACGGCGTGCTGGGCGGTGTCGTGTCGACACTGCGCGCGTATGTCCAGCCGGGCGATGCGGTGTTGGTCCACAGCCCCACCTACATCGGCTTCACCAAGTCCATCGAGGCCGCGGGCTATCGCATTGTCCACAGCCCGCTTCAGCTCGACGACCAGAGCGTGTGGCGCATGGACTTTGAGGACATGGAGCGCAAACTCGCCCAAAATCACATCCATGCCGCAGTGTTCTGCTCACCGCACAATCCCTGCGGCCGCGTATGGGAGCGCGACGAGATCGAGCGCGCCATGGACATTTATCGCGAGTACGATTGCGTGGTGATCTCGGACGAGATTTGGTCCGATATCATTCTGCCGGGACACAAGCACATCCCGACGCAGTCGGTGAGCGAGGATGCCCGCATGCGCACGGTTGCCCTCTATGCGCCGAGCAAGACGTTTAACCTGGCGGGTCTGGTCGGCAGCTACCACATTGTCTACAACGAGACGCTGCGCGACCGCATGTGCGCTGTGTCTAACAAGACCCATTACAACGAGATGAATGTCCTTTCGATGCATGCGCTTATCGGTGCCTACCAACCGCAGGGCTACGAGTGGGTGGACGAACTCAACCAGGTGCTTGCCGACAATATCGAGTACTTCTGCGATTACGTGGACGAGCATTTTGAGGGCGTGTCCTACTCGCGTCCGCAGGGCACGTACATGGTGTTTCTGGACTGCACCGAGTGGTGCCGCGAGCATGGCCGTGATATTCAGTGGTTGCTCGACGAGGGGGCACGCGTGGGCGTGGGGTATCAGGATGGACGTCCGTTCCATGGCCCCTGTCACATTCGCGTGAATCTGGCGCTGCCGCTTTCGCGCGTAAGGGAAGCGTGCGACCGCCTAGACCGTTACGTTTTTGGGGTATAGGGGTCGCACGATTCGGGTACTGCGGCTTGCGCCCGTGTCGTCAACGTGCGTGGGCGCATAGGGCGCAGAGGGTTGCGTGCGCGTTTTCCACGTTTGCTACTTTTCTTGAATTTGCTTGCCGCAAAGGTGTTCAACCGTAATTTCATACAGCTGGACGCCCCTGATACTTTGCTTGATCTCCTCTTCGACCTCTTCGGCAGAAGGATAGTACTTGAGGGCAAACTGTCGGACTTTGTCTTCGACAAACGCCGGGTCATCGTTCACGAGGCGGCAACGGCCAAAAACCACAGTGCTCTGAACATAGGGTGCCCAGTCGTCGTCTTTGTACCAATCGTTGCCATAGACGGTAAAGCAGACTTTGTCGCTGCGTTTGAGTGCATCGACCTTATGCCCCGCCTTGGCTCCATGAAAGTAAATTTTGTCGTGCTCGGGGTCAAAGTAGTAGTTAACGGGAATGGCGTAAGGATAGCCGTCGTCTCCGTTGACGGCAAAAATGCCGCGTTTGCAATTAACAAGCAGCTCTCGTGCCTCTTGATCGGTGATAGCACGCTTCTTTCTACGAAGAGGTCTAAACATCGTGGGTTTCCTTTCTTTCCGCGTGTTGCGTGCACGGCGGTGGGTGGTATGTCTATATCAAGATACTAGTTCAGGCTGCGAGGCCGACGGGAACATCCTATTTGTCGCAGATTGAAACGCACTTTTTTGTTGTGGAAGGATTGTCCCTCACAACTCGTCGTCTAGGGGCATTCTCGATGGCTGGTTCCGTTTGCGGGGGAGGCGTGGGACAATACCGACCAAAAGCGTTTGCTTGTCCTGAAAAAAAAAGGGGGGTCTCGATGAAAAAGCTGAGGACGCTGGCCGATGTGTTGCGTCAAGCCGGTTTCGTGCGCATCACGGGCCTTTTTCTCGTCTTTTATCTTCTGTGTTCAATGGCTGTTTGGCTCTCTGAGCCAACAACTCTTACGTTTGGCGATGGCCTTTGGTTTAGCTTTGAAACCGTATCGACGATCGGCTTTGGCGACATTCCGGCCGAAACGCCGGTCGCCCGTGTCATCACGGTCGTCCTGAGCGTTATCAGCATTTTTTACATTGCCATGCTCACGGGCGTGGCGGTGAGCTACTGCAATATGCTTATCAAGATGCATCAAAAGGACACTATGGCGCGCTTTATGGATGATCTTGAGCATTTGGAAGAGCTCGATCGTGACGAGCTCGCCGATCTGTCGCGCCGCGTGCGCGAATATCGCCGGCGCCAGCGCTAAAACGGGCGCCGCGCGTCACGATGAGGGGGACTGAATTTGAATATCACCGTGTATCTGGGTGCCAGTATCGGCAATGACCCGGCGTTTCTGCCTGCGGTGCAGGAGCTGGGCAACTGGATTGGCGCCAACGGGCACGCGCTCGTGTACGGCGGATCCAAATCGGGCCTGATGGGCGCGCTCGCCGATAGCGTGCTTAATGCCGGCGGGCACGTGACGGGTGTGGAGCCGAGCTTTTTTATCGAGGCCGAGTTTCAACATGACGGTATCGACGACCTCATCGTGACGAGCGATATGGCGGAGCGTAAGGCAAAGATGATCGAGCTCGGCGATGCGTTCATTGCCTTTCCCGGTGGGACGGGCACGCTCGAGGAGATTGCCGAGGTTATGTCCGCGGTGTCGTTGGGGCACCTGAGTGCTCCGTGCATCCTGTATAACCTGGACGGTTACTACAACGACCTCAAGGCGCTGCTCGGACACATGATTGATAAGGGTTTATCAAGCCCACGGCGCCAGCAAGGCATTTACTTTGCCGAGGATCTGTACGAAATCGCATCAATTATCAACGGATAAGCCCCGAGCCTGTCCCGCTGTGGTCCCCGGTGGCTCCGTTTGCAGCGCAGACGGTTGGCTTGTCTGGGCCACACTCGCTCTACAATAAAACGTATCTATGTCGACTTTGACCGCGGGAGGACCCGATGGATAAGCTCGCTAAACCTACAAACCGCGCGCTGTTTTTAGTTAGCGTTGCCGTGACCGGTGCGTTCGCAGGTGCCGCGGTCTGGCTGTTCTTTTTTGTGATGGAGCACGGCATCGACTATCTATGGACCGAGATTCCGCACGCACTGGGCGTCGCTTCGCCCGAGCTCGCCAGCGGCCCGTTTGGCTTTCTGCCGTACCCGTTTTTTGTCTGCCTGCTGGGTGGCCTGTTAATCGGTCTGTACGAAAAGATGACAGACACCAAGACCGATAACCTCAATCAGGTGATGGCTAAGGTCAAGCAAGATGGGCGCTACCCGTACGACAATCTGGGCAAGCTTTCGCTTGCGGCATTGCTGCCGCTGCTGTTTGGCGGAAGTATTGGACCGGAGGCCGGCCTGACCGGCGTTATCGCGGGCCTGTGCAGCTGGGTCGGCGACCGCATGCGTCGCTTTGGCGCCGAGTTTAGGGAGCTCACGCTGCTAGGTACCCAGGCTGCCCTGACGGCGCTCTTTACCGCGCCTGTCTTTGGCTTTGTGGCGCCGCTCGCCGGTAGCGCCGACGGCCAGGGCGAAGATGCTGACGATGAGTCCGCGTCCGACGAGATCACCATCGAGCTGCCCAAGGCGCAAAAGACCGTGGTCTACGGCATTGCGATTGCCGGCGGTCTGGGCACTTACCTGTTGCTTGGCCAGCTCGTGGGCGGCGGCATGGGCATGCCCAGGTTCGAGTCCGCCGAGGTGGGCAACCTGGAGCTTGCCTGGCTCATTCCGCTGGCGTTGCTCGGCACCGTTTGCGGTTGGCTGTACTTTGTCTCCGAGCACGCGAGCGAGGCGCTGTCCCATGCAATAGGGGAGCGTCCTGTCGTCAAGGCCATGATGGCCGGTCTGGCGCTCGCCATCTGTGGCACGCTCCTGCCCTACACCATGTTTGCCGGCGAGACCCAGGCCGATGTGCTCATGGAAACCTATCTGACCATTCCCGCCGGCGTGCTTATCGCGACCGGTCTTGTCAAGGCTATGCTGACCCCCGCCCTCATCAATATGGGCTGGCGTGGCGGTCACTTCTTCCCGGTTATCTTCTCGGGCGTAAGCCTGGGCTATGGTCTTGCCATTCTCACCGGCGCCGATCCGGTCTTTTGCGTTGCCGTCTGCACGGCATCGACGATGGGCGCCGTCATGCGCCAACCCGTTATGGTCGTGGGCCTACTGCTCATGTGCTTCCCGCTCAAGGGCATCGTCTGCATGATCATCGCCGCAGCCATCGCCGCCGGCATTCCGCTGCCCAAGCCGCTGCGCAAGTAGCATATTGCGCTTTGCGTTTGTTCAGAACTCGTTTTGAAGAAGCCGCGCGAGGCCATTTGTTTACGGCCTCGCGCGGCTAATGTTTAGAGCTTCCTCAGCACAATGGCGCAACAAACCACGGCCGTTGGACGGCCGTTTTCGTGGTTCTATGCGATTGACCGTTCCCTAAAGAACAATGACCAAAAAGACATCCCCTTGGATGATCGAGACTGAGCCGAGGCCCGTGACGTTTATATTGTAAAACGTCACGGGCGTGCCGGGATATGCCGTTTGTCACGGATTTGCGAGCGTCTAGATCTCGCTTGGCATCGGCGCTATTTCCAAATCGCGAGCGCGGCGGTGCCCAGGACGATGAAGGCGAGACCGATGGCGCTGCGCCGTGAGAGTTTTTCGTTGAATGCCAGGCGCGCAAATAGTACCGATACGACAATCGATAGTTTGTCGATCTGCACCACGACGCTCACCTGGCCTGTGGCGATGGCGTAGTAGCACAGCAGCCACGATGCGCCAGTCGCAATGCCCGATGCCGCGAGAAATACGAGTTCGTAGCGGTCTACGTGCACGGCTTGGTCCATCTTGCCTTTAGCTGCCACGATTGCCCATGCCATAACCAGTACCACACAGGTACGGATTGCCGTGGCCAGGTTGGACTCGACGCCTTCGATGCCAACCTTGGCAAGGATGGACGTGAGCGCCGCGAACACGGCGGCGCCGAGGGCGTAAGCGAGCCAGGTCCGGTCTTGCTGCCGCTCGGATCCGGCAAACTGCTTCTTCTCGATCATTAAAAACGTACCGAGGGTGATGACAGCGGTTCCCACGAGCTTAACCGCAAGGTTGCTCGTCTCGCCAAAAAGCACGATGGCGATCAGTGCAGCGAGTACGGTGCTCATCTTGTCGACCGGTACGACCTTATTGACGTCTCCGATGCCCAACGCCTTAAAGTAACAGATCCACGAAGCACCGGTAGCGAGTCCCGAGAGGACGAGAAAGAGCCAAGATCTGGGTTCGATGCTGCCGATGGTTCCAATGGATCCAGAAATGCCCGCCATTGCCCAGGCGAAAACGAGCACCACGCAGGTGCGAATGGCCGTCGCGACATCGGAGTCGGTCTGCTTGATGCCGCATTTGGCCAGGACTGATGTGACGCCGGCAAAGAAAGCCGACACAAATGCTGCTGCGACCCACGACACGGGTGAAATGCCTCCCCAAAGAACGACCGCGCCAGATTTACGGCACTCGTCCGATGATACCGTCCCGCCATGAAGCTTTGATATCGCTGTGGTGAGACAGGGGCCATAGTTCGAGAGGGCATTTGGTTAAGGCTCGAATCGAAGGTGAATGGTTTTCCGCGAAGTGAACGAGTAAATCTGGACCCCTGGAACATGCACACTTTTTTCGAACAAAACTGCAGGATTCTTAGACAAAAACCGCAGGAATTGAGTCCTTAAAAATGTCGATGCTACAGGGCACTGTTTTTACTCGTTCACTTCTCGGAAAAGTATTCACCTTCGATATGCTGACGGTGTCTTTTTGGTTGCCAAGAACTAGACGGCCTGCTGTGAAGGGCGGTGGTGACGCTATGCTGCCTCGTTTCATTGAAAAAATAAGCGGGGTACCACCTAAGCTTTTTTAGCCGTCGATTACAGATCGCGTACTCGATAAACCTTGGTGCTGACAGCGCAGCTGATTACACATAGTGCGAGTGCCAGTATTGCAGTTCCTGCACACAGACAGCCAAGGACGGCGGGATCGGGATTCGCCCCGGCAATCGACATAAGCCAGTTGCTGATGGGGTTGGAGGAGCTCAACGTGGCCATGGCAAGGCATCCGAGCAGGGCAAACAGGCCAACGGATAGGCGCAGCGCCTCCATGTGTCCAAATCGAAAGAACAGCGGCTGCGCCAAGAATACCATCATGAGGGAGATGAGCATCGATGCTGCCGAGGCGATTGCGATCTCAAAGACGGTTTGTCCTGTCGAGGTCACGCCCGCGCTGTTGAAGAGCGGAAGGGCGATGATGTTCAAAAGCACGGCGGCGCAGGCCATGATGGCCGAGAAGACAACGATGCACAGGTAGCGGGCACAAATAATGTCTTTGCGCGTGAGGGGCAGCGTTGCCCGATAACGCTCCCATCCGTTTTGATTGTCGAAGCCGGCCAGCGAGCTCATGACCATGATGGGTGACATGGCGCTGAGCGCGCAGGCGCCGGCACTTGTGCCAGAGTCGCCGCCCGACGTGTTGGCGAGGGTCAGCACGACGAATATGAACAGGCCGACGCCCGCTATGCTCGGGATGAGCGTGCGAACGATGGCGAGCTCGGACATAAAGGCGCGTTTCATTTCGAAGCCCCTTTCAGCGTGAGGCATAGATAATCGTCAATGGTTGCCCGATCGCAGGGAATCTCGGGGAAGGCCTCGAGCGTTTCGCGACGGTTGGGCACGAGCACGTCCACGCTATAAGCGTGGTGGGCGGCACGGGCGCCTTCGACGCAAGCCATAAGCTCGGCGGCCTGCGCTTGGGTACAGTGGGCGATACCGGCGCGGTCGGTAATGTCCTCGCGCGGCAGGTCAAACACAATCGAGCCATTATCGATGCAAATGATGCGGTCGGCAGCGCGATCGAGGTCGGATGTAATGTGGCTCGAGAGCAGCACGCTGTGCTGGCCGTCGGTGACAAAGGCAAGCAGCTCATCGAGCAGCTCCTCGCGCGCCATGGGATCAAGCCCCGCGGTGGCTTCGTCCAAAACGAGCAGCTTGGCCTTGTGACTGAGCGCACAGGCAAGCTGCAGCTTCATGCCCATGCCGCGGGAGAGGTCCTTGACCTTCGCCTTGGGATCGAGGCCAAATCGGTCGATGAGGCTGGCGAAGGTGTCGTGGCTCCAGGTGGGGTACGCCGGGCTTACGAGCGCCTCAACTTCGGTCACCTTGAGTGTGGAAGGGAAAGGACACGTGTCCAGCACGAGGCCGATACGGGCGTGCAAGCAGCGCTGCACTTCACCGGGCGCGTCGGCGCCGCAGTGCTGCCCAAACAGGTGCACCTCGCCGGCATCGAGCTTTATAAGCCCGAGCGCGGCTCGAATGGTCGTTGTCTTGCCGGCGCCGTTTACGCCCACAAAGCCAACAATCTGGCCGGGCTCCACGGCGAGCGTGACATCGCGTAGTGAAAAGCGGTCGCTTACAGCGCGTGAGATGCCTTTGAGTTCAAGCAAGTTTTGCATGGTATAGCCTTTCTTGCAGATGGCTACTGCATGGTTTCGGGGGCTACCAGGTCGAGCATTTCGTGCAGTTTGTCGCGCGTGACGCCCAGGGTTTCGGCTTGGCTCGCCGCTTTCGCAAGCAGCTCTTCGATATGGCAGAGCTGGTTTTCGCGCAAGAGCTCCTGGTTGCCCTCGGCGACAAAACAGCCCTTGCCCTGCACGGTGCAGATAAACCCGAGTTGCTCTAGGTCGGCGTAGGCGCGCTTGGTGGTGATGACGCTCACACCCAGGTCGCTCGCGAGTGCACGGATGCTGGGGAGTTTGGCTCCCGCAGCGAGTGCGCCCGATAAGATCTGAGCTTTGAATTGCGAGGTTATCTGCTCGTAGATGGGCTTGTCGCTCGAATTGGATAGGATGATGTCCACAGCGGCTCCTTAGCTGTTGGGCTACACGTGTATATAACCGGTAAGCACAGTATATATACACTATGCACAGTTACGCAAGAGGCAAATAAGGATTGTCCGCTCGTTCATTCATCTCAATCTGTAACATCTGGAACCGATTTGGACGGCTACCTGTTACAGATTGAGATTTTGCTGGTGGGCCCCACCTGGTTGTCTCAATCTGTAACAACTGGAGAAGTTTTTGGCTGCTAGATGTTACAGATCGAGACATTGGCCACCCGTCTATCCTTATATCTCAATCTGTAACAGATGGACCCGTTTTGAGTGGCTAGATGTTACAGATCGAGATCTTTCTGGGACGCCCACCTGTTTGTCTAAATCTGTAACAGGTAGAGGTTCAAAAACCGTCTAGATGTTACAGATCGAGACAAACTGCTGCGGAGTGCCGTCATCGACTGCTACACAGGCCCCAACTGATGAATTTGTCCTGATAGGCGCCCTAGAGCGGAATTTCGCGGCTACAATAGTGCGGTTACAACGACGTAATGCACTCAATGCAAGAAAGGATCCGCATGGCAAGCCTGTCGGATGAAATCTCGTCGCGCCGCACATTCGCGATCATCAGCCACCCGGATGCCGGTAAGACCACGCTTACCGAGAAGCTGCTGCTCTATACCGGTAGCATCCAGACCGCCGGCTCGGTCAAGGGCAAGAGCTCGGCCAAGCATGCCGTCTCGGACTGGATGGACATCGAGAAGGAGCGCGGCATTTCCGTCACCTCCTCGGTGCTGCAGTTCACTTACAACGGCGCCTGCGTCAACATCCTCGATACCCCCGGTCACCAGGACTTTTCGGAGGATACCTACCGTACCCTTATGGCCGCTGACGCCGCAGTCATGGTCATCGACGGCGCCAAGGGCGTCGAGGCCCAGACCAAGAAGCTCTTTAAGGTCTGTACGCTGCGTCACATTCCCATCTTCACCTTTGTGAACAAGCTCGACCACGAGGCCCGCGATCCGTTTGAGCTCATGGAAGAGATCGAGAATGTCCTGGGCATCAATACGTATCCCATGAACTGGCCGATCGGCAGCGGCCGCAATTTCCGCGGCGTGTTCGATCGTCAGACCCGTCGCGTCATTGCCTTTGAGGGCGACGGTCACGCCAACGCCACCAAGAAGGTCGCCGAGGTCGAGGCCGAGCTGGGCGATTCTTCCATGGATGAGCTCATCGGCGAGGAGAACCATAAGAACCTGATGGACGACATCGAGCTGCTCGATGGTGCCGGCGACGAGCTCGACTTGGATGCCGTGGCCTGCGGCAAGCTGAGCCCGGCGTTCTTTGGCTCGGCGCTTACCAACTTTGGCGTGGAACCCTTCCTTAAGGAGTTCCTGCGTCTGGCCCCGACGCCGCGTGCCTATACCGATACGCTTACCAGTGAACCGGTCGATCCCTGCCGCGACGACTTTAGCGGCTTTGTGTTTAAGATCCAGGCCAACATGGACAAGAACCACCGCGACCGCATCGCCTTTGTGCGCATTTGCTCGGGTAAGTTCGAGCGCGGCATGGATGCCTTCCACGTGCAGGGCAACCGCAAGCTTAAGCTTGCCACGGGCACGTCGATGATGGCCGACGACCGCGCCATCGTGGACGAGGCGTACGCGGGCGATATCGTGGGCCTGTTCGATCCGGGTATCTTTAGCGTCGGCGACACCGTGTGCTCCGGCAAGCACCATGTGCAGTATCCGCAGATCCCGACGTTTGCCCCCGAGATGTTCGCTCGCATTACGCAGGTCGACACGCTCAAGCGCAAGCAGTTCGTCAAGGGCATGGAGGAGCTTGCCCAGGAGGGCGCTATCCAGATCTTCCGCGAGCTGGGTGCCGGCATGGAGAGCGTCATCGTGGGCGTGGTCGGCGTGCTACAGTTTGAGGTACTCGAACGCCGCCTCAAGGCCGAGTACCGTGTTGAGGTTCGTCGTCAGCCGCTGCCCTATACGGACATTCGCTGGATCCAGAACGACCCCGACACCATCGATATCCCGGGCCTTTCGCTCACGCGCGACACGCTGCGCGTCGAGGACATGCGCGGTGGCAAGCTGTTGCTGTTTACGAGCCCGTGGAACGTGGATTGGGCAACCGACCACAACCCCGACCTTATCCTGTCGGAGTTTGGCAACGTAGTCTTTTAACGCATCGGCGCGGTGGCCCTGCGGGGCTGCCGCGCTGCCTGCTTGCCTGATGCCGCATGAGCGGCTATCATGCCCACCGTCGCCTCAAGACCGGGGCGTCCGAGCAGTTCGGGTCCGATATCCTGCTCGTTAAACCTAAAACCAAAGGAGTACATAATGATCAAGAAGGTCATGGAGGACTACAAGGTCCTGTTGCGGAGCATTCCCGCGGCAACGGTTTCGCTGTTTTTCGTGAGCGTTATCATGATGAACCTGCTGGCCAACAAAGAGCTCATCAGCCTGCCGTATCTGGCACTCGATTGCGGCTTTGTGGTGAGCTGGGTCTCGTTTTTGTGCCAGGACATGATCTGCAAGCGCTTTGGCGCCAAGGCATCCATCAAAATCTCTATCCTCGCACTGGCGGTCAACCTTGCCGTGAGCCTGTGCTTTTGGGCGTGCTCGCTCACACCCGGTATGTGGGGCGCCTACTACGACACGGGCATGATCGAGGTCAACACCGCCCTTAACGCCACTATCGGCGGCACCTGGTACGTGGTGCTGGGCTCTTCGCTGGCAATGCTCGCTTCTGCCGTGGTTAACTCCACGCTCAACCAGTCGCTCGGCCGTATGCTCAAAAAGAATAACTTTGCGAGCTTCGCCTTCCGCTCCTATGTGTCCACGGGTGTTGGCCAGTTTATCGACAACCTGGTCTTTGCCATTGTGGTGAGCCACACGTTCTTTGGTTGGACCTGGGTGCAGGTCCTTATGTGCTCGCTGACCGGCGCTGTTGCCGAGCTGCTGTGCGAGGTCTTCCTGAGCCCCGTGGGCTACAAGGTCGTGCGCGGCTGGGAGCGTGAGAATGTGGGCGCCGAGTACCTTGAGCGCCACGCAACCGCCTAAGGAGCAAGTATGCGGGTTTTGATTACGGGCGCTTCGGGCGGTATCGGAGCCGCGTGCGTGCAGCGCTTTTTGGACGAGGGCCACGAGGTCGTGGGCTTTGATCTGCTGCCGGCGGTGATCGAACACGAGCGCTACCGCCATCTGATTGTTGATGTCCGCGAGCCGGGCTCGTTTCCAGGCGACCTTGAACCCCAAGTGATCGTGAACGTTGCGGGTACGCAGGATTCGGCTGACGACATCGCCGCCAACCTTTGTGGCACCATCAACGTGACCGAGTGCTACGCCTTTGTGGGGGAGGGGCTTGCTGCCAAGCCGGCGCCCGCTATCAAATCCGTGGTCAATGTGGGGTCGGCGAGCGGGCATACGGGATCGGAGTTTCCCGCCTATGCTGCCAGCAAGGGCGGCGTTATCGCCTACACCAAGAACCTTGCAAACCGCCTGGCGCCGCAGGCCATCGCCAACAGTGTGGACCCGGGTGGCGTTATCACGCCGCTCAATCGTTGCGTGATGGAAGACGAACACCTGTGGAACCAGATTATGGAGCTTACGCCGCTTAAACGCTGGGCAACCGCCCAAGAGATCGCCGAGTGGATCTACTTTGTGGGCGTGACCAACCGGTTTATGACCGGGCAGAGCCTGCTCATTGATGGTGGCGAGGCCGGCCGCACACAATTTATTTGGCCCGAATAGGAAACGCGTCCGATGGAAAGCCGTCGGGCGCGTTTTTGATGTATCGATTTTTAGCCGAGACAAGTCCAGTTGACGGGGGTCGAGCCGTGCTGTTCGAGTAGCCGATTGGCTGCCGAGAAGGGTCGCGACCCCATAAAAGCGGGGAGTTCTGCCGTGGCACGGTTGGCCGAAAGCGGCGAGGGGTGCGTGGAGGCAAGGCAGAACTTGCCGGTTGTTTTGCCCGCGTCGATTGCGGCGAGCTTGCCCTCAACCATCTGCTGGGCAAAGCGGCCCCATGCCAAAAAGACTACCGGTTGGGGTAGCTGGCAGCAGCGTTCGATAACGTAGTCGGTGAGCGTACTCCAGCCCAGCTTGGTGTGTGAGTTCGCGGCATGCTCGCGCACGGTAAGCGTAGTGTTGAGGAGCAGGACGCCCTGTTGTGCCCATGGCGTCAGATCTCCCGTGGCGGGAATGGGACAACTCAGATCGGCTTTGAGTTCCTTATAGATGTTGCGCAGGCTTGGCGGCAACTTGGTTTGCGTCGCGGGGACCGAGAACGATAACCCCATGGCCTGGTTGGGCCCGTGATAAGGATCTTGGCCCAAGATGACAACTTTGACCTGGTCGGCCGGCGTGTAGGCGAGGGCATTGAGGATGTCGTCTTGTGCCGGGTAGATGGTCTGCTCGGCACGCAAAAGGGCGATGCGCTCGAGCAGCTGGTTCGTAGTGTCACGTACCGGCTGCGGCGCATCGCCCAACCAAGTTGCTATGTTGCGGTTGCGAGTTGCGGTGTCCATGGAGCTCCTTTATGGCAAATGCTATGTCGGCATCTATTGTAAAGGCGCACCGGTTGCCTTTATGCCGCGGCTGTATGAGGGGCGGGGTCTACGAGACGTGCTCGATGCATTCGCGGCGCATGGCCTGTCGCCGCACGTGACGAGCGAGGTCACCGACGACTACACCATTATGGCGATGGTGGAGGAGGGCCTGGGCGTGAGCATGCTGTATCGCCGTACCGTTGAGGGCATGCGTGCCGATATTCGCGTACGTCCCATCGTGCACGCTCCCTCACGCGACGTAGTGGCGGCCTGGCGCAGCTGGGACGCCATGCCTATCGCCACGAGGCGCTTTATCGACTATATGAGCTCGCATATTGTCAATTAATGACTGGCGTGGCGTTGAGTGCGGTGTTTAGCAGGCTGTCGCTTTGGCTTGGGTGGCGCGATAGGTGCGTGTCGGGTGGCAGAGTAGTACCGCCACGACCATAAAGAACGCCGTGGTGCCCAGGCTGATGGGGTAGACCATCATGATGTTCGCAAAGGTGCGGAAGTGCGGGAACACGCAGAATACCCAATAGAAGCGGATGCCGCAGACGCAGATCATGGTGATAAGGGCGGGCATGAGCGAGATGCCAAAGCCGCGCAGGTAGCCGGACATGTTTTCGTAGAACATGCTAAAGGCGTACGCAGGGAAGATCGAGCACACGCGGATATAGCCGATCGAGACGATGTTGGGATCGCTGTTGAACAACGACAAGATCTCGCGCCCCAGGCCGACAATAACAATAATCGTGGTGAGCGCGACGATACCGCCTTCGACCAGGCAGACCTTGAGCGTTTTGGTGCAGCGGTCGATCTGGCGGGCACCGTGGTTTTGCCCCACAAAGGTGGTGCAAGCCTGGCTAAAGCTGTTGAGCAGGTTGTAGCACACGTACTCCAGGCTCATGGCGGCGCTCGAGGCCGCCATGACCTCGGTGCCCAGGCTGTTGATGGCGGACTGGATGATGATGTTGGCGACGGCAAAGACGGCGCTTTGGATGCCGGCGGGCAGGCCGATCTTGACGATGCGCTTGAGGGCGACGGGGTCGATAGCAAGGTCGCGCGGGGTGACGCGGACGACGGAGTCGGTCTTGAGCAGGCGGATAAAGAGTGTAGCGGCGCTGACGGTGTAGGCGATGACGGTGGCGATGGCGACACCCGCGACGCCCCAGTGGAGTACGGGGACAAAGATGAGGTCCAGGCCAATGTTGAGGACGGTGGACACGGCAAGCGCTTGCAGCGGCATGCGGGTGATGCCGACGGAGCGGAAGATCGCGGCCTCAAAGTTGTAGAGCAAGATTGAGGGCATGCTGAGCAAAAAGACGCGTAGATAGAGCGAAGCGAGCGGCATGGTCTCGGCGGGAACGTTGAGCGCGGCGAGCATGGGCTCGGCAAAGATCTCGCCCAGAGCGATGACGACAAAGCCCACGAGCGCCATTAAAATCGAGGTATGGACGGCGCGTTTGACCATATTCTGATCGTTGCGGCCGATAGCGTTGGCGATGACCACGTTGGAGCCAAGCGACATGCCAATAAACAGGTTGAGCATAAGGCTGGTAA
Source organism: Collinsella sp. (assembly GCA_019414345.1). Taxonomy (GTDB): domain Bacteria; phylum Actinomycetota; class Coriobacteriia; order Coriobacteriales; family Coriobacteriaceae; genus Collinsella. The sequence goes on from DXMF01000021.1 coordinate 18,674, forward strand.
GCGGAACATTGGAGCCGACTGCCGCCATGGCGAGGGTTCCCTGGTCGCCCGAGAAGTTACCGATAATGACCGTGGCGATGAGGTTTGACAGCTGCTCCAAGATGCTCGTGGCGGCCACGGGCAAGGCGAACAGGGGGATATTGCGCCACAGTGAGCCGGTGGTCATGTCGATGTGCTTAGATGCGGTATCAGCCATACGCTCTCAATCTCTAACGTGCTATTTCGTGCTTATTTGCGCAGACGATGATACTCCTAATCACCTAGTCATTGGGGGCGTTCTTAAACGACTAGTCATTCAAGAACGTCCCCAATGACTAGGTGGGGAAGGCGTGCGACAATGGTGTGCGTTGTGTTGTTCGCGCTAAGGAGTTGCCATGTTGTTGTGTCCCGTTTGCCATGAGCCGTTGGTGGACGACGAGCGCGGTGCTGCATGCGCGGGCGGACACCGGTTTGACCGTGCGCGCGAGGGTTATCTATATCTGCTACGTTCGTCCAAGAGCGGCGACTCCATGGGCGATCCCAAGTCGCAGGCACGCAACCGTCGTGACTTTTTGAACCGTGGCTACTATGCGCCGCTGCGCGATGCAATGGTCGAGCTGGTGCGCAAACGGGTTTCTGGGCATGCTGCGTCTACAGGCGGCCCCATGACGCTGCTCGATATTTGCTGCGGCGAGGGTTACTACACCAGCGCCATGGGCGCGGTGCCGGGCGTGGACGCTTATGGCTTTGACCTGGGCAAAGAAATGGTACGCCTGGCCGCCAAGCGCGGCGATGCGACCTATTTTGTGGCCAACATGAAAGACATCCCAGTGGCCGATGGCGCCTTCTATATGGTGACCGAGCTCTTTGCTCCCTTTAACGAGCGCGAGTTTGCCCGCGTGTTGGCGCCGGAGGGTTCGCTCTACACCGTGGTACCGGGTGCCCGTCATCTCTTTGGGCTCAAAGAGGTGCTCTACGACACGCCGTACCTCAACGACGAAAAGCTTCCGAAGACGATGGAGCTTAAACTGGTCGGCACACAGCGGGTGTCCGCGAATATTACGCTCCAGACCCAGGCCGACATCGAGGCGGTGTTCCAGATGACGCCGTACTACTACCGCACACGCCCTACCGACAAAGAGCGCCTGGCAAACCTGGACACCCTTAAAACCGACATCGACTTCATCATTGCCGAGTACCGCCACAGCTAACCAACCTGCCAAAAAGGGACAGGTTTATTTTGGCAGGTTTTATCTGGGCAAATGTAAAGGGCCGACCGCGTTACTGCGCGATCGGCCCATGTTAGTTGCTTGGCTGCAGGGGTTATGAGAAGCGAGTGCCTACAGGCGGTCCTTGTTCTCGGCCTTAACGGCGTGCGCCTGCTGAACAAAGAACAGGTCGTAGACCACGATGACAAAGGCACCGATATTGACGGCGCTGCCGCCGAGTGCGGGAAGCGTGAGCACGGCCTGCGCAATCGTGGCGATTGCGGCAACGATGCCGAGCTTAAACGCGCTATCCACCTGCGAGGGCTTGTTGGCGCCCTTGATGCCCGCAACACCTGCGGAAAAATCGACAATGCCCTTGACGACAAGCACGACTGCGGCGAGCATGGCGTTCGACCCGTACGTGGAATCGAGGCTGCCCCTGGCGATACCGATGCCGGCGATGACGAGGCTGGCGATGCCCAAAACAAAGTAGACGAGGGCAAGGATTTTGAGAGTCTTGCGAGCGGAGCTCATGGCTGGTCCTTTCGATACGAGTACGCCGATCTGGCGTAGCCCATGTGCTGCACATATGGTGAAGCACATTGTAGTTCAACGCAGCGATGCGTGCGCCTGAAAGCGCTTTGAGCCCGCGCAGCCCAATTCGACCTTTCAAAAAAGGAAAGCTGGACGTAAGCCAAATCGATGGCAGCTCATGTGCGGCGCTGCGATGATGAGACCGTAACAAGGAGCTGTTCTTAAGGAGGAGCCATGATGTACGGAGCAGGGCGAGTGCATGAGCCGCGGTCGTTGGGAAGGCGCATGGGCGATTCTGTGATCGCTGCCGTGTGCACGGGATTGATGGCGGTGCTTTGCATTGGGATGCTGTGGGCCATGTCGCATGTGGGACAATAGCGGACGGTTGGGTGCTGGCATAAACGGCGCTCACGTATTCATTTTGCTTGTTAAGGAGTACCCATGGGCGTCGTCGATCCCTTTTCTGTTGCTCGGGCCGCGGGGCTTGAGCTGACCGGGAAGTCCGCGGGCCTCACGCTCACCGACGGCACGATGGAGTTGCGTGCCGATTTTGACCGCATGCTGCCACGGCTCAAACAGGGTCGTCTGCAGCAAGAGCTGTTGGTAAAGGCTGCGCGCGCAAAAGGCGTCGAGTGCCCATGGGCGATTGATGCCACGGCAGGCTTTGGCGAGGATTCGCTGCTGCTGGCGGCTGCGGGCTTTACCGTCGATCTGTATGAGCAGGATTGCGTGATCGCGGCGCTCCTCAAGGATGCCTTGGATCGCGCGGCAGATAATCCGGCGCTTGCGACTGCCGTGGCACGCATGCGCTTGCATGCGGGCGAGGACAGCATTGCCGGCCTTCACCATATAACTGAGTTGATCGGGCAGGGCGAGCTCACCGCTCCCGACGTGGTGTATCTGGACCCCATGTTTCCCGAGCGCACAAAGAGCGCGGCGGTTAAAAAGAAGTTCCAACTCTTGCATCATCTGGAACAGCCGTGTGCCGATGAGGAGACGCTGGTCGAAGCTGCGCTTGCGGTGCGCCCGCGCAAGGTCGTTATCAAGCGGCCGGTGAAGGGGCCGCTGCTTGCTGGCGTTAAGCCGAGCTATCAACTTGCGGGCAAGGCCGTTCGTTACGATGTTTTGGTGCCGCCGCGCCCGTAGCTTGCGTGCGATGGTTGGCGCTCCGTCAGTGCCGTGCCGATGCGGGGCCTATTTCCAAGGGTGCGACGTCAGGTGCCAGCCGCCGCAGTATTCGCATTTGTAGCAGGCCAAACCACGCCGCCCGCGGTTTTCGCAGTCGGCCATAACGGCCTCGGCCTCGGCGCGTGTGCCGTAACGGTTTTTGCGCTCGCACGACTTGTAGCGCCAGGCTTCATCGCGCTCGGCGTTCAGGGCGTCGCGGCGCTCGTCCTCGCGCGCAAACAGGTCGCTCATAGCGCCACCGGTGGCAGCGCCCAAAAACTCGCTTTTGGCCTTTGACCAGGCGGCTCGCTTTTTGCTTCCCATCTGCTTCTTGCCCCTCTTCAAACGCTGGTATCATTGCTCAATCAAAGTGATACCAATAAACGTGAGGTCGCCGCGTGATGATCAGAAAAACCCTCGATACCGACATTCCCGCCGTCATGGCTATCTATGACGCGGCCCGTGCCTTTATGCGCGCGCATGGCAACGCCACGCAGTGGCCCGAAGGCACGCCTTCTGCCGAGCAGCTGGCTGCCGATATCGCCGCCGGTGGTAGCTATGTGTTCGAAGTCGACGGCCGCGTGGTGGCGACGTTTGCCTTTTTACCGGGCCCGGACGAGTGCTATGACGTAATTGAGGACGGGCAATGGCGTAGCGACACTCCGTACGCCGTGCTGCACCGTGTGGCGTCCGACGGCACCGTGCACGGTATCGCGGCTGCGATGTTCGCCTTTGCCAAAGAGCGTGCCGACCATCTGCGTATCGATACGCATCGGGACAACCTGCCCATGCAGGGCGCGAGTATTAAAGCGGGGTTTGAGCGTGCCGGCGTCGTGTATGTGTCGGACGGCACGCCGCGTGTTGCGTTTGACTGGCTGCGCGAGGCATAAGAGCGGGGGCGCGTATCTACGCTCCATGTAAGCGAAAATGGCCCCGGATGGGGCCATTTTTGATCGCTGCGCTGTTTTGCAAGGTGGTAGATGTCGCTCGCTGTCGGCTCTAAGGCACCTACGCTCGGGGCAGCTCGCTTCCGCAGTGGCAACACTTGGTCGCGCCTTCGTGCACCTCTTCCAGGCAATACGGACAGACGGGCGCCGGTGCGGCTTCCTCGGCGGTGGCACCGGCGAGCCTGTCGCCGATTTCCTGCGCCTTGTTGAATGCCTTGACGATGGCAAAGACGATTGCCGCCACAATCAAAAAATTGATGCACGAGCCGATAAAGGCGCCAAAGTCGATATTAGTGCCCGGCACCACCAGCCCCGAGATCTCGGTAGCGCTACCGCCGGCAATCACGGAGATAAGCGGGTTGATGATGTTATCGGTAAGTGAGGTCACGATGGTGGTGAATGCGCCGCCGATAATCACGCCGACGGCCATGTCCATCACGTTGCCGCGATTGATGAATTCCTTGAACTCGTTGAGCAATGTCTTCATGGTGACTCCTCGCTGTTGTGGGGTTAGCGTTGTTACCGCCCCGGATGAGCCCGGGCAGGCAAAAAGGGGGTGCCGGCTTTCGCAAGGCGCGAACCTACGAAAATCGCCGCGCGGCAACGCGGGGCGATGAGCTCGGTCGGGGGATAGGGCCCGCTTCGCCCGCCGGCCCGTAAATTGTATCATCCAGTGTGGAATGAGAGCGCCCGTTGCCGCGTGCGACGGGCTCGCAATAAGAGGAGAGTCATGTCGAAGCAAGCGGTCGTTGGAATCTTGGCGCATGTCGATGCTGGCAAGACCACGCTGGCCGAGGCCATGCTGTTCGATGCGGGTCGCATTCGTAAGCGCGGCCGCGTGGACGATGGCGATTCGCATCTGGACACTGACGCGATTGAGCGCGAGCGCGGCATTACGATTTTCTCGTCGCAGGCCGTGCTCGACCACGGTGATACCCGCGTCATGCTCGTGGATGCACCGGGGCATGTCGATTTTTCTGCCGAGGCGGAGCGCACGCTGCGCGCACTCGACTACGCGATTTTAGTTGTGGGCGCCAACGACGGCGTGCAGGGGCACACCGAAACCCTGTGGCGCCTGCTTGCGCGCTATGACATTCCGACGTTCATCTATATCAACAAAACCGATTTGGAGAATCCCGGCCGCGATGTTTTGCTGGCACAACTTGGGCGGCGTCTTTCCGAAGGCTGCCTGGATGCCAACGAACTGCTGGAGGGCGGCGCCGTTCAGGAGGACGCTGCTGCGTTGGACGAGGCGGCGCTCGAGGAGTTTCTTGAGGCAGGTGAGCTTTCCGTCGCAACGCTGTCGCGCATGGTTGCCGAGCGCAAGCTCTTTCCCTGCTTTGCCGGCTCGGCGCTCAAGGACCAGGGCGTGAGCGAGCTGCTGGATGGCATATGCGTGCTGATGCGCGAACAGATATGGCTTCCGGAGTTTGCCGCGCGCGTCTATCGTGTCAGCCGCGGGGATCGCGGCGAGCGCTTGGCATGGGTTAAAGTGACCGGCGGCACGCTGTGTGCAAAACAGATGATCAGCGGACGTTCCGGTGCCGAGGCATGGGAGCAGAAGGTCGATCAGGTGCGCATCTATAACGGCGAAAAGTATGAGCTTGCCCAAGAAGTTGCTGCTGGCGGTATTTGTGCTGTGACGGGTCTTGCGCACGTTCGCCCAGGGGACGCCCTGGGCGCGGAGCCCGTGTGCGATGCGCCCGTCATCGCTCCGGTCCTCACCTATACGGTGCTTCCGGGCGAACACGATGTCCATGCGGTGTTTAAAGCACTGACTGAGTTGGCGGACGAAGATCCCATGCTCGGCGTAAGCTGGAATACTCATCTGGAGCAGATTCACCTGCAGCTGATGGGCGCCGTGCAACTCGAGGTCGTGCAGCGGGTGTTGGCCGATCGCTTTGGCCTTTCGATTTCGTTTGAGCCCGGCGGCATTCTCTATAAGGAGACCATTTCGCAGCCGGTCGAGGGCGTGGGCCACTTTGAGCCACTGCGCCACTATGCCGAGGTGCATCTGAGCCTGGAGCCGTTGCCGGCGGGTTCGGGCGTGCAGTTTGGCACCGTGACTTCGACCGACGAGCTCGATCTTAACTGGCAGCGTCTGGCGCTCACCAACGCCATGGAGCGCGATCACCTGGGCGTGCTGACCGGCTCGCCCATCACCGATGTGCGCATTACGCTCACGGGCGGCCGCGCGCATGCCAAACACACCGAGGGCGGCGATTTTCGCCAGGCCACGTACCGCGCGATTCGCCAGGGGCTCATGCAGGCGCGTGAGGCCGGCGCGGCGGTGCTGTTGGAGCCGTGGTATCGCTTTGAGCTCGAGGTGCCGGGGGAGTGTGTGGGCAGGGCGTTGTCAGACGCCACGCGTATGGGAGCCGAGTACGAGCCGCCGACGATGGCGGGCGAACGGGCAAAGCTTGTGGGTCGCGTGCCGGCATCCGAGGTGCAGGATTATGCGCTGGAGGTGGCCGCTTACACGAGTGGTCGCGGGCATCTGTACCTGGAGTTTGCCGGCTATGCGGCATGCCATGATGCCGAGCGCGTCATCGAGACTGTCGCCTATGAGCCCGAGGCCGATCTACCCAACGCGCCCGACTCGGTCTTTTGCTCTCACGGCGCTGGCTACACGGTCAAATGGTACGACGTGCCCGCCGCGGCGCACGTAAAGGTCGATCCCGCCACCTTCCGCCCCTGGCGAGCGGCGGACGTCGAGTTTTTCGGCCATAGGTGATAGAGGGTCAGTCTCTTTGTCGCATCCTGTTGGTATAACTCGGTATAAGTTGATATAACTGTTACTAGGGTTTGCCAATCCGAGGAGGCCGACATGAATCCAAATCCCTTTAAGCCCACGGCTGGCAAGCGGCCTCCGATACTCATTGGCCGCGAGTCGGTCATCGAAGATTTCGAGGAAGGGCTCGATAACGGCGCCGGAGCGCCGGGTAGGCTCATGCTCATTACGGGAAACCGCGGCTGCGGCAAAACGGTTCTCCTGCGGGAGCTGCAACGTCTAGCCAGCGAGCGCGGATGGGCGGTTATCTCCGATTCCGCTTCGCTTGGCTTATGCGACCGCTTAGCCGACGCGCTTCGCTCGAATAAACCCGTTGTGACGTCAATGGAGTTCGGGCCGTCGTTTGGCCGGATGTCGGTCGAGGCGGCGCGAGCAAAGGGCGAGACGTTACGAGGGCTGGTCAACGAGCGCCTCAAGAAGCTCGGTCCAGGCAAGGGCATACTGTTTGCGATTGACGAGGCGCAGTCTGCGTCTATCGAGGAGCTGGCGGCTCTTGCCGTTCTCTATCAGCAGGTGCTCGGAGACCAGGATGCCACGGGCTTGTCCGATAGCGATCAGCGCGGTCTTGCGCTGGTGCTCGCCGGCTTACCCAGCATGGTTGACGATCTGCTCGAAGAGCCGAGCGTAACGTTTTTGCGGCGTGCCCAGCAGCGTACGCTGGGGGCGATATCTTTGCCCAAGGTGCGCGATTCATATATCCAGACGGTCAAAGACGCTGGTCTTTACGTTGACGCGGAGACGGCGGACCTTGCGGCACACAAGAGCATGGGGCATCCCTATATGGTTCAGTTGGTGGGCTATTACATGTGGCGCTCTGCCGTCCGGCGTGGCTCTCAGGTCATTGAAAGGTGCGATGTCGAGAATGGCCATGCGGATGCCGTCTCCGAGTTCTACGAAGCGGTCGACGCGCCCCTGTATTATGGATTGCGCAGTCCGCAACGCCTCTTTATCGAGGCCATGGCTGCTGACGAGGGTAAACCGACGCGTATGGCGGATATCATTGAGCGCTGCGACCGTACTCAGAGTTGGGCGAGCAAATATCGCGCAAGCCTGATTCGCGAGCGCGTCATCGAGGCTGCCGGATACGGTCTCGTCCGGTTTACTGTGCCCATGCTGGGCGAGTACATCCGCGACCGAGTTTTATGGCATGAGTAGGGTGATAAAGGTGACGGAACAGAAGATGAGCCCGCAGGCTATCGAGGTGCGTGGCGCGCGCGTCCATAACCTTAAGGACGTCGATATCGATATCCCGCTGGGAAAGCTCGTGGGTATTGCCGGCGTGTCGGGTTCGGGCAAGAGTTCGCTGGCGCTGGGGGTTCTTTATGCCGAGGGTTCGCGTCGCTACTTGGAAGCACTCAGCACCTATACTCGACGTCGCCTGACACAGGCCGAACACGCCCAGGTGGATGAGGTCTTGCACGTGCCGGCGGCGCTCGCATTGCATCAGCGCCCCAGCGTGCCGGGCGTGCGTTCCACTTTTGGCACCATGACCGAGCTCAACAACAGCCTGCGTCTGCTCTTTAGCCGCTGCGCCCATCACGTGTGCCCGCACTGCGGGGCGCGCGTGGAGCCGAGCCTTAACGTGGCTGCGGGCCTGTCGCTCACGTGTCCGATATGCGGCCGCGAGTTCTACGCGCCGAGTGCCGAGGATTTGGCTTTCAATAGCGGTGGTGCGTGCCCTACCTGCGGCGGCACCGGTGTCATGCGCGAGGTGGACGAAGCGAGCCTGGTGCCCGACGAGTCAAAGACCATCAACGAGGGTGCAGTGCTTCCCTGGGGTACGCTCATGTGGGATCTGATGAAGCAGGTGGCAGGCGAGATGGGCGTACGCACCGACGTACCGTTTAACCAGCTCACGCCTCAAGAGCGCGATATCGTGTTCCACGGCCCGGCGGTCAAGAAGCACATTCTCTACGTTCCCAAAAACGGCGAGGGCGCCACGCCGCTCGACTTCACCTATTACAACGCCGTCTATACCGTCGAGAATGCGCTCGCCAAGGTTAAGGACGACAAGGGCCTCAAACGCGTTGCGCGCTTTTTGCGCGAGGGCCCATGCCGCGACTGCAGCGGCACGCGTCTCTCCGAGGCTGCGCGCCAGCCTCAGGTGCGCGGTATCAATCTGGCACAGGCCGGGGCCATGACGCTTGGTGATGCGGTCGAGTGGGTGCGCGGGGTGCCCTCATCCTTGCCGGTCGAGATGCGGCCCATGGCGATGGATATCTGCGATTCATTTTTGGGCGCGGCCCGTCGCCTGGTCGACTTGGGTCTCGATTACCTTTCACTCGACCGCGCTGGTGCCACGCTCTCCACGGGTGAGCGCCAGCGCGTGCAACTCGCCCGCGTGGTGCGCAACCGATCGACGGGCGTGCTCTATGTGCTGGACGAGCCTTCGATCGGCTTGCATCCCGCCAATGTCGACGGCTTGGTGGGCGTGATGCGCGATCTGGTGGATGACGGCAACACCGTGGTTGTTGTCGACCACGATACGCGCGTACTGGTGGAAGCCGACTATCTGGTCGAGATGGGCCCCGTTGCCGGAGCGGGTGGTGGTAATGTGATTGCCGCTGGCACGGTAGACGAGGTCGAGCAATCGCAGGGCAGCCGCATCGCCCCGTTTTTGCGCGCCGAGCCCAAGCGCTTGCGTCCGCAGGTGACTGACGAGGAAATGTTCGACCAGGGCCACATCCGTATGGCAACCGATACCATCCATACCGTCAAACCGCTCGAAGTCGATATCCCGCGCGGCCGTCTCGTTGCGGTGACGGGCGTTTCGGGTTCGGGCAAGACGACGCTGGTGCTTGAGACGCTCATTCCGGCACTCAAGGCGCAGGCAGATGGCGAGCGTCTGCCAAGACACGTGCGCTGGGTCGATGCCGAAGGCATTGCCCGCGCCAACCTGATTGACGCCACTCCCATCGGCGCCAACGTGCGCTCGACGGTGGCGACTTATGCCGACATCCATGATGAGCTGCGTCGCGCCTTCGCCCGTACGCCCGAAGCCAAGGCAGCCGGCTACAAGGCGGGCGCCTTCAGTTACAACACTGGCGCCTTGCGCTGCCCTACGTGTGACGGCACGGGCTCGATATCGCTCGACGTGCAGTTTTTGCCCGACGTCGAGATCGTCTGCCCGGCATGTCGCGGCTCGCGTTATGCAGACGCGGCTTCGCATATCCATCGCGAGGGCAAGGACGGGAGTCTGCTTACGTTGCCGCAGCTCATGGACATGAGTGTGGACGAGGCCCTCGACGCCACGGTGGGACTCAAGAAGGTTCAGGCGCGCTTGCAGACCTTGCACGACCTGGGCCTGGGCTATCTCACACTCGGTGAGCCCACACCGGCGCTCTCGGGCGGCGAGGCGCAGCGTCTTAAGCTTGCGAGCGAGATGGGTCGCGTGCAGGATGATGCCGTATTCGTATTCGACGAGCCCACGATCGGCCTGCATCCGCTCGATGTTCAGGTGTTGCTGAACGTGTTTGACGGTCTCGTTGCCAAGGGCGCCACGGTTATCGTGATCGAGCACGATCTCGACCTTATCCGTAACGCCGATTACGTGATCGACATGGGCCCGGGCGGTGGTGGCGCCGGCGGGCAAATCGTCTGCGCCGGTACGCCAGGCGACATCGCGGCCTGCTCCAAGAGCATTACCGGTCGCTACCTATAGACAATGAGGCAAAGGGACAGCCCCTTTGCCTCATTGATGCCTATTTCACGCACTGAGCGGCGAGATAGTCGCGGAAGAATGGCAATTCAAAAGCGACGATTCCGCGCCCGCGTTCTCCAATGATGCCGGCATCTATCATGCGGCGTCGGTAGCGGGAGACCTGCTGCGGCGAACGCTTAAGGCGCTCGACAAGGTCAGCGGTGGTGGACTCTTCCTCGTCATCGAGCATGGCGATGAGGAATCGCTTGTCCTCTGCAGTGAGTTCCCGATAGGTTGCCGCAAGGATTCGGTCGTCCATCTCGTCACGCGCGATTTTGATTCCCAGGTCAAAGTCGCGTGACGAGATTTCCTTCGAATCGCTTGTGAGATCCCAGGCACGGTAGCCTACGAGTTGCAATAGGAAGGGAAAACCAGAGATCGAGCGAACGGCTCTATCGATTCCCTCAGCATCTGCCAGGCGATCGTTTTCCTGAATTGTGCGAATCAAGGCCTCGCGTACGTCATAGTCGGCAATGCGACCCAGATGATATTGTTGGGCGCGGCGAAGGAACGAGACCGTCTTGTGGTTCAGCAACGTCGAGACGTTGTTGGGAAGTCCCGCCATGAGCAGGGCGACGCGTTTCCCATCGGTCACAAAGTGCTGATACGTCGCTGCAAGCTGAATCATCTCGTCGAGTGTCGGGTCCACCTCGTCAACCGTGACGAGCAGACCGGTGCCCGCCTCGTTGAGCTGGTCGATGATGTCGCTCATGCGATAACGCCAGGTTGAGGCATCGTGAACGCGATTGACCTCGATGCTGCCGAGCGGTGCAATTCCGAGGCCGGTGACTTCGAAGTGGGTGGACGAGTCGATGAGATGGGCTGCGGCACGTTTCGTCCCGAGCTCGATTTCCTCAAGCATTCCCGGGAGCGCGGTCGTCTTTACGGCTATCCAGCCGTGGGATTCCGCCCTTGTCGCGAGCGACGACATGAGAGCGGTTTTACCGGTTCCACGCGCGCCCGAGAAGATCGAGGTCAATTCTGGGCGCCTGCGCTGGCTCAAGAAGGCACGGTCCAAATCCCGAATAATCTGTTGTCTGCCAGCGAGATGGGCAGGAACCTCACCAAAACTAGGGGTAAACGGGTTTTCGAGGTATTTCACAAGGCTCTCCTTTCACACCGCCGTTTAACTTCATTTTACTTTAGTTAATTCTGATTAAAAATGAGGGCTCTTTATCTAGAGCATCAATTAGGCGTGCGTGCCATCGGCGTGGCGCTTGAATGTAACAAAGGGAAAGTTCCTTTGTCACATTCCCGGAAAGCCTGTTTGGCGCAGAGCCTCGTAGAGGACGATGGCGGCGCTGTTGGAGAGGTTGAGTGCGCTGATGCGGTAGTCGTTCGGATTGACGAAGTTGCCGCAGATGTCCTGTTGAAGGATGGCCTCGTGGCTGTCCTCGGTATGCCCCAGCGATTCCTCGTGGGTTTCCCAGGCCTCGGCGTTGTCAAGCGAATCGCAATCGCGCAGCATCGGGATGCGCTCGCAGCACGTGGGCGCTGCAGCGAGTAGCTCCTCGGGAATGCCCGAGCTCTCGCTGCCAAAGACCAAGTAGTCGCCATCGCGGTAGGTACTCTGCGCATAGGTGCGGCGTGCCTTTTTGGTCAGCAGATGCAGGCGTTCGTCGGCAGGGGAGAGGTCATTGCGCGCAAGGAAGTCCTCCCAGCCGGCATAGGTCGTCACGTCCAAGTTTTGCCAGTAGCCCAGGCCGGCGCGACGTACCGTCTTGTCGTCGAGCGAAAACCCCAGCGGCTCCACCAGATGCAGGCGGGTGCCGGTAACCACGCAGGTGCGGCCGATATTGCCCGTATTGGCCGGAATCTCGGGCGCATACAGCACAATGTTGAACATGAATCTCCTTGGCTCAGAACGAAAAACCACCACGAAGGGCACCTTCGTGGTGGTTTGGCAGTTACATAGGCGGAAAAATGCCCGCTTGGATAAACCTAGGCGCGGTGCCAGTCGGTCAGGCAGGCATCGAGGGAGGCGATGAGCGCGTCCTTGTCCATGTGACGGCCGATGATGCACAGGCTCGTCATGCGGTCGCCCGTCTCGTCGTCCCAAATTTGCATGATCTCGGGGTTCTCGTCGATGATCTTCTGCTTCTCGCCCTCGGGCGCGGAGTCAACGAACAGGCCGTTCTCCATCAGGCGCATCTGGTGGCCGGCCTGCTCAAACATGTAGCACATGTCCGGATCACCGGTCTGCCACAGCGGACCCTTGACGCGGATGACCTCGTCGGGCCACTCCTGCTCAACAAAATCAGTGAACTTCTGCAGGTCAAACGGCTTGCGGCGCGAGTACACAAAGGTCTCGATGTCGTACTCGAGCACTTCGGGGTCGTCGTGCTCCTCGGGATGCTCCATGGCCTCGATCCAGGCGGCGGAGTTGTAGGCGCGCATAAAGTCGAAGCGGTCGGTATCGAGCAGCTCCTCCATGGGGACCTCGCCGTTTTGGGCCTCGACGATCACGGCGTCCTTCTGCAGGCTGCGCACGATGGCCTTGAGCTCGGCGATCTGCTCGGGCGTCACGGTATCGGTCTTGTTGAGGATCAGCGTGGAGCAAAACTCGATCTGCTGGATGAGCAGGCTTTCGATGTCGTCCTCGTCGATATCCTCGGCCAGCAGGTCGCGGCCACCGTTGAACTCGTCGTACATGCGGGCGCAGTCGACCACGGCCACGATGTTGTCGAGCGCGAGTTTGGGCTCGCCGCCCACCTTGGCCTCGTCGCAGAAGCTCGAGATGGTGTAGGCGATGGGGATAGGCTCGCAAATACCCGAGGCCTCGATGATGATGTAGTCGAACTTGCCCGAATCGGTGATGCCCTGCAGCTGGTTGGCCAGGTCGTCCGAAAGCGTGCAGCAGATGCAGCCGTTGGTGAGCGGGATGAGGTCGTCGGTCTCGGAAAGGCCGCCGTCGGCGATAAGGCTGGCGTCAACGTTGATCTCGCCGATATCGTTGACGATCACGGCGGCGCGGATGCCGCCGTCGTTAGCGAGGATGTGGTTGAGCAGCGTGGTCTTGCCGGCACCGAGGTATCCGGTAAGCATGATGATCTTCACGGGTTTGTTGGGCATGTGCCCTCCTTTGTTAGACATGGCTTACAGTTGAATCATATGCCAAACGCCTGCTCTTATACCCACGCGCTGGCAAATAACACAGGCTACTCCCAGGCTCCCCATACATCAGGGCAATAACCGACGGTGGCCTTTTTGCCGTTGCGCACGATGGGCTCGGCCAGAACCTGCTGGTTCTCGAGCAGCTTGTCGAAGCGCTGGCTGGGGGTGAGGTGCTGGATGAGCGCGAGCGTCTCCTCGTCCTTGGCTTTGGGGTTGAGCAGCTTGTCGATGCCGCCGACCGCCTGCATCACGCTTGTGAGCTCGCCCTTGCTCATCTCCTTTTCCTTAAGGTCGATAAACTGCACCTTAATGCGGCGCTCCTTAAAATAACGCTGGGCCTTCTTGGTGTCGAAGGACTTTTTGGTACCGAAGATCTGCACGTTCATGTATTTGTTCCGCCGTTCTAACGAACGGCGGTCACATCGACGCTGCAAAGCCATCTGATGGGCAATCTGCCTTTCAATCGTCGGGCGCGGGCAAAAGCCCAGCGCCCTCCTCTTTCAAGGCACCTTTCCTCATCAGCTGGCTTTTCGCTGACATTGATAGAGCATCGAGGTGACCACCGCTGGACTTATCGAATAAAGTTGGTGCGCGCGCGATCGGCCTGGGGGGCTTCGATGCCGGCGGCCTTTCCCGCCTCGATGCAACGCAGCAGCCAGGCCATGTTTTTGCCGATATTGCGCATGGTGGCAAGGCCCTCGGCGTCTTGGGCGGCCTCGCCCGGCATGGCGCCAAAGACGTTGTTCCAGTAGGTGGACGCTACCACGGGCATCTGGTTGATGGTGAAGTACTTGTTGAGCACATCGAAGGTGGTCGACGTGCCGCCGCGACGGGCGACGGCGACTGCGGCGCCGGGTTTGTGCTCAAAGGCATGCCCGCCTGCATAGAAGGCGCGATCGAGGGCCGAAAGGATGCGGCCGCTGGGGTGCGCGTAGTAGACGGGCGAGCCAAAGACAAAACCGTCGGCCTGCTCGGCGGCAGCGATGAGCTCGTTCACCACGTCATCGTCAAAGGTGCAGCGACCGCCAAGTTTGCCACACTGGCCGCAACCGATGCAATCGCGAATGGGCTTGGCGCCCAGCTGAAACATCTCGGTATCAATGCCTTCGGCATTGAGCTGCTCGGCGACCTCGGCGAGTGCGCGGGCGGTGTTGCCGTTTGCCTTGGGACTGCCATTGACCAAAAGAACCTTCATCACAAACTCCCTCTGCTGTTGGTGACTTCTGCAGAGGATTATCGCACGAGCGGGCGGATGGCGTGGGGCGCGATGCCGGCCCCGAGGGCCCACGGCAGGCTCGCCCACCAGGTACGTGCGGGATACGGTCCAGAGGATGTTGGAGTGCGGGGCCTCGTGCGAGCAGATTGTAAGGGGTCTGGGCGGGTCGTCCTCGATGGCGAGCTTTGAGGTCTTGGAAGGCGGGCTGCTGCGGAGGCTATGATTAATACTAAGGCGGTTGCTATCGAGTAATTCACACTTGGTTTGATTCGATTGTGAACGCGCAGCTAGGACGGAAAGCAAAGGAAGTTCTATGGAAACAGAGGATGCTGTCTGCTTGATAACTTCGATTGCCCTGATTCTTCTTTCAATCCAATACAGAAGAGGAAGATGGCTCAGCTCAATTGCTGGATATGATGTCACAAAAAGGGAGAGCGGGATTGATATACGCCCTTACGCAAAGTTGATTTCTTCTGTGACGTTATGGATGGGGCTGCTGTTTTTCTTGTGGGCGGTAGAGGGCTGGGTGCGCGATTGGAATACCAGTGTTTTTGAAGTTTTGGTTCTACTTCTGTTCAGCTTGGCCTCTTTGTCGTTCGTGCGGCTCGTTAGGTTTGTGTTTATGAGGCGATAGCCAGCGGAAGCGGGATGGACGACAAAATGGACCAATACAGCCAATTGTCAAAAGAATTTGATAGGGTTGGCTTAACAGATTTACTCGAGGGCATATCCGTGGCGGGGGATAGGTTTTATGTTGTTGAGCACTTATTTGCATCGGGTGAAGGAAACCAAGAGTATCGAAAACGGTGCCCCCGGGCCCCGGGAGGGACTGCGGGGGCGTTCGGCTAACTGCGGGTACGACCTATTTGCTCAATGTGTTCGGTTGAGATCGGAAATTAGCCATCATGCGCCCCACGACGCTAGTCCAGCTTGGTGCCCGGTACTTGCGGCGCCTCTTTAAGCAGCGCTTTGAGCTCGTTCAAAATGGAAACGGGCTGTCGGTCGACGGCATCTAGATGAAGTGTGGCCACACGAATGGGCGGCTGATATTCAAATGAGCCAAAGAGTACGGGCGACCCCAAGAACCGCTCGATTTCTTCTGCGATCGCGTCGGTCTCTTCGGGATCAAGGTCATCGAAAAGCGCCACGAACATCGGTCCGGTCGAGCGGAACAGACGGCCCTTGCCGCGCGAACAGTCCATGAGGCAGGCGGCACTTTCTGCCAAAACGCGGTCGCCCGCATCAAAGCCAAAGCGGGCATTGACCTTGGCGATGTCGTCGATTTTGATGGCGACCAGGCCTGCCTTGCGCGCCACGCGACGCATTTCGCCAATGGCGTTGACCAGGGCGTGGATATCGCCCAGGCCGGTCACGGAATCGGTCGTATCCGCCAAGCTTCGGTTGATGATAATGCCCACATACATGTTGGGCTCGGTTTCGGTGCTATCCAAGCGGTAGCCCGTACACTCGCACAGCGCATATTTACCAGCGGTATTCATGACGCGATACTGCATGTAATGGAAGTGCCACGCGCCGTTTACCACCATATCGAGCTCGCTGCGCACGTTGTCGCGGTCCTCGGGGTGAACGCGGGCGAGCCACATATCGAGCGAGTTATAGGGATGCTGGGAGGGCAGGTCAAAATCGCGCACGGCATTAATCGACCATTGCGATTCGCCGGTATCGAGGTTAAGGATAAACGGATAGCGCGTCTCGGAGCTCATGGAGATCGCTTGGAACACCCGGTCGTTGCAGGGAGGCTGATCGGCGATCGGGCGCATGGATGCGTCGTTTTCCTTCGGCTGCTGCACACGGTGCATGAGCTTGTAGCGATACATTTTGCGGTCGGCGTCCATGGTCATCTGGCGACGCGTATCGCCAGCGAGTGGGTCGACGCGCGAGCAGCCAAAGCTAAAGCTAGCGATCATGGGCGCTTTGCCGCCCGATGTTGCCTCGATAAGGTCGGTGCGCGTCCGCTCCAGGCGCTGCTCGAGTTCGGCTTCATCTGTCGTGGGGGATACGAGTACAAATTCGTCTCCACCGATACGGAACAGCAGGTCATTGGGTTCCATTGTCTCGGTGAGTGCACGGCAGATGCTCAGGATGTAGCGATTGCCCTCGGTGTGGCCAAACGTATCGTTGCAATGCTTAAGGCGATCGATATCGATATAAGCGCAGGTGAAGGGGGTGCCTTTGTGCCAAAGCAGCTCGGCATAACGGTGGAGTCCAGCACGGTTGCCAAGATTGGTGAGCGAATCGATATAGGCGCCGCGCTCAAGCAGCTCGCGTTCTTGCTGCAGGATGGCAAATGTCTTCTGTAGCTGCTCGCCGATGGCGCACAGCTCCGTGGGCAGCGCGGCAACATCGAGCTCGGCGGTCGAGACCCCGTTCGCAAGTCGCTGAAGATAGGCAATGATCGATTGCTCGCCCAGGCGATACGACTCGTTCATGATGGATAACCTCCTTGGGCACAACAGTGGTTTGCATCATATCCCCAATTCGGTTTGGATTGGGGGCATAAGTTAGCCAATGGGGACAAGCGCCCCTTCGGCGGTATCGTTTTGCGCGCGAGCGTATCAGTTTTTGTTACCGCCATCGAGCAATGCCTCAAAATCCTTTGCCTGCATGGGGCGGTAGTAGAGGAAGCCCTGAGCGTAGTGGGCACCCATTTGGAGCAGCATGTTCGCCTGCTCGTTTGTCTCGACGCCTTCGATTACAACGGGCAGATGGAGCGATTGCGCCATCTCGAGCATTGATGAAACGATTTGCGCGCTACGGCTTTGATCGCGGTCGGTGGGCACAAACGTGCGATCAAGCTTGATGACGTCGACGTTGACGTTCTTGAGCATCGCGAGCGTAGACTGGCCGGTGCCAAAATCGTCCATGTAGGTCGAGAAACCGCGAGTGTGTAGGTCGGCCGTCAGCTTATCCACGGCCTCGGACTCTCCCGTATAAGCCGTCTCGGTGATCTCAATGCGCATGAGCTCGGGCGGTAGGTTGTATTGGGCGGCAAGCGCCCCCATATGCTCGGCGACGTCGCAGGCAAGGATATCCACGCGCGACACATTGAGCGAGATCGGAACTACGCGCAGCCCTCGATCGATGCACTCACGCAGCCACGAGGCGACGCCCTGCCAAACATATTTGTCGAGCGTCACCACAAAACCGCTTTCCTCGAGAGCGGGGATAAAGGTGGTAGGTGAAATGAGGGAGCCATCCTTGTCAATCCAGCGTGTGAGCGCCTCGGCGCCAACGATCTCGCCGGTTTCCATGTCGACCTGGGGCTGCAAGTAGTAGGTAATGCGGCCGTTTGAGAGCGCATACTGGAATTCGGTCAGCGTGCGGTGGAACGCGATTTCGTGTTCGTATTCCTCGGGGCGGAAAATGGCAATGCGCTCCTTAAAGTCGTTTTTTGCGCGCCGATTGGTAAACATGGCCTTGGCCTGCGCATCGATGGTGATTTCCTCGTTGGAGTCGATGGGGTAGACGCCCATGGACGGCCAGAAGCCCACGCCGTCATCATGCTTGGCCACGGCCTGGCGAATGCGGCTATAGATCTGATGGACGGTGTCGTGTTCAAAGGGGATGAGTACGCAAAAATCGTCTTGGCCCCAGTACCCTGCGACGCCCATGGCGGCATTCTCGATGTCCTTGAGAACCGTGCCCACATCGGCGAGTACGCGGTCGCCCTCGGCCTGTCCGTGCCATTCGTTGAACAGTCGCATGTGCCCCATATCGACGGTGGCGATACACCAGGCGCCGTTGCGCCTTGTCTCGAGAAATTCGTTGGCGCGGCGCATAAACTCGCTGGGTCGATAGAGACCCGTGAGCGGATCGATGCGTTCGGCGATGGCGCTTTTGCGCTCCACCTCGGGTATGGGGAGGCTGTCGTTGGGAACAAGCCCGCCGGCCGTGCGAATGCGACGGTCGAGTTCGCCTAAAACGGCGGCCGTTTGATTGGTCAGGTGCTCGTAAAAGGCCGGAACGACAAGACAGACGGGGGTAATAGTGTCGCCCGCGATTCGAACGGGAGCGAAAACGGCCTCTTTGAGATGTTGGATCAGTTGCTCGAATGCTTCGTGATCCAAATTGTTGCTAAGCACGACGAACTGGGCGTTGCGTGAACGGAAGACGCGACTCCTGCCGCGAGTAATCGACAGCATGCGGCCTGCGTATTCGGCGAGCATGTTGTCGACGGCCTCGGCCCCGTAGAGCTCGTTGAGCTTTGCCGTGCCGCGAACGCGCACTGCTATAAGCCCCGTCTCGCAACGGTCGCGACGGCAGGCATCGATAGCGTTGATCAGCGTGCGCTGCGTTCCGAGACCCGTGGCGGCGTCGACGGTCTCGGCAAGCGAGTGGTTGACGAGCTCGCCGACATAGAGCGAGGGGACATTTCCGTCGCCGTCGATACGAAACCCGCGAGCACGGCCGAGGATGTAATCGCCGGCGGCATTGCGCACGCGGTACTGCATGACGTGACGATGTTTGGAGCCGTCATAGATTTGGTCGATGTCGTTGGTATAGGCCTCAAGGTCATCGGGATGGACACGCGTTTTCCAATAATCGTGACAGTTGTCTATATGCTCCGAAGGAAGACCAAGATCGCGCAAGGCGCCTTGTGACCAAAGGGTTCGATGTTTGTCCAAGTTCTCGATAAAGAAATAGCGGCCTTCGTTGAGCATCGAAAGGGCGTCGAAAATTCGATCGCTTATTTCGAAGTCGTCGGTGTGGGCTTGTGCGATATTGCGTCGATCAAGGTGCACGGCATGACGTAGCTTGTAGTCGTACATGCGATGGTCGGCATCGTTCGTCAAGCGATTGGGGGCTTCGCCCAGGGCGGGGTCGGCGTGTGCCACTCCGTAGCTAAACGAGTGGGGCATCTCGGAATCGTTGTTTTTGAGCAGGATCGTTCGGCAGTGTTCCAGACGTTCGGCGAGGTCGTCCTCGGTTGCAATCGTAGATAGGATGGCAAACTCGTCGCCGCCTATGCGAAACGCCGCCTCGTCCACTTTCATATACAGCTTGAGATAGAGACTTACCTGCAAGATGTAGCGGTTGCCCTCGTCATGGCCAAAGACGTCGTTGCAGTGCTTGAGATTGTCGATATCGATGAACGCCATGGTAACGGGGGCGTCCTGCTCCCAGAGCTCCTCGAGGGAACGGGCAAAGCCGCCACGGTTGCCAAGCCCGGTAAGCTGGTCGGTAAAGGCGGTCCTGATCAGATCGTCCTGACGCTCCAGAAGGTCACGGATGGTCTTTTCGAGCGTTTCGGTATTATTGCTGGCGTTATCCATACTGTAAGCGGCTTTCTGAGGTCGGGGCGGATTGCGTCGGGCGAGCTCGTTGTGCACATGCGTTGCTGCTCAACGCCTTGCGTGTTTCCAAGCCCCCGCCTTGCTGCGTCGTTGGGTTTATTTGTCGGTTCGTGCTCTCGGCTGATAACTACTGAGTAGTATAAACAAGTGTATGGAATTATGAAGGGGTGCCCATGTTGCGGGCGGCCATTATTCGCCAAACGGTAACGCGACGATGTTCGATGAAAATGCGACTGAGACGATATTTGTTGATGGGTATACTTGTTCCGTTTTAAAACGCAGGAACGGAGATGGTCGCATGGCACAGTCAAATATGACGCGCACGGTGGGGCTGGCGCTCGAGGGAGGCGGCTACCGCGGTATGTATACGGCGGGCGTGCTCGACGTTTGGATGGAGCGCGGTTTGACCTGCGACCATATGGTGGGCGTCTCGGCGGGCGCGGCGTTTGGCTACAACTTTAAATCGCGCCAGATTGGCCGCGCCATTCGCTACAACAAGGCCTATTGTGCCGACAAGCGCTATGCGAGCGTGACGAGCTGGCTGCGAACCGGTGATATGTTCAATGCCGAGTTTGCCTATCACGAGGTGCCTATCGAGCGCGATCCTATCGACCTGGAGGCATATCGCGCCTGCCCTATGCGGTTTACGTGCGTATGTACCGATCTTAAGACGGGGCAGGCCGTCTACCATGACCTGCCCTATGGCGACGAGCGCGATATCGAGTGGATCCGGGCGTCATCGGCAATTCCGGTGGCAACACGGCCAGTTGCCATTGAGGGTCGTAAGTACTTGGATGGCGGTGTTGCCGATTCCATCCCCAGCGCTTGGCTGTTTGCGCAGGGCTATGACCGCAACGTGGTGGTGCTGACACAGCCGGCGGGCTTTGTAAAGCAGCCCAATAGCGTGATGCCTATGCTGCGTCGCGTGTATCGTCACTATCCGGAGTTTGTTGCGGCGCTTGAGCATCGGCACGAGGTCTACAATGCCACGCTCGATGACCTGGCGCGTCGCGAGGCCGCTGGCGAGATCTTTGTGGTGCGGCCGAGCGAATCGGTGAAGGTGCCGTCGCTGTGTCGCGAGCCCGATGAGCTTGAGCGCATCTATCAGATTGGCCGTCGCGATGCGGAGGCGACGTTGCCCGCGCTGGAAGCGTATCTGGCGGGGTAGGGGCCACGGCGGAAAGCACATCCCAGAATGGACGTCCAAACTGGGATGCGCTTTCCGCTATTGAAGATATGAGGCTGCGAATCAGCTGTTCGGCCTATGCCTATGCCTGCTGCCAGGTGTCGACGAGCTCCTTGGCCGCGGCGTAGGGATCATCGGCGCTGCAGACGGCGCTCACCACAAAGAAGCCGTCGACGCCGGTGGCCTTAAGCTGCGGCAGGTCGGCCGTCTTGACGCCGCCGCCCACCACGATGGGCACGGGGCTTGCCGCGTGGAGTGCGGCCAGGTCCTCAAAGCTTTTGGTGATGATAGAGCCATCGGCCGCGCGTCCGCAGTCGCGCTTGGTCTCGGTCTCGTGGAGCGGGCCGATGCCAAGGTAGTCGACCAAACTCATGTCGGCGGTCTTGACGTACTCGAGCATCTCCTCGCAACGGGCCGAAAGGCCCACGATGGCATCGGGGCCCAAAAGTTTGCGGCAGACCTCGACGGGAATATCGCTCTGGCCCACGTGCACGCCGTCGACAGCAATGCCCTGCTCGCGCGCGGCGAGTACGCAGTCCAGGCGGTCGTCGATCAGCAAAGCGACCTGACCGGTCTTGCCAGCCTGTGCGATTGCCTGCGCGGCGCCGCCGGTCAGCGCGATGATCTCGCGGGCGCTTGCCACCTTGGAGCGCACCTGGATGCAGGTAAAGCCGGCATCGAGTGCCTGGGCCACCACATCGCCCACGGGGCGCCCGAGCGTGTTTTCGGGGCCGAGTACCAGATAGGCCGAGATATCAAGGTTGTCGCGGATGCTCATCGTGCTTCCTCCTGCTTTTTGATCTGTGCTTCCATGCGCTCGAGTTTGCCGGTCATGGTGTCGGTAAATCCGGGTCGAATATCGGCTTTGAGCACGACTTCGGTGCGGATGCCCTTGCTCGCCAACACAAAGGTCGCGTCGCGCACGACCTGCATGACCTCGTCCCAGTCGCCCTCGATCTCGGTGAACATCGAGGTGGTGCGGTTGGGAAGGCCGCTCTCGCGAATGACACGCACGACCTCGGCGACCTCGGCGGACAGCTCATCGCCGGTACCGCATGGGGCGATGGCCACGGCGACGAGTGTGTTCATGCCGGCATCGGTTGCGGGCTCGGACATGGCTTATGCCTCCTCGAGCTCGAGTCGGTTATCGGCAATGTCCTGGGCGGTCGCGCGGTAGAGCTCGTCGATAAAGGCGACCTTAAAGCTTGCCGGGGCATCGGCGACGGCGGCGGCACGCGTGCCGGCAACGTTGTAGACGGCGGTGCCGCAGACGGCTGCCGTAAACGGGTCGGCGGCGCAGGCGTACACGGCCAGCACGCCGCCCTGCGAGCAGCCGCAGCCGGTGATCTTGGACATGAGCGGGCTGCCGCCGTGGGACTTGGCCACGGTCGTGCCGTCGGTAATCAGGTCGACTTCGCCCGAGACCACTACGGCGCCGCCGGTGTAGCGGGCGAGCGCCACGGCGGCATCGCGGGCGGCGTCGACCGTGTCGGTGGTGTCGACGCCGCGCACGCGGCTCAGATCAGCCGCCTCGCCCTCAAGACCCCACAGGCCGCCGAGTGCAATGATCTCGGAGGCATTGCCGCGCACGATGGCGGGCTTGTACTGCTTGAGCTCGTTTACCAGCTGGGTGCGCAGGCTACCGATGCCCAGACCAACCGGATCGAGCACCCAGGGCTTGCCGGCGTCGTGTGCCGCCTTGGCCGCGCGGGGAATCGTCTGCTCGTAGATGGGAAAGAGCGTGCCCATATTGAGATAGATGGCGCCGCCGCCGGCAACGAGTGCCTCGCCCTCGTCGGGCAGATAGACCATGGCGGCCGATCCGCCCACGGCGAGCTGTGCGTTGGCGACAAAGTCGATCGTCACCGTGTTGGTGATGGAGCCCGCCATCGGATTGGTGGCGCGAATCTCCTCCACGGCCTTGATCACGTTTTGCTTAAGCTGTTCCGAATCGATCACTGCACATGCCTCCTTGGCATAGAAAAGGGGCGCTGTGCATAGACAGCGCCCCTAAAAAGGCGGCATGCTCCCTACGCCAGCATTAACTGACAGGTTCAAAGGATTGGGCCCCATGCCCTCTCAGCCTTGTGGTTTGCACCGCCGGCACTCCCGCATCGAATCTGTTGTTCCCTATACTAGCGCACCTGCCAAAAAGGGACAGGTTTATTTTGGCAGGTAACAACTGGGGCTTTGCGTTTTCCCAGATAAAACCTGCCAATATAAACCTGTCCCTTTTTGGCAGGTCGGTACAATAGACGGGATTAAGAATGACCGAGGGGACCTTATGATTAAACTTGTGCTGACCGATATGGACGATACGCTGATTCCGGCCGGGCGCAACGGCGCCAGCGATTATGCCATCGAGGGCATTCATGCCATGCAGGCGGCGGGCCTGCACTTTGGGCCGGTTTCGGGTCGTCAGCCGTCTGCGATGGGCTGGATGTTTAAAAATCGTTCCGAGTGCTATTCGACCGGCGCATTCTGTAACGGCCAGGTCATGTTTGTCGACGGCGAGGCGGTCGCCTCGCGTGCGACCGATAGCGACGCACTAATGCGTTTAGCCGCCTATCTGGAAGAAGAAACCGACGATACCTATCTGAAGGTCTACAGCTTAGGTGATGACTTTTGGGATAACGATGCCTATTGCGTGACACATGATGCCGAGCGCGTGCGCCGCGCCATGGAATCAGGCGGCAATGCGTGGCTCAAAGGCGAAGAGGCCCCGTGTCGTCCCGTTGTCGATGACGCGCCGGTGTTTAAGGCGAATATCTGGAGTGCCCGTTCGCGTGAGGAGCTCGCGGAGCTACGCGAGCGCGTTGCCGCCGAGGTGCCGGAACTCTCGCTTGTGTTTCCCAACAACCGAGTGCGCCTGTTCGACATCCTTCCGGCCGGTTGGGACAAGGGCTGTGCTGCGCTGGAGCTGGCGCGCGCTTTGGGCCTGACGCCCGACGAGGTGGCCGTATTTGGCGATTCCGATAACGACCTGCCCATGATCGATGCCGTTCCCAACTCCGTTGCAGTCGCCAATGCCAACGAGGCCGTTACGGCGGCGGCGCGCTGGCATATTGGCGCTGCGGCAGATGATGCGGTCGCCGGGGCTCTGCATCAGATTGCCGCCTGCGCCGCGACGGGGGAGATGCCGTCGTTTATGCGCCAGATGGACGCGGCGGGTCTTGGCGCCGTGAACGTCTAGGGAGAAAGTCATGAAGCTTCAGCAGCTCAGGTATGTTGTCAAGGTTGCCGAATGCGGTAGCATCACCGAGGCCTCGCGCCGACTCTTTGTGTCGCAGCCTTCGATTACCGCGTCGATTCGCGACCTCGAAAACGAGATGGGCGTGCGCATCTTTGAGCGCACCAACAAGGGCGTCATTGTGTCCGAGGAAGGCGAGACCTTCTTGGGCTACGCGCGCCAGGTACTCGACCAGGCCGACCTGCTCGAGGGCAAGTACAAGGGCGCATCCGAGCAGGTGCCGCACTTTAGTGTGAGCTGTCAGCATTATTCCTTTGCCGTTAACGCGTTTGTTGACGTGATCCGCGAGTTCGATGCCGCGCGCTACGACTTTACCCTGCGCGAGGAGCAAACCCACGAGATTATCGAGGACGTCGCGCACATGAAAAGCGAGCTCGGCATCCTGTATCTGTCGGAGCACAATCGCGAGGTCATCGAGCGCATGTTGGCGGCCAACGAGCTCGTGTTCGAAGGGCTCTTCTGCGCCACGCCGCATGTCTTTGTATGCGCCGACCATCCACTGGCGGACCACGCCAGCGTGACGCTCGAAGACCTCGAGGACTACCCATTTTTGTCCTATGAGCAGGGCAGCTACAACTCGTTTTACTATTCCGAGGAACTGACCTCGACGTTTGAGCGCCGCAAGAACATCCGCGTGCGCGATCGTGCGACGCTGTTCAACCTGGTCATGGGCCTCAACGGCTACACGGTATGCTCAGGCGTGATCAGTCACGAGCTCAACGGCCCCGGCATCATCTCGATTCCGCTCGATGTGGACGAGTACATGGAGATCGGCATCATCACGCGCAAGAACACGACGCTTACGCGCTACGGCCAAGCCTATATCGACGCGATCCGCCAGCATATCTAGACTTCTGCGTCTTGCACGGGTCAAATCTCTTTATGGCAGTTCCAACTGATATAGGAAGTATCTATATCAAACTGTTATAAACGTATATTTTACGATGGCCATATAAGCGCTCATACTCTGTCCCAGTAAAGCAACCAATGCAAAGGGAGATATCTATGAGCACTTCAATTCAACCGAACGCGCCGTTTCGCGCCGATATCGTCGGCAGCTTTCTTCGTCCGCAGGCCGTGAAGGACGCCCGTGCCGCCTACGCCGCGGGTACGCTCGATGACGACGGCCTTAAGGCCGTCGAGGACGATGCCATTCGCGATTTGGTGGCCAAGCAGAAGGCCGCCGGCCTGCAGGTTATCACCGATGGCGAGTTCCGCCGCAGCTACTGGCACCTCGATTTTATGTGGGGCCTTAACGGCATTGAGCGCCGCACCTCACGCACGGGTTATATGTTCCATGACGAGGAGACGACGGCCGACACCGCCGTGGTAACCGGTCCCATTGGCGGCGAGAATCATCCGTTCGTCGAGCACTTCAAATTTGTCAAGGCGCTCGAGGGGGAGGGCCGGGTCGCGCGACAGACCATTCCGGCGCCGATCCAGACGTTCTCCGAAGTCACGCTCGACCGCTGCGATGGCCAGCAGGAGAGCCTGCGCGCCGTCTACAAGACCGATGAGGAACTTGCCGACGCCATCGCAGCCGCTTATCGCACGGTGATTGCCGACCTGTACGCAGCAGGCTGCCGCAATATCCAGTTTGATGACTGTACTTGGGGTATCTACTGCGACACCGATTTCGTGGCAAAGACCGGCATGAGCCCGGTCGACCTGCAAAAGGTAAGCGAGCTGGGTGTGGCGCTCAACAATGCCGCCATCGCGGGCAAGCCCGACGATTTGGTTATCAACACGCACGTATGCCGCGGCAACTACCACTCCACCTATGCTTTTGAGGGTGGCTACGACCCCATCGCGCCGTACCTGTTTACGCATGAGGACGTTGACGCATTCTATCTGGAGTTCGATACGCCGCGCGCCGGTGGTTTTGAGCCGCTCAAGCACGTTGCTCCCGGCAAGAAGGTCGTGTTGGGCTTGGTGACCACCAAGGCCGCTGAGCTTGAGGACGAGGACGCCATCGTCGAGCGTATTCACGAGGCTGCAAAGTATGTTCCGCTCGAGAACCTGTATCTGTCGCCCCAGTGTGGCTTTGCCAGCTGCGAGATTGGCAACAAGCTGACCGAGGACGAGCAGTGGGCAAAGATTGCGCTGGTCAAGCGCATTGCGGAGCGCGTTTGGAAGTAGCAGTACCGTTTGCGGGGACGGTGCGTGCGGGGCGGCATATATCACGTACAATGGTTCGGATCGTATCGTTCGGGCAGGTTATCCGATATGCCTGATCGCCCTTCCATTCGAAAGGACATCCATGTCCCAATCCTCGACGCCCGCCGTCACCGATGCCATCTACGATGCATCGTCGCTCGGCCGCCCGCGCATGTTTCTGCTCGGTCTGCAGCATCTATTCGCGATGTTCGGTGCCACGGTGCTCGTACCCGTGCTCACCGGTCTCTCGGTATCGGCAACGCTTTTGTTTGCCGGCTTGGGCACGCTGCTGTTCCACTTCCTGTCGCGCGGTAAGGTGCCGGCATTTTTGGGCTCATCGTTTGCCTTTATTGCCGGTTATGCCGCAATCGCGCCCAACGGCGAGACCGAGCTTTTGCCCTACGCCTGCCTGGGCGTAGCTTGTGCCGGTCTGCTCTATCCGGTGCTGGCGGCGCTCTTCCGCGCGTTTGGCGCCAAGCGTGTCATGCGTTTCTTTCCGCCGGTGGTGACTGGCCCCATCGTCATTTCCATCGGCTTGATCCTGGCAAGTTCCGCTATTGCTAACTGCCAGACCAACTGGCTTGTGGCTGTCATTGGCGTTGCCGTTATCGTCATCTGCAACATCTGGGGCCGTGGCATGGTCAAGATCGTGCCGATTTTGCTGGGCGTTGTGGTGAGCTATGCCGTTGCGGCTGCGCTCGGCGAGGTTGATTTCTCGGGCGTTGCCGCCGCTCCGTGGGTCGGTCTGCCCATCGTGTGGGACAACACCGTGTTTGCACTCTTTGGGCCGCAGTTCGATAGCGGTCTTGCCACGACGGCCATCATCACCATCATGCCGCTGGCCTTCGCGACCATGATCGAGCATATCGGCGATATCTCTGCTATCGGTTCGACTTGCGAGCGCAACTACATTGCCGATCCCGGTCTGCATCGCACGCTGCTCGGCGACGGCCTTGCCACGATTCTGGCTTCGCTCTTTGGCGCTCCGGCCAACACTACGTATGGTGAGAACACCGGCGTGCTCGCCCTGACGCGCGTGTTCGACCCGCGCGTAATTCGAATTGCCGCGTGTTGCGCCATCGTGCTTTCGTTCTGCCCCAAGTTCGCGGCTGTCATTGCGGCCATGCCGGCGTGTGTGATCGGCGGTGTGTCGCTCGTGCTCTACGGCATGATCAGCGCTGTGGGCGTCCGCAACCTCATCGAGAACCAGGTCGATTTCCAGAACAACCGCAACGTGCTGGTTGCCGCGCTGGTGCTCGTGCTTTCGCTCGGCATCGCGTACAGCACCGCCGGCGCCATCGTGTTGGAGCTGGGCGGCGTGACCATTTCGCTGTCCGGCATTGCCGTGGGCTCACTGGTGGGCATTGTGCTCAACGCCATCCTGCCGGGTAACGACTTTGAGTTTGATGTCTCCGAGCTTGAGGAGGCTGCTGAGTAGCAGCTGCGTTCAGCTAAAACAAGATATGGTGCCCATGCGTATATGCGTGTGGGCACCATTTTTAATGTGTCAGTATCCAGTGGATGCCGCGGGCCATGCGTAAGTCGGTTTGGGCAAAGTGATTGCCGGGGTTGAGCTCCAGCGTTGTTGGAACGCCGCGCTCGACGAGCAACGCTTCCATCGCGCGTGTGTCGTCGAGTACATGCCGCATCATGCGGTTGGGCGTCTTGGTTTCCTTTTTGCCGAGTGACAGGTAGACGGCTTGCGGGCTGCCGGCAAAAGGGGCCGTGCTGGCACGGTCGACAAAGTCGGGAAACCATAGCGACCCCGATGCGCTCGCGGCGCGGTCAAAGGCGTCGGTTTGCCAGAGGGACCAGAGTGCGAAGAGGCCCGCGAGCGAGTAGCCGGCAATGCCGCGCCAGGTGGGCGGCTGAGGAAGCGACGACTCGACCTGGGGGATTATCTGATTCAGCAGCTCATCAAGAAAATCGGCAGCTTGGCCGCCGAAAGGCTCGGCATCGCGTACGGTCCCGTCGCATGCCCAGGGGCTCAGCTCGCGATTCCAATCGAGCCCGCCAATGGTGACGAGGGCGAATGGCGGACAGTCGAGCTCTCGGCAACACTTATAAACCTCGCTGCCGTCGCCCACGACCACAGGAAGGTAGATGACAGGCGCGCTTTCCGTATGATTCGAATAAACGGTTATCTGCTTTTGATGCGCTTCCATGACGGGCTTCTCTCAGTGTTGTGATATCGGCAGCCCCAATTGTCGCACGCCAGCGTATGCCGGTTGGGCTAGACCAAAGACAATCTCGTGCATCCCCTGCGGACGCATATGGAAAACGCCACCGCCGGAGGGGAGCTCGGCGGTGGCGTTGTTAAACGGTGCTGGGGCTCGGGGCCTTCGCGGGAGCTGCCATGTGCGCAGAGGCGTCTAAGAGCGCTTACGGCTCGCCATGGTGCCTGCGGCGATAGCGGCTGTTCCCGCAAGGACGGTTGCCACGATGGCCGCACCCGAGGTGTCGCCGGTTGCCGCGAGCACGCCGGTAGTCTTGGCTTTCGTGGTTGAAGCCGCAACGGCCTTGGTCGGCTTTGAGCCCTCAGGCTTGGGGTTCTGCTTGGACTCCGCGGGCTTGCTTTCTGCGGGCTTGGTCTCGTCGGGCTTGGGGTCTTCCGGCTTGGCTACCTCGGGAGGTGCGATGGTCGTACTTTTGGCGACTGCTTTGATATAGAGGGAGTCGACCGTGGCGTCGCCCGTGCCGATGGCTTGGCCTGCCTCGTAGATGCCGTCACGGAGCTTGCGATAGTCAATGACCTTGCCACCTTCGGGCGTCTGGATGGCGGCGTTCTCAATCTTGATGGTGCCGATTGTCTTGCCGTCAGCGCTCATGGCACGGGCAAAGATTGCCGCTGTATCTCCTTCGGCCGTTACCTTGCTGCGGATGATCGAGATGACTGCGGGTGTGACGCCCTCGCTGGTCTGGGCGATGATGCCGATGTTCTCGCCTTGGGGTTCGCGCCTCGTCTCGCCATCTTGGTTTTCGCTGTAGGGGATGGGGCCGTCGCCGTTCTCGACATAGCGGGCTATGGCCTTGACAACGGAGTCGCTGATGTAGATGTGGCCGCCCTTCTCGTTGGGTCGATCGTTTCTGGTGGAGAATGCAGCCGAAACCTCGCCTTCCGCAAACGCGTCCACGGTGGAGCCGTTCTTGACGACGATGTCGTCCTGGTAGGTGAAGAGGGCGTTGGCGCCACCGTATCTGCCTTTACTTGCACGGACCGTCACGTTTGCATGATCGAGGGTGATGCCCTTGTGGGCATAGACGCCATATTCAACACCGTTTACGTTGAGGGAGGCGTTTGTGGCTGCGAGGCTGCCCTTGGCCTCGACGGCAGCGTCTTTCTCGGAGCTTGCCTTGACCTGGCTGCCGTCCGAGATGTTGATATTGCCGCCGCTCCAAAGGGCCTCACCATCGGCTGAGCTTGCCTCGACCGTCCCGCCATCCTTGATGGTGAGGTTCTTGTCGGCTCCAATACCCTTGTCCTTGGTAGCCCTGGCGGTGACGGCTCCGCTGTCGTCAATCGTGATATTGCCGTTTGCCCTGATGCCATCCGATGCACCCGTGGCGTTGACGTTGCCCGAACCTTTGATAGCGAGATCACCTCCGGCATTGATGGCATCAAACCCAGTGCTCGTGGCGTTGACGGATCCGGCTCCGTCGATGTTGATATTACCCGTGGTGAGGATAGCGTCCTCAGTAGATGTCACGCTGAGCGTGCCGCCCTCGTCGCCTTGGATATTGAGCTCGGCATTCTCGTTAGTGCCATGAGAAACGTTGATGCTTTCGATCCATTCGGCAGTGACGATGTTGGTTCCCGAGTAATTCACGTTGAGCTTGCCCGCGGCCTGGATCTCGCCGCCGTTATAGTTGTTGAGCTTCAAGTCGTCGGCGCCGTCCCACGACCAGGTACCGGCCTCGTCGCTCGCCGCAGTGCCGGCGTTGTATTTGGTTTCGCCGACCTTGACCCATTCCGCCGCGAGCGAGACGCTCGGCATGAGCAGCGAGCTCACCGTGAGCGCGCACACGGCGCCTACGACGATGCGGCGCGTCACGCGGCGCCAGCTGCCGTGCGCGAGTCCTATGCGACGGCGAACGTCGGGTTCGGCAACATGGGTTCCGGCGGTAGTGTCATTGCGTTTGGGGGTCGTGAACAAGGCTGCCATGGTTGCTCCCGTTCTCATAGGGCCTATACGGCTAGGTTCAGCGTATCTGCTGGATGTTGCCGGCGGTAGTGCCGTTTGGAGGGCAAAATGGCCAAAATGGGGGAGAAATAGGCCGCACGCCGGCGCAGGGACCGACGCTAAAAGAAAAGCGCGGGGCCGCATGGCGACTCCGCGCTTTATTGTTCAGCTTTTGCAGCCTTGCCCTTACGCTACGAAGAAGTAGACGGGGAAGGCAAGGGCTGCGATCCACCCGTCCTGTGCGAAAAAGTGTTTACGAACGTTTGCGACTCGCCAGGGCGCCTGCGGCGATGGCGGCTGTTCCCGCAAGGGCGGCTGCCACGATGGCTGCGTTCGAGGTGTCGCCGGTTGCCGCGAGCTTGCCGACGGTCTTGGCTCCCTTGGCTGCAACTGCAACGGTCTTGGTTGTCTTCGTGCCCTCGGACTTGGAACCCTCGGGCTTGGTCTTGCCGTGCTTTTCCTCGGGCTTGGTCTCCTCGGGAGGCACGATGACCGTGCTCTTGGCGACAGCGGCGTCATAGGGGGAGTCAATCGTGGCATCGCCCGTGCCAATGGTCTGCCCCGCCTCGTAGACGATGCCGTCGCTGAGCTCTTCCTTGTTGCGATAGTCAATGACTTTGCCGCCTGCAGGCGTCTGGATGATGGCGTCCTTGATTTCGATGGTGCCGATCGCCTTGCCGTCCGCGCTCATGGCAAGGGCGAAGATAGCCGCCGTGTCTCCCTCGGCCGTGACCTTGCTGCGGACGATCGAGATGGTCGCGGGCGTGATGCCCTTCTCGGTCTGCGCGAAGATGCCGATGTTCAGGCCCTCGGACTCAGGGATGATTTCGTCGTTTTGGTCTCCACTGTAGTGGTCGGGGCCGTCGCCGCCGGTCTCGGCATAGCGGGCTATGGCCTTGACAACGGAGTCGCTGATGTAGATATGGCCACCCGCTTCGTCGGAGTAGAAATTACTGGTGGAGATTGCAACCGAGAACCTGCCTTCTGCGAGCGCATCCACAGTCGAGCCGTTCTTGATGACGATGTTGTCCTCATCGGTGAAGAGTGCGCTGGCTTCCCCGCCATCTGAGCTTGCGCGGACCGTCACGGTCGCGCCATCGAGCGTGATGCCCTTGTAGACATAGATGCCATACCCAACGCCACTTGCGTTGAGGGAAGCGTTCGTGACCGTGAGGCTGTTTTTACCGTCGATGGCGGCGTCTTCCTCGGAGCTTGCCTTGACCTGGCTGCCACCCGAGATCTCGATGTTGCCGTCGGCCCAAATCGCATTGTCTTTGATAGAGCTTGCCTCTACCTTGCCGCCGCCCTTTATGATGAGGTTCTCGTTAGCATCGATACCCTGATCCTCGGTGGCCTTGGCGGTGACGGTTCCGCTGTTGTCGATCGTGATGTTGCCGTCGGCCCTGATGCCATCCGAATCGCCCGTGGCGTTAACGTTTCCCGAGCCCTTGATGGTGACATCGCCCCCGGCATCGATGGCATCGTGCTCGGTGCTCGTGGCGTTGACAGTGCCAGCGCCGTCGATGTTGATGTTGCCGACGGAAGTGATGGCGTCACGAGAAGATGTCACGTTGAGCGTGCTGGACGCGTCGCCCTGAATATTAAGCTCGGCGTTCTCGTTCGCGCCATCCTTAACCTTGATGCCGCGGCCGTTGTCGTTAGTGACGGTGTTGTTGCCCTCGTAGCTCACGTTGAGCTTGCCCGCTGCCTCGATCGCGCCGCCGTTATAGCCGTTGAGCTTCATGTCGTCGGCGCCGTCCCAGCTCCAGGTGCCGGCGGCGTCGCCCGCCGCGGTGCCGGCGTTGTATTGGGTGCCGCCGACGTCCACCCACTCGGCCGCGAGCGAGACGCTCGGCATGAGCAGCGAACTTACCGTGAGCGCGCATACGGCGCCTACAACGATGCGGCGTGTCACGCGGCGCCAGCTGCCGTGTGCGAGCAGCGTGCGACGGCGCACGTCGGGCTCGACAAAATGGGCTCCAGAGGTTTTGTCATTGCGCTTGGGGGTCGTGAACAAGGCGGCCATGGTTACTCCCATCCTCATAGGGCCTATGCGATTACGCCCAGCATATCTGCAGGATGTAGCCGGCGGTAGTGCCGTTTGGAGAGCAAAACGTCCAAAACTTGCGAAGCAATACATCGCGCGTCCGTGTGGCGCCTGGCTTTAAAAGCAAAGCGCGGAGCCGCTCGATGCGACTCCGCGCTTTGCTGTTTGGTATTGCGAATCTTGCGCCTACGCTACAAAGAAGTAGACGAGGAAGGCAAGGGCTGCGATCCACATGAGCGGCTTGATCTTGGATGCCTCGCCCTTAAAGAGCGCGACGACCACGTAGGCGATAAAGCCCAGACCAATGCCGGCAGAGATGGAGTAGGTGAAGGGCACGCCGGCGACAATCATGAACGCCGGGAAGCCCTGCGACACGTCGGACCAGTCGATCTCGGAGGCCTCGCTCATCATGAGGTAGCCGACGTAGACCAGAGCACCGCAGGTGGCGGCGCTGGAAACGATGGTGACGATGGGGGAGAAGAACGCGGCGAGAATGAACAGCACGCCGGTGGTGACAGAGGTGAGGCCCGTGCGGCCACCGTCGGCAGCGCCAGAGGTGGACTCGACGAAGGTAGTGATGGAGGAGACGCCCATAAAGCCACCGGCAGCAGCGGCCACGGAGTCGACGACCAGGATGGGACGGATGTCCTCGACATTGCCGTCCTCGGTCAAGAACTCGCCCTGCTTGGCGACGGCCATCGCGGTGCCCATGGTGTCGAAGAAGTCACTCATGAGCAGCGAGAAGGCAACGACGAGCAGCATCGGGTCGGTCAGAACCTTCACGATGGCCATGTTGCCGTCGGCGGTGCTGGCAAACGGGGCGCCAAAGGTCGAGAAGTCGAGCGGTGCGATGAGGCCCTCGGGCGCATGGGTGACGCCCAGCGGGATACCGGCGATAACGGCAACGATGATGCCGATGAGCAGCGAGCCCGGCACGTTGCGGGAAGCCAGGGCAACCGTCACGATGATGGAGATGATGCCGACGATAAAGGTGGGGGAGGTGATGTCGCCCAAGCCGACGAGCGTACCGGCGCCAGCGGTGATGATGCCGGCGTCGCACAGGCCGATCATGGCGATAAACAGGCCCAGACCCACCGAGATGGCGTGGCGCAGGACCACGGGGATGGCGTCCATGATGGCCTCGCGCAGGCCGCAAAGGACGAGCAGCAAGATGACGATACCTTCGAGGAAGATAACGCTCATGGCAACGTGCCAGTCACCGCCGCACATGGTGGTGGTGATGCCCGCGATCATGGCGTTGATGCCCAGGCCCGACGCGCAGGCGAGCGGGCGGTTGGCGAAGATGCCCATGCAGATGGTCATGATGCCGGCGCCCAGGCAGGTGGCGCAGGCGAGCGCTCCCGCATCGATGCCAGCGCCCGAGAGCACTGCGGGGTTGACGGCGATGATGTAGGCCATCGCCAGGAATGTTGTCAGTCCAGCGCGAAGTTCGGTCCCGATTGTGGACTTGCGCTCACTGACGTGAAATAGTTCGTCCATGCATACCCTTTCCTTGTTCGGCCCCGAGTTTAGGCCGATTGACACGAACTCACCTACTATATCGCCTTTGAAAGGTTGATGTTCCTCGCGTGTTGAAGTTCGGCGCTTTGTAGCAGACGGACGGTATTATTCGCATGAAAATGTGTAGGTACCGTATACTTAAGCGGTTACAACGACCCCTATGGAGGAACGTATGATTAAAGAGCTCTGCCACGACGAGGCTATCCTGTCCCAGCGTTGCGAGGTTGCGACCGTCGAGGACGAGTCGGTTGCTCAGGACCTGATCGATACCATCAAGTCGCTCGACGATGCCGGCTGCCTTGCCGCTAACCAGATTGGTGTTACCAAGAAGGTTTGCGTCTACTTGGACGATGCCGGCGAGCCCCACGTGCTCTACAACCCTCGTCTGGTGTTTGGCCTGGGCGCCAGCAAGATGGAGGAGAGCTGCCTGACGCACGACGAGATCACCAAGTCCACGCGCTACATCAAGTGCAAGGTCGCCTTTGACCAGATCGTCGACGGCAAGATGAAGGAGTGCCGCCGCGACTACGCGGGCTTCGAAGCGCAGATGATCCAACACATGATTGATCACTGTCTTGGCAAGTTGGTCTAAGGGGACCAAAGCACCGCACCTTGCCGCTCAATCGTCGCTCGCGTACCTCAAGTACGCTTCGCTCCTCTTTCGTGGCAATCTGCGGCACTTTGACCCCTTAGACGACCTACGGGGTCGACTTGGCTGAGTTTATCTTGCTTGTAAAAGTCCGGGTATGACATTGTTGTCATGTCCGGGCTTTTTTGTTTAGCGCCCCTTTGTTTGGTGACAATGAGCTTAGTAAGAACATTGAGCTAGGAGGCGCTATGTGCACGAGCATTCGATTTACTGATAATTCCGGCCACATGTATCTGGGCCGCAACCTCGACTGGAGCTTTGGATACGGCGAGCGGGTTCGCGTGATGCCCCGCGGGTTCCATATCCCGTATTCGTATATCGACGATGCGACGGCGGCGCACGCGGTGATCGGCATGTGCATCGATTACAAGAACTATCCCATGTTTTTCGACTGTGGCAACGATGCGGGCCTGGCTGTGGCGGGGCTCAACTTTCCCGGTTATGCCGAGTATGCCGAGGGTCCGGTTGACGACAAGACCAATATCGCGGCCTACGAGTTTCCCCTGTGGGTGGCGGCGACGTTCTCGACGGTCGACGAGGTCGAGGCCGCGCTGCGCGACACGGTGATTGTTGCCAAGTCTGCCGGTGAGGGGCTGGGCGTGTCG
The DNA here is from genome assembly GCA_019414345.1 of Collinsella sp. Lineage (GTDB taxonomy): Bacteria > Actinomycetota > Coriobacteriia > Coriobacteriales > Coriobacteriaceae > Collinsella. Next base: position 54,241 of record DXMF01000021.1, read on the forward strand.
CTGCTCCATTGGATTATCGGCGACGGCGAGCGCAGCATCGTGGTCGAGATGATGGCCGACGGCCTGCATGTGTACGACGATCCGGTCGATACCCTTGCCAATCAGCCGACCTTCCCGTGGCATATGGAAAACCTGCGCACCTATATCACCGCCTCAAACGATTTTCCGCAGACGGCGACATGGCGCACCGCCGAGCTTAAGCCTTATGGTGCGGGTGCCGGCATGCGCGGTATTCCGGGTGACTGCTATTCGCCGAGCCGTTTTGTAAAGGCGGCCTATCTCAATGCCAATTACCCGCAAAAGGAGAGCGAGGCCGAAAACGTCGTCCGCATGTTCCGCTCGCTCGAGGGCGTGGCGATGATCGAGGGGGCGTCCAAGATGGGCGATGGCAAGTTCGAGAAGACGATCTACACCGGATGCTTTAGCGCTCGCACGGGCAATTATTACTATGCGACCTACGACGACCCGTCGATTCGCTACGTGAGCTTGATGGATGCCGAGGGTGCGAGCCCCGATAGGCTCGTGGTTCCCGAGCCGCGTCGCTCGTAGCCGATAGCTTCACTGCAATGCAAAGCGCCCCTGCGTCTCCTGTGAGGTGCAGGGCCGCTGTCGTCGATGGTCGACGTCGCTAGAAGTTGACGTCGTTGAGTTGGGTGCTCTCGAGACCGTCGAGCTGTTGCCGTTCGGGCGTATCGGCGACGCTTAGGTGTGATGCTGCGGCGGTAGCTCGCCCGACGCCATCAGGTCGCCAACAATCTGGCGCAGGTAGGCGTTGACGCGCTGGTTGACCTTAAAGCCCAGGTCCAAGCGCACGCGGAACAAAAAGTCCGTGCCAAAGGTCTCGACGGAATACTCGTGCGTATAGGGCTCGTCGGTGACATGCACGTTGATGAACCAGTATGCCTTGGCGCGCTTGGGGTGTTTGTCCAGGATGGAGTAGAGCACGTCGCGGTCGAGCGTGAGCGGGTCGGGGCTGTTGGTGAGAAACACGAGGTTGTCGGCGAGCACGGGATAGGTCTCGTCGTTGCGCAGGCGGTCGAGCTGATCAATGTACTTGGAGACGGGCAGCAGGATCGTTTGCGTGCGCTCGATGGCGAGGCCGTAGGCGCACTTTAATGCCGTCTTCATACATATACGAGCAGTGTGGCTCATCGGATTATTTAAGACAATAATCTCCAGCTGGGGATTATTCACGTACGCAGGTAGCATTTCAAAACAGGGGCGCATCCGCTGCAGGGTTTTGCTGCAATGTGATACCACGGACGCGCCCCTGCTTTGAAACTGAAGAGGTGCTTTTAAGCGCGTGCCGCCTGGGCGATGCCGGCCTTGGCGTTTGCGCGTTTGCCGGCGAGTTCGCAAAAAATCGCGCCGCCGATGATAAGTGCGGCGCCCATCAGGCGGACCGGTGTTATGGCTTCGCCTAAAAGGACGGCGGAGAACACGACGGCCGAAAGCGGCTCGAGGTAGCCAACGACCGCGACGGTCTGGACGGGCAGCTTGGCGACGGCACTAAAGTAGAGTAGGCAACCGATGCCGGTGTTGACGACGCCGAGCATGACGACGGCGCGCCAATCAATACTGGCGGCGACGCCGGCGGACAGGAATGAGGGAGCGCCCTGCGTGATGAGCGTGAGGACCAGCGCGGTCACAAAGGCGGCGCTCACCTGGAGCGTGGAGTTCTCGAGGCCTTCGATGTGTGGTGCACCCTTGCTAGCGATGACCATCAGCGCATAGCAAAATGCCGAGGCGATGCCGCAGACGATACCCGCAATGGGCATATTGCCGCCTAGACCTTGCGCCGCAATGAGAAAAGCACCGCAAGCAACGGCGATAAAGCCGGCGATTTTGCCGCCGGTCAGCTTTTCGCCAAAGATAAGCGGTGAGAGGGCCATGACGATGATGGGGCCGCAGTAGTACAGCAGCGAGGAGACGCCGACGCCTATCGTCTGGTAGGCGCGGAACAGAAAAATCCAGCTGGCGCCCAGCGCGGCTCCCGAGAGGAGGAGGGCTGCGGCTTCGCGGGGGCGAGATGGTGCTTGCAACGTATGGCGTTGGGTGATGGCGAGGATGGCGGCAAGCGAGAGTGCGCCCAAAAACGTGCGTAGTAGCACGATATCGGAGCTCGGCAGTGCGATGGCGGCGGCGATGATGCCGTTGGAGCCAAACAATAGCAATGCTGCTAAGTACGCAAACAGTCCGTTGTTCATGCGCTGACATCCCCTCTATATCCGAGCATGTTCACTATGGGTGAACTGGCTTTAGAAGAAAAGCGAATATAATGCATGGATAACATGACAAAGACTCATGCAAAGGTGGAGGGGTGCCGTGGAGACGAATATTCAAAAGATGCAGGTGCTGCTCGAGACGGTGCGCGCCGGCAGTTTTACGCGCGCCGCCGAGCGGCTGAGCTATTCGCAGTCGGGCGTGAGCCGTATGGTGGCCGACCTCGAGGCCGACTGGGGCTTTAAAGTGCTCGATAGAAGCCGCGAGGGCGTAGTGCTTTCTGCCGATGGGCGGCAGGTTATGCCGGCAGTCGAGGCGTTATGCGAAGAGTTTGGCCGCCTGCAGCGACGGGTGGATGAGATGCGCGGGCTCATGCGCGGCAAAATCTGCATCGGTACGTTTTCGAGTGTGGCGACCCACGTGTTGCCGCCGGTGATTGCGCGTTTTCGCGCCGATCACCCGGACGTCGATTATGAGTTGCTGATGGGCGATTACTCAGAGATTGAACAATGGGTGGCAGAGGGCCGCTGCGATCTGGGCTTTATCCCGCGTGAGCCACGCGGCGCCGGCATGGCGTCGCGACCGTTGGTGCAAGACGAGTTGATGGCCGTGGTGCCAGCGGACTCCTCGCTTGCCACGGCGGAGGTCGTTTCTCTTGCCGATTTAGCCAACGAGCAGTTTATTCTGCTAGAACGCGGCACCGATGACGAGATTACGCCGCTGTTCCGTCGGGCGGGACTGACGGTGTGCTCCAAGCTGTCGACCCGGGATGACTATGCGATTATGGCCATGGTCGAGGACGGCCTGGGCGTGAGCATTCTTCCCGCGCTCATCTTGCGCCGCTGTCAGTTCGATGTTGCCGTGCGTTCGCTCGAGGGACATCCCCATCGGCAGATCAATGCGATATATCGCACGGCTGACGTTTCGCTTGCCGCCGCTCGATTCCTTGAATACCTCTAAACGCGTACACGTCATTGTCCGCTTTGGGCAAATCTCGGAGTCCGGTACGTTTTCTTATGAAATTGAACTTTCGAATGAGGTGCCGCGTTATACTGCTTGCTAAATTGAACCATGGTTCAATTCGTGTTCTATAAATTGAACTTTGCCAGCAAGGAGGTTCCTGTGGCCCAAGAGACGTTTAGCGATCGCCTGCGACAGACTATGTCCGATCGCGACGTTCGCCAGTCGGACGTGATCCGCGCATCGGAGATGCTCGGCAAAAAACTCGGCAAGAGTCAGATGAGCCAATATGTGAGCGGCAAGACGATTCCGCGGCGCGATGTGGCTGAGCTGCTCGCCCGTATTTTGGAGGTCGATGTTACCTGGCTGCTTGCCGGCGACGCCGATCAAGGCGAGGCATCATCACCCCGCAACGATTCCAAGCCCGAACCCCATCCCTCAGCTCAAATTGCAAGGAGCACCACCATGCGTACTTTTTCTAAATCCACCAAACTCGACAACGTCCTGTATGACGTGCGCGGTCCCGTCGTCGACGAGGCCGCCCGTATGGAGGACGAGGGAGAGCGCATTCTCAAGCTCAACATCGGCAACCCGGCGCCCTTCGGTTTCCGCACGCCCGATGAGGTCATCAAGGACATGCGCCAGCAGCTGCCCGACTGCGAAGGCTATTCCAACTCGCGTGGCCTGTTCTCCGCGCGCAAGGCGATCATGCAGTATTCGCAGATCAAGGGCCTGCCCAACGTTCAGATGGAGCATATCTACACGGGCAACGGCGTGTCCGAGCTCATTCAGCTTTCGATGAACGCGCTGCTCGACAATGGCGACGAGATTCTGATCCCCAGCCCCGACTATCCGCTCTGGACGGCGTGCGCAACCCTTGCCGGCGGTCATCCTGTGCACTATCTGTGCGATGAGCAGGCGGATTGGTATCCCGACTTGGAGGATATGGAGTCCAAGATCACGAGCGCGACCAAAGCCCTCGTTATCATCAACCCCAACAACCCCACGGGCTCGGTCTACCCGCGCGAGGTACTCGAGGGCATCGTCGAGGTTGCACGCAGGCATCAGCTGATGATCTTTGCCGATGAGATCTACGACCGCCTGTGCATGGACGGTTACGAGCACGTCTCGATTGCCTCGCTCGCTCCTGATCTGCCATGCGTCACCTTTAGCGGTCTGTCCAAGTCGCACATGATCGCGGGCTATCGTATTGGCTGGATGGTGCTTTCGGGCAACCAGCGCTGCATGAGCGACTTCATCATGGGCATCAACATGCTCTCCAACATGCGCCTGTGCTCCAACGTGCCGGCTCAGTCGATCGTTCAGACGGCGCTCGGTGGCCATCAGTCCGTCAACGACTACATCCGCCCCGGCGGCCGTGTCTACGAGCAGCGCAACTTTGTGTATGAGGCGCTCAACAAGATTGACGGCATCTCGGTGGTTAAGCCGCGTGCGGCGTTCTACATCTTCCCCAAGATGGATGTGAAGAAGTTCAACATTACCGATGACGAGCAGTTCGCCCTTGACCTGCTGCACGAGAAGAAGATCCTGATCACGCGCGGCGGCGGCTTTAACTGGGCTGAGCCCGACCACTTCCGTATCGTGTACCTGCCGCGCATGGAAGTGCTCAAAGAGTCCCTCGAAGACCTCGCCGACTTCTTCGACCATTACCGCCAGAGCTAGTGGGATAGAAGTTCCGCACTATGAAAAGCTCCCTGCAGTTGTTTTGCTGCAGGGAGCTTTCTTGAATCGGCGGAACTAAATAACGATTCCGCAACAGTGGTCGATTTCGTGTTGGATGATCTCGGCGGTGTAGCCCGAGAAGTTTTTGATGCGGTGGACGAAATTCTCGTCCAAATACTCAACCTTAATGCGGCGATAGCGAGTACAGGGGCGCTCGCCGGAAAGCGAGAGACATCCTTCGCTCGTCTGATAGGAATTGACCTGCTCAAGAATCTGCGGGTTGTACATAAGCAGCGCCCTGTTGCCGTCCTTTACGCAGATGATGCGCTTGCGTACGCCGATCATGTTGGCGGCAAGCCCCACGCACTCGTGCTCGTGTTCATGCAGCGTGTCCAGAAGATCCTGCCCGGTCGCGGCGTCGTCGGGCCCCGCGTCTTCGGAAGGCAGGCGCAAAAAGAACTCGGATTTCATGATGGGCTTAATCATGGCGGGCTCCTTAAGGTGGATGCGTTTGGTTCAGGCCATGATACCGCGACATGTCGCATTAATGTGTGCACATAGATTCTGCAGCTAGATTGGATGGCGACACCATAAACTAATGGACGTTTTGCCGAGAGGCATGAATGTTTAAAGCGCAAAGAGTGCGCGACGGGCCCCGCGAATGGGGCGATGATGCCCGAGAGGGCCAAGAAGGAGTCTCATGTCTGAGAACGAAGAGATCATGAACGAGACCGAGAACGAGACCATGGCTGCCGAGGTTGAGGCAGTCGAGACCGTGGAGACCGAAGCTGCCGAGGTTGAGGCTGCTGACGAGGTTTCTGCCGAGGAGGAGGCCGAGGTTGTCGAGGCCGCCGTTGATTACGATGACGAAGAGCTGATGGACAAGATGCAGAAGGCTGCCCGCCTGCTGCGTAGCCGTCGCTTTGCTATTTCCAAGGAGGAGGAGGCCAAGGCCGAGCGCATGGCGAACATCGAGCGCGCCATCAAGCTGCTTGACCTCAAGCCCAAGATGGAGCAGAAGGAAATGTCCGACCTGCTGGGCATGCGCCTTCGTGAGCTCGATGGCCTGATGGCCGAGGCCGAGGCTGCCGATCTGGTCGGCCGCATCGACGACGCTGAGGGCGATATGCGCAAGATCGTCGTCTTCGCTGCCGAGGATGCCGCCGAGGGCCTGGTCGAGCTTGCCAACAAGAAGGAGAAGCTCCTGCCCGAGCTTTCTTACGAGGAGGCCACCGAGCTGATGGCCGCTCTCGATAAGGTTATTGCTCCGCTCGTCGCCATGGGCCTGGACGAGGACCGCGGTCCTCGCGGCGGTCGTGACGATCGCGGTGGCCGTGGCGGCGACCGTGGCGGTCGCGGCGGCTTTGGCGATCGCGGTGGTCGTGGCGGTGACCGCGGCGGTCGCGGTGGCGATCGCGGTGGCCGTGGCGGCTTTGGTGACCGTGGCGGCGACCGCGGCGGTCGCGGCGGCTTTGGCGGCAACCGTGGTGGCTATGGCGATCGCGGTGGCAACCGTGGCGGCTTCGGCGGCAACCGCGGTAACGACCGCGGCGGTCGCGGTGGCGATCGTGGCGGCCGCAACGGCGGCGGCTTCCGCGGCAACCGCTTCTAGGGGTTACGCGGTTCTACGAACCGCGTAACTAGTTGACGCTGCGCGCCCACCAGAGCGACAACTTGTCATTCAAAGAGGACGGCATGACCAGAAGGTCTATGCCGTCCTCTTTTCATGTCAATTTGTTCGCTCTGGTGGGCGCTCGCTGTCGGTACCAAAACATCGGCATCCCCAAGGGATCATTTGCACCAAAGAATGAGAGTGGATAATCTCCCGGTATGAGCCCATATTCATGCTCAAGGTGGGAGATTATCCACTCTCGTTTCGTTTGTTGATTTCGATGCCTACATTTGTAGGAACAGTTCGTGGAGGCGGGTGTCTTCATCGAGTTCGGGATGGAAGGTGACGCCGAGCTGGTTGCCCTGGCGGGCGGCGACGATACGGCCGTCGACTTTCGCTAAGGCCTTGGCATTGCCGTACACTTCGACGATGCGGGGTGCACGGATAAATGTTAATGGCATTTCACCGTCGATGCCGGACACCTGGCCCTTGGTGCGAAAACTGCCGAGCTGTCTGCCATAAGCGTTGCGCTCAACGAGTACGTTCATGGTTGCTAGGCGCTGCGTTCCCTTATCGTCGTGTGCGGCAAGATCGCGCGCCAATAGAATCAAGCCGGCGCAGGTGCCAAGGACGGGCATGCCTTCAACAATGTGGGTGCGAAGCTCCTCGAGCATGCCAAGCTCATCAAGCAGCTTCCCTTGAACGGTAGACTCGCCGCCGGGAAGTACCAGACGGTCAAAGTCCTGCTTCAAATCAGCCGCCTGCCTTAGCTCAATACAGCGTGCGCCCAGCTCGGATAGCCTTGCCTCGTGCTCGGCAAAAGCGCCTTGGACCGCCAGCACGGCGACCGTCTGGTCTGCGTAATCGCTCATGTGCGATCCTTTCTGCTGGACTAGCGTCCGCGCTCCTCCATGATGATCTCGATCTCGTCGGCGTTGATGCCCACCATGGCCTCGCCCAGGTCCTCAGAAAGTTCGGCAATGAGTTTGGCGTCGGTGAAGTTTGCCACGGCCTTAACGATGGAGGCGGCGCGCTTGGCGGGGTCGCCGCTCTTAAAGATGCCCGAGCCGACAAAGACACCCTCGGCGCCCAGCTGCATCATCAGCGCGGCGTCGGCGGGGGTCGCTACGCCGCCGGCGGCAAAGTTCACGACGGGGAGCTTGCCCGTGGCATGGACCTCGCGGACCAGCTCGACCGGCACCTGCAGCTGCTTGGCTGCCTCAAAGAGCTCGTCGTCACGCAGGGCAACTACGTCGCGGATCTGCTTTTGGATCTTGCGCATGTGGCGCACAGCCTGGACGACGTCGCCCGTGCCCGGCTCGCCCTTGGTGCGAATCATCGTGGCGCCTTCGGCAACACGGCGCAGCGCCTCGCCCAGATCACGGGCGCCACAGACAAACGGCACGTCAAACTGGGTCTTGTCGATATGATAGACGTCGTCGGCGGGGGAGAGAACCTCGGACTCATCGATGTAGTCGATCTCGATGGCCTGCAGGATCTGCGCCTCGACGATGTGACCGATGCGGCACTTGGCCATGACGGGGATGGAGACGGCCTCCTGGATGCCCTTGATCATCTTGGGGTCGCTCATGCGCGACACGCCGCCGGCGGCGCGGATGTCGGCCGGGATGCGCTCGAGAGCCATGACGGCGCAGGCGCCTGCCTCCTCGGCGATGCGTGCCTGCTCGGGCGTGGTGACGTCCATGATGACGCCGCCCTTGAGCATCTGCGCGAGCTCGCGATTGAGTTTGACGCGATCGGCCTTGCTGGTCTGTTCTGCCATGGTTGCTCCCTTGGTTGGCATGTGCATTGCTTAACGGAACATCCTATCGGGGAGCTGGGTATGGCGAAATACTCAGTTTTCGAGATAATAACAAGGTCAGACTAATGCCAGATTGAATGATTCAATAAGGTCAGGTGATAGACCCATGCTTGACTACAATTTGGAAAATCGCGGCGAAGCATCGCTTTATGAGTATGTTTACCAGCAAATTCGCGATGATATTGTTGCTGGCCGTATTGCGGCGGGGGAGCATCTGCCGTCTAAGCGCGCCTTTGCGAGTCATCTGGGTATCAGTGTCATTACCATCGAGAATGCATATAGCCAGTTGCTTGCCGAGGGCTATATTTGCTCAATGCCGCGTCGTGGCTACTACGCGTGCGAGCTCCCGGATGCGCCGGTTTTGGCTTTGGCTGCGGGGGATATCGACCGAGATGCTGTCCCTGTTGGTCCCAGCGCGCATGATGCCATGGGGCAGGCAGAGCGATTCGACGCACTTTCTCCTTCCGCTTTGGAGGCGGCGCGGCTTTGGCAAAGTGCGCTACGGGCGACGCTGACGTCCGAAGACGAACGTGAAATCTTTTCGCCCGCACCGGCGCAGGGCACCGCTCGACTGCGACGTGCGATTGCGCGCCATCTGCGCGGGACAAGGGGCATGAATGTCAATCCCGACAATATCGTTATCGGTGCGGGCGCCCAGCTGCTCGATACCATGTTGGTTCAGTTGCTTGGCGCGGACAAGGTGTATGCCGTCGAGGATCCAGGCTATTTGCGCTTGACGCGCATCTATCAGGCCATGGGTTGCGAAGTGCGGCATGTCCCGTTGGATGCTGAGGGCGTGGACTTGAGCGCGCTGCAGAAAACCGGGACCGATGTCCTTCACCTGATGCCGTCTCATCAGTATCCGACCGGTCTTGTGACGAGCATTGCACGTCGCTATGCGTTGCTGAGCTGGGCCGCCGAGCGGCCAGGTCGGTATCTCATCGAAGACGACTTTGATTGTGAGTTTCGCCTTGCCGGCAAGCCGATTCCCGCGCTCGCGTCGATCGATGCCGCCCAGTCGGTTATCTACACCAACACGTTTTCGAAGAGCCTTTCATCGGCGTTACGTTTGGCGTACATGGTGCTGCCCGATGAACTAATGGAGAGGTTTAAACGCAACCTTGGTTTCTACGCCTCGTCGGTAAGTTCTGTTGATCAGGTTGCCTTGGCGCGTTTGCTGGAATCGGGTGATTACGAGCGACATGTGAACCGCGTGCGCGTTCGTGCTCTTGGGGCGCGTGATGGCCTGGCGGCGCTTGTACGGAAAACGTTTCCGGCAGGGGAAGTCTCGATCGAGTACGCGGACGCCGGCCTTTACTGCGTCGTGGCCGTGGAGTGTGACGCGGGCGGAAGCTCTTTTGCACGGGCCCTCACGCGCTCGAGCATCCCTTTTATCGATATCGGTGACTGTTTTTGGTGTGCCGATGGCGCATCTGTCCCTGAAAACTCAACTCAAATTCTTGTTCAGTATGACGATCTGAGTCCAAAAGTACTAACTACCTTGGAATTGCAGCTAATGGGGGGGGCACTCTGCAACCTAAGTGAGTAGACTTTTAGCACTTTGGCGACCAGGCAGTTTTGTAACAAGCTATCTACCTGCGGTTTTGAAAAGCAGGATGACCGGCCTGCTCGGGATGTTCAAAAAAGTCTACTCACTTGCCGCGCAAAGCTCCTGCATGAGAAAAAATGGGGTTTTCAACAGGGCTTCGTCCAGCTCTCGGCAAGCTTTTGGCCAGTTGGGGAGGGCTGTTGAAAACTTGGCAGTCCGTTCGGCGCCATTTTTGGTGCGTTCGCGCCAATGCGTGACTGACTGGGTTGAAATTCGTGTTTTCCTGTGCCTATGAAGGATCTACTTTGTGACATATCAGCTTTTAGGTACTGGCGTTTGCCTCCTCAAGTCCGCGCTTTGTGTCCGCCGCTTCCACGACCGGAAGAAGACCGGCAGCGATATGATCTCGCCCGCAACCCGACGGCTGCGGTCGCGCTCGGTTTTCCGTTGTATACATTGGTTCGGTCGAGAAACAAACGGACTTGTCCTGCCAGCATTAGGCAGCGGCTGTTTCTTGGTGAGCTTCCCAGGGAATCCGTGCTGGGAACGGAGCATGGGGTTTTGATTACGTCTCCTCTACTGACGGCATTCATCATGTTGCGGCATCTGACGGATCTTCAGCTTCTTTTGGTATTGGCGGAGATGTGTGGCTTGTTTGCGGTGTGTGCCCTGCCGGCGGCACTTGAGGCGGAGCTTTCGCGTGCAATTGATTCGGGCGCGATTTCGACAACGTTCGGTTGGGTGCGCTGCCCGTCCGAGGACGGCACCGCCTCAAATTTATGGCGTCGAGACGCTTTGGTTTTGGGCGGAGACCTTGACCGTTTTTGTTCAGATGTTTGCGGGATGCGTTACGGCAATAGATTTATAGCGGTATCGCAACTCGTTCCATTGGGCGCCGCGTCGCCTTTTGAGGTCGAGGCGTATTTGCTACTTGCACTGCCGCGATCCCTGGGAGGCGAAGGTTTTTGCGGCATAGAGCTTAATGTTGAAGTGATGCTAAGCACAAGTGCTCGAGCGATTGTGGGAAAGTCCCGTGTATATATCGACCTACTTCTTTCTTCGCCGGACGGCAGGCGACAGGTGGCCATTGAATGTCAGGGAAAGGCCTCGCACGGACGCGCAGGGGATGGTTTGCGTGACGCTGACCGCATGACGGCCCTTCAGGCCATGGGCTACGATGTACTTCTCCTGACACACAGACAGATATCCGATGAGGATAGATTCCGCGCGATCGTTAAGGCCATATGCAGGATGCTCGATGCTGAATATCGTGATAAAAGCTCAGATGAGCAAAGGGCTGAGACATTACTCCGGTCTGAACTATTCGTTGACTGGACAAAATTGGGAGTAATCGACGGAAAGATGCCCGTTAGACGCAAAACAGCTCGATCGTGGACGGCTGCGGTTCTAAGTGAGTAGGCTTTTGGCACTTTGGCGACCAGGCCGTTTTGAAACAAGTCATTTACCTGCGACTTTATAAAGCAATACGGATGGTCTGCTCGGCAAGTTTCGAAAAGTCTACTCACTTAGTTTTTGACGAGAGACCGATGCCGAAGATAGCTCTATTTCAGGGCGTTAACGAGTCCTCGAGACACAAAAAGGCCCGAACCAATATGAACTGCGTCCCAAATCTTGGACGCCCTAAATAGCGACTAGGCCGCGAGGGCCT
>DXMF01000022.1:0-78761 GCA_019414345.1 Collinsella sp.
AAAGGGCGGAGGCGGGGCATGCCCCGCCTCTTACACCACATCTCTGTGCGCTACCTCAGGGAAGGCGTTTCGAGGCTCGAAGGATACAAAACGGGGGTGCAGGTTGTCCTGCGCCCCCGTTTTCTTGGCATTGCGGTTGTTTGCCGCCGGTTTTTACGCCGCTTCGTCGAACTGCGAGTTGTACAGGTCGGCGTAGAAGCCGCCCTGGGCGAGCAGCTCGTCGTGCGTGCCCTTCTCGACGATGTCGCCGTCGCGAATCACCAAGATCACGTCGGCGTTGCGGATCGTGGACAGGCGGTGCGCGATGACAAAGCTGGTGCGGCCCTGCATCAGCGCATCCATGGCGCGCTGAATGAGCTCCTCGGTACGGGTATCGACGTTGGAAGTCGCCTCGTCCAGAATCAGTGCCGGGCGGTCGGCCAAAATGGCACGGGCGATGGTCACGAGCTGGCGCTGACCCTGCGACAGGTTGGTGCCCTCCTCGTTGATCATAAAGTCGTAGCCACCGGCGAGCGTATGAATAAAGTGGTCGCAGCGTGCGGCGCGCGCAGCGGCCTCGACCTCGGCATCGCTCGCGTCGGGGCGTCCGTAGCGGATGTTCTCGCGGATGGTGCCGTTAAACAGCCAGGTGTCCTGCAGCACCATGGCAAACTCGCCGCGCAGTGCCGCGCGGTCCCAGTCGCGCACATCGACGCCCTCGACACGCAGCGAGCCGCCGTCCACGTCGTAGAAGCGCTGCAGCAGCTTAATGAGCGTGGTCTTGCCGGCGCCGGTGGGGCCGACGATGGCGATGGTCTGGCCGGGCTGCGCCTCGCAGCTAAAGTCGTGGATGATGGTCTTGTCGGGCGTGTAGCCAAACTTGACATGGTCAAACACCACGTGGCCGGGGCGCTTCTCGGGAATCTGCGCGTCGGCCTTCTGCTCCTCCTCGGGCGCGGCCAGGAACTCAAACACGCGCTCGGTGGCGGCGGCCATCGACTGCATCGTGTTGCTCACGTTGCCCAGCTGCTGCACGGGTTGCGTAAAGTTTCGAACGTACTGGATAAAGCTCTGGATGTCGCCGGGCGTGGCATTGCCGGTCAGCGCGAGCTGCGCGCCCACCACGACGACGCCCACGTAGCCCATGTTGCCCACCAAGCTCATAAGCGGCATCATCAGGCCCGACAGGAATTGCGAACGCCAGCCGCTAATAAAGAGGCGGTCGTTTTGACGGTCGAACTCCTCGATCGAGGCCTCGGCGCGGTCGAACACCTGAATGACGTTCTGGCCGGCAAAGTCCTCCTCGATAATGCCGTTGACGGTGCCCAGGACCTGCTGCTGCTCGCGGAAGTACGGCTGCGAGAAGTGAATCATTACGGTCAGGATAATCGCGGCTGCCGGCAGCGTGAGCACGGTGACGCCGGTGAGCGGCAGACTGATCGACAGCATCATGACGAGTACGCCGATAATCTGCGTTACCGACGTGATGAGCTGCGTCACGCTTTGGTTGAGCGACTGGCCGAGCGTATCGACGTCGTTGGTGATGCGGCTGAGCACGTCGCCCTTGCTGTGGCCGTTGAAGTAGCTCATCGGAACGACAGCGATCTTGGCGGCGATCTCCTTGCGCATGCGGTAGCAAATCTTTTGCGTGACGCCGGTCATAAGCCAGCCTTGGATGAGGCTGCAAATAGAGCTTGCCAGATACAGGCAGAGCAAAAAGCCAAGCGTCTTGGCGATCCAGGCAAAGTCAACGTCGCCGGTACCGTTTACCTTGGCAACCAGGCCCTCGAACAGCTTGGTCGTAACCTGGCCAAGTACTTTGGGCCCCACAATGTTAAAGATGACCGAGCACACGGCAAAGGCGACGGCGGCAAACACGGCAATCTTGTGCTGGCCGATATAGCCGAGCAGCTGCCTCATGGTGCCCTTAAAGTCCTTGGCCTTTTCGCCGCGACGCATGCCGCCCATGCGGCCCATGGGACCACGCTGGCGGGTGGGCTTGGGAATCTGAGTCTTGGTCTCGTCTGCCATTAGCGCTCGCCTCCTTCCATGACGGCTGCAATTTCTTCTTGGGTAAGCCCCAGCTCCTCGGCGGAAAGCTGCGACTGTGCGATCTCCAGGTACGCCGGGCAGCTGCGCAGCAGCTCCTCGTGCGTGCCGGTGCCCACCACGCGGCCGTCGTCGAGCACGATGATTTGATCGGCGTGCATGATGGTCGCGATGCGCTGGGCCACGACCACGAGTGCGGCGTCGGTAACGTTTTTGGCCAGCTCTTCGCGCAGGCGCGCGTCGGTCTTGTAGTCGAGGGCGCTAAACGAGTCATCGAACACCACAACCTCGGGCTTTTTTGCCAAGGCGCGGGCGATGGCCAGACGCTGGCGCTGACCGCCCGAGACATTGGAACCGCCCTGGCTGATGGGGGAGTTGTAGCCGCCCTCGCGCTCGGCGATAAAGTCCTCGGCCTGTGCGATGCGTGCCGCCCGGTGCATGTCCTCGTCGCTCACCATGTCGCCGGCAAACTTGAGGTTGCTCTCGACGGTGCCCGAGAACAGACGCCCCTGCTGCGGGATGCATCCAATGCGGCCGCGCAGCTCGGAAAGGGTCATGTCGCGCACGTCGATGCCGTCGAGCGAAATGCTGCCGCCCGTGACGTCGTATAAGCGCGGGATCAGCTGCACGAGCGTAGATTTGCCCGAGCCCGTGGAGCCAATGATGCCGAGCATCTGACCGGCATGCGTGGTGAAGTTCACGCCGCTGATGACATCGGCGCGGGCATCGGGATACTGGAAGCTCACGTCGCGGAAGCACAGCTCACCGCGCGGCGCGCTGGTCGCAGGCAGTTTGGGCGAGGCAGGGTCGTTGATGCTCGTGGGACAAGTGATGACCTCTTCTACGCGCTCGGCTGCGACCTCGGCGCGGGGCAGGATGACCGAAACCATGGTGAGGATCATAAACGCCATGACGATCTGCATGGTGTAGGAGATAAACGCCATCATGTTGCCGACCTGCATCACGCCGTCGGACACGCCCTGCGCGCCAAACCAGACGATAAGCACGGTGATGCAGTTCATGACCAGCATCATGAGCGGCATCATAAAGCTCATGGCTCGGTTGGTGTAGAGCTGCGTGGTCATCAGGTCGAGCGAAGCCTTGTCAAAACGCTCGAGCTCATGCTCCTCGCGGTTGAACGAGCGGATAGGCATAAGGCCGTCGAGCAGCTCGCGGGCGGTAAGGTTCACGCGGTCCACGTAACTTTGCATCTTTTTGAACTTGGGCATGGTGAGGCCCATGAGCACGCCGACGACGGCCGAGACCGCGATGATGGCAACGGCGATGGTCCACTCCAGGCCGGTATGGTTGGCCAGGACGCGCATGACGGCGACGATGCCCATGACGGGGGCCATCAGACACATGCGGATAAACAGGGTTGCGGCCATCTGGATCTGCTGAATGTCATTGGTGCAGCGGGTGATGAGCGAGGCCTGGCTAAACTTGCCCACCTCGGCCGGCGAGAAGTGCATAACCTTGTTGAAGGTCTCGCGGCGCAGGTCGCGGGCGATGGAGCAGGCAGTGCGCGAAGCAACGGCACCGGTCAGGATGGTGGCGACCAGCGACACCAGACACAGCCCAAACATCGTGGTCGCCATGCGGCCCAGGTAGGCGTTCTGCACGTCGGCGGGGTCGATGCCCTGTGCCTTGTACTCGTCCTGCACATAGCTCACGGCGCGTTGGGTCACGATGGAGCCCGACATGGAGCCCATTTTGTCCGCCATATCGTTGGCGCCCTCGACGAGCTTGCCCTGGTCGATTAGGCCGCCTTCAACGCCTAGACGCAGACCCTTCATGGTGATCTTACCGCCGTCGGCATCAATCTGCTTTTGCATATTCTGCGCCGCTGCGGCCTTCTGCTGCATCTCGGCGAGCTGCTCGGGCGTCATCGCCGCCATTTGCTCGGGCGTGGGCATGGCCTGAGCGGCGTCGCTGTCTTTCTCGCTGGACGAGCCCATCATGTCGCCCATGGAGTCGGCGTCGATGCCCTGGTTGAAGGCGAGCACGACGGTCTCAGGCAGGCTCATAATGTCGGCAATCTTGCTGCCGTCGGCACGCTCTTCCTCGGTGCCCTTGTACGTTCGAATGCCGTTCTTGTCTGCCTTGCCAAACACGGCCTCCACAGCTTTGGCGTCCTTGGCGCGCATAAAGAGTTCGAGGTCGTCGAGCGATTCGGCGCGAATGGTGTCGGGCACGGGCGAGGCAATGCCGCCTTGCTGCACGCCCACGTCGACGATGTCGCTCATATAGGTAGGCAGCGCCAGGTCGGCGTTGCAGCTGATTACGATAAGTACGATAGCTGCGAACAGTGCCAGGACATGCTTTTTAAAGAGCTTGAGAATCCTCACTCGGCATCTCTCCTTTCTTGATTGCGGTCGATAATTTCGTTGGCACGTCTTAGAAGGCGCACCATCTCTTGGGTATCTGTTTCGCCGAGCTGCTCGAGGAAAGCCGCGGTGCGCTCCTCGAATTCCCGGCGTTTGATTTCGAGATCCTGGAATCCCTTGTCGGTCACTATGACGTGTACGCGACGACGGTCGGTCTTTGAATGCTCGCGCTCAATCCAACCCTTGGCCTCGAGGGCGCGCAAGATATTGGCGATGCGGGCGCTCGAGACCCAGGCACGATCAGCGAGTTCGCTCGGCGTGAGCGAACCGCCAGCGAGCATGAGGGCGCGCATGACGGCCATCTCGCCGCTGAGAACTTTGTCCACAAAGCGCGAAACGCGCTGGTGAATGCCGCCAAACTCAGTAAGGAGCTGACGTCCAAGCTCATGGAAATCGGTATCTTCCACCGAAAACCCCTAACACTAGAAACTATTTTCGGTGAAAGATGATACCCTTGCACGCGCACCCTATACGGTAGATTTTGGGTCATGCCTAGAAAACAACCTTTAGGCGACCTCCGTACACCGTCGGTATCAGCAAAGTAAGGGGTAGATCGTAAGGCATGTCCCAAAGCCTACTCAGAGGCACTTTACTCTGCTAAAGCTGGCATAACAGCTAGAGCGAACGTCGTACAAAGGCAAGGAAAAATACCAAACAAATCGGTGAACGGTAGTTGCTCGCGCTCGCATTTCCTGCGGATTTGTTAAAAACGCCCTAATGGTATAAAAAAAGAAACATATAACAGCCCTGATGAAGGGGGTGGCTATGTTATCCTTCTCAAACGGGTGAAATCTTGGGTTTTGGGTTGCAGTTCCAAGGTGGACAAACGTTTTTCCCTGTACCAACGTGTGGTGAAGAACGGAAGAAGCCGGTAGTGCAAGCCGATAATTCAAGAATTCAATAAGCAGCGGTGTGAGAGAGCGCCGCATTACACGTAACTAGGAGCGTGGTTACACAATGCAGGAGGCATGGGAAGGCTTCAAGGAAGGCATCTGGACGGGAGAAGTTGACGTCCGAGACTTCATCCAGAAGAACTACACCCCCTATGAGGGCGACGAGTCGTTCCTCGCCGGTCCGACCGAGCGTACCAAGGAGCTGTGGGGCGAGGTTCTCGACCTGCTGCTCAAGGAGCGCGAGCAGGGCGGTGTCCTCGATATGGACACCAAGACTGTCACGGGTATCGTGAGCCACCCCGCTGGCTACATCGATAACGCCCACCGCGAGAAGGAGACCATCGTCGGCCTCCAGACCGACAAGCCGCTCAAGCGCGCGCTGCACGTCAACGGTGGTATCCGCATCGCTTGCCAGGCTGCCAGCCAGCACGGCTACAAGGTCGACGAGAGCGTTGTCGAGCGCTACACCTTCGAGCGCAAGACCCACAACGCTGGCGTCTTCGATGTCTACACCCCCGAAATGCGTGCTTGCCGCTCGGCTCACATCATCACCGGTCTGCCCGATGGCTATGGCCGCGGCCGCATCATCGGCGACTACCGTCGTGTTGCCCTGTACGGCGTCGACTACCTGATCAAGGACAAGGAGGCCCAGAAGGCTTCCACCCCGACGGTCATGACCGCCGACAACATCCGCGATCGTGAGGAGCTGCAGGAGCAGATTCGTGCCCTCGGCGAGCTCAAGATGATGGCCGAGACCTATGGTTTCGATATTTCCAACCCTGCTACCAACACGCAGGAGGCCATCCAGTGGATGTACTTCGCCTACCTCGCTGCCGTCAAGGAGCAGAACGGCGCCGCTATGTCCATCGGCCGTACCTCCACGTTCATCGACATCTACGCTGAGCGCGACCTTGCCAACGGTACCTTCACTGAGGAGCAGATCCAGGAGTTCGTGGATCACTTCATCATGAAGCTCCGCATGGTCAAGTTTGCCCGTACCCCCGAGTACCAGGCCCTGTTTACCGGCGATCCGCAGTGGGTCACCGAGTCCATCGGCGGCATGGGTGTTGACGGCCGTACGCTCGTTACCAAGATGAGCTACCGCTACCTGCACACGCTCGAGAACATGGGTACCAGCCCCGAGCCCAACATGACCGTTCTGTGGTCGACCCGTCTGCCCGAGAACTTCAAGAAGTTCTGCGCCAAGACTTCCGTCGCCAGCTCCTCGATCCAGTACGAGAACGACGACCTCATGCGCGTTTACCACGGCGACGACTACGGCATCGCCTGCTGCGTGTCCTCCATGCGCATCGGCAAGGAGATGCAGTTCTTCGGCGCCCGCGCCAACCTGGCCAAGTGCCTGCTCTACGCGCTCAACGGCGGTGTTGACGAGGTCTCCAAGAAGCAGGTCGGCCCCAAGTATCGCGCCGTCGAGGGCGATACGCTCGATTACGACGACGTTGTGGCCAAGTACAACGACATGATGAAGTGGCTCGCTGGCGTGTACGTCAACTCGCTGAACATCATTCACTACATGCACGACAAGTATTGCTACGAGCGCATCCAGATGGCTCTGCACGACAAGCACGTGCACCGCTGGTTTGCTACGGGCATCGCTGGCCTTTCCGTCGTGGCTGACTCCCTGTCCGCCATCAAGTACGCTAAGGTCCACCCCGTCCGTGATGAGAACGGCATCATCGTCGACTTCGAGACCGAGGGCGAGTTCCCCAAGTACGGTAACGACGACGACCGCGTCGACCAGATCGCTCACGACGTTGTGCACCAGTTCATGGAGTACATCCGCATGAACGACACCTATCGCAACTCCGTGCCCACGACCTCGGTTCTGACCATTACTTCCAACGTCGTGTACGGCAAGAAGACCGGCTCCACCCCCGACGGCCGCAAGGCTGGCCAGCCGTTCGCCCCGGGTGCTAACCCCATGCACAAGCGCGATAGCCACGGCGCCATCGCTTCGCTGTCTTCGGTTTCCAAGCTCCCGTTCCGCGATGCTCAGGACGGCATTTCCAACACCTTCTCCATCATCCCGAGTGCGCTCGGCAAGGAGGACCAGGTGTTCTTTGGCGATATCGACCTTGATCAGCTGGGCGAGTAACTATTGTTAGTGCTATACTAACAATAACGATTACTGATTAGCGCGCCGGTTTCGGCCGGCGCCTATCAATCGAAGGAGACACATTATGAAGGTTTCTGAAGTTTCCGAGACTCAGGCCGATAACCTGGTCCACATGCTCGACGCTTACGCCGAGAAGGGTGGCCACCACCTGAACATCAACGTCTTCAACCGTGAGACGCTGCTCGACGCTCAGGCTCACCCCGAGAAGTACCCGCAGCTGACCATCCGCGTTTCCGGCTATGCCGTGAACTTCCACACGCTCACCAAGGAGCAGCAGGACGAGGTCATTGCGCGTACCTTCCACAACAAGTTCTAAAGGGGTTTAACTCCCGCAGGATCGCCGGGCCGTCTTGGGTTACTTTCCAAAACGTCCTCGGACATGCAAAGGGCTCCGCTGCGCGCTTCGCGCGGCGGAGCCCTTTGCGTCCTGCGGAATATTTTGGAAAGTAACCCAAAACCGGCCATGTGGGGTCCTTTGGAGTCACCCTTTAGGCGGAACTCTCCTAATTATTTGGATGAGTCGTTTACTTACTTGTACTGTTACCGTCTTCCCGCTCTTGTTGGGGTATGCTTTGTTCGTATGTAAACGTATGACATGTTGATGGGGGAGGGTGCTATGGCTCGCGAGAGTGCTCGTTCTAAGGATACGGCTAAGCCTGGCATCAAGGAAGTTGCAGCGGTGGCGGGGGTTTCGCCTACTACGGTATCTCGCGTGCTTAATAATCGCGGCTATATTAGCCAAGAGACCCGCGATAAGGTCCATGCCGCGATGGAGCGCATCAACTATACGCCCAACGATATCGCCCGTGCCATGCTCAACGGTCGCCTGAACCTTATCGGTATGATCGTTCCCCTTGTGAGCAGCCCGTTCCATGCTCAGGTTGTGCAGGCGGTCGAGCGCACGTTAGCGGAAAACGGCTTTAAGATGTTGCTGTGCAACAGCGCCAATCGACCCGATCGTGAGCGTTCCTATATTGACATGCTCCGCCGCAATATGGTCGACGGCGTCATCGTCAACTCCCTTAATATCGGTGCCGAGGCGTATGCCGAGATGGGCTTGAGTCTGGTTGGTATCGACTGCGACCTTGGCGAAGCCTCTGTTCAGATTGCGAGCGACAGCTATAGCATCGGCGAACTTGCCACGCGTCGCCTGATCGATGACGGATGTTCACGCATCCTGTGCCTGCGCAGCAATAGCCGCATGCGCATGCCTGCCAATAAGCGTACCGATGCCTACCTCGATGTTGTTGAGCAGGCCGGTTTGCCCGCGCTTGTCCGTGAGGTTGAGTTCGTTAAGCCCGACGACGAAAAGAGCGCGGTCGTTGCGAAGATCCTCGATGAGAACCCCGATATTGACGGCATCTTTGCGGGAGACGACACGATGGCGGCTATCTGTCTTAACGTGATGAAGCAGCGCGGCTTGAGCGCTCCGGGCGATATTAAGGTCGTGGGCGCGGATGGTGCCCGCCGCACTATGACGTTTATGCCTGACTTAACAACCGTACGCCAAGATATCGATCGCATCGGAGAGCTCGCGGCGCAATCCATCATTGCTCTTATTAACGGCGAAAAGCCCGAATCGAATATCAAGCTCCCCGTTGAACTCATTGAGGGTAAAACCGCGTAGTTCATCCCGTGCCAAAAGAATTCCTCAAACACCTCTGATGACCGTTCGCCGGCATATGTCAACCGTTTGCCGACGACTGGAACTGCGAAAAGACGTATTGGTGTGAAAACGTTTGACATATGAAAACGATTGACATATCTTGCAGTTGTACCGAGTTAGTATCTCGTGAGAAAGGAAGTCTCGGATGCACAAGGTGTATTACCAGCCTGAGGGAATTTGGGTAGGCGACATCATGCCGTACGGCGAGGACGGCACGTTCTATCTCTATCATCAGCGTGACACGCGAAACCCCGGACCTTTCGGAGAGCCGTTTGGCTGGGCACTCGCGACAACCAAGGACTTCGTCAATTACAAAGACTTTGGCGAGAGCCTTGAGCGTGGCGGCGACGAGGAAGTCGACCAGTATGTTTATGCCGGCACGGTGTTTAAGGTGGGCGACAAGTACCATGCGCTCTACACTGGTTGCAATCGCGATAAGGTCAAGGCACGCTTGATGAAGCAGGTTCTTCTTCACGCAACGAGTGACGACGCCGTCAAGTGGGAGAAGAACATCGCCGAGACGCTGCTTCCGCCCCAGGAGGGTTACGATGACCGCAACTGGCGCGATCCCTTTGTGCTTTGGGATGAGGAGAACGAAGAGTACATGCTCATCCTCGGCACGCGTGTGGGCGAGGACAAGCGTCTGATGACCGGTCGTCTGGTCAAGTTCACCTCCAAGGACCTGGATACCTGGGAGTTCCAGGGCGACTGGTGGAATCCGGGCCTGTACACCATGTTCGAGATGCCTGATCTCTTTAAGATGGGCGACTGGTGGTATCTGGTGTTCTCCGAGTACAGTGATGGCAACAAGACCCGTTACCGCATGTCTCGCTCTATCAACGGTCCTTGGATCACTCCTGCGGACGATTCCTTCGATGGCCGCGCGTACTATGCCGCGCGTACCGCATTTGATGGTGAGCGCCGCGTTCTCTTTGGTTGGGTTCCTACGCGTGACGAGGGCGGTGACCCCAGCTCTTACCTGTGGGGTGGCACCTTTATGCCCCTCGAGATCGTTCAGCGTGCCGACGGAACGCTCGGCACCAAGCTCCCCGACAGCATGCTTGGCGCCTTTGGCGAGGGCAAGGCTGTCGAGACCTTTGAGCTTTCCTGCGAGTCGGGCAAGGTCGAGCAGGTGCTCGCCGCGGATGCCGGCTCCACCTACTTGCTCGATGCCGACATTGAGCTCGGCGGTAACGCTGCCGGCTTCTCGGTCAAGTTCGCCGAGGACGCCGAGTCCGGTCTTGCCTATGAGTTCCGCGCCAACCTGCGCGAGGGCAAGCTCGAGTTCACGCCGGCTCCCCAGTACCCGTGGTTCCAGGTCAACAACATGGGCCTCGAGCGTCCGTTGTTCTTTAAGGGCGAGGGCACTCACCATGTGCGTCTGGTCGTCGACGACGACATCGCGACCATCTTTGTCGATGATGTTGCGCTCAACGCTCGCTTCTGCAACAAGCAGGGCCAGGGTGTGGCGCTTACCGTCACCGACGGTGCGCTCAAGTGCGCAAACGCAACGATCGCGTCTCTGTAGCGGCAACGAACCGTTTTATGATTTAGAAAAGGAATGGAGAGGAACATGGACTACAAGGCAGTGTCCCAGCAAGTCGTCGACAACGTCGGCGGACTGGAGAACATCGAGGGCGCCACGCATTGCGTGACCCGTCTGCGTCTGGTGCTCAAGGATACGAGCAAATACAACAAGGCCGAGCTTGAGAACATCGATGGCGTCAAGGGCGTGCTGTACAACAGCGGCCAGCTCATGATCATCTTCGGTACCGGTACCGTCAACAAGGTTTACGATGAGTTTATGGCTCTGACGGGCGTTAAGGAGATCAGTGCTTCCGAGGTCAAGGGCGCCGAGGCGGACAAGAAGGGCAAGTTCTTCTCGGTCCTCAAGGTATTCTCGGACATCTTTATCCCCATCATTCCC
The DNA here is from genome assembly GCA_019414345.1 of Collinsella sp. Lineage (GTDB taxonomy): Bacteria > Actinomycetota > Coriobacteriia > Coriobacteriales > Coriobacteriaceae > Collinsella. Next base: position 11,039 of record DXMF01000022.1, read on the forward strand.
GCCTTCGTCGGCGCTGCAATCATCATCGGCCTTAAGTCGCTGATCGTTGCCAACGGCCTCTTTGGCATGGAGGGCAGCCTCGCCGATCACAGCGAGTTCCTCAAGAACCTCGCAAGCTTCTTTGCCATTATCGCCACCACGTTCGACTACCTGCCTGTCCTGGTTATGTACAGCGCGGTCAAGCGTTTTGGCGGTAACCCGATCCTGGGCATCCTCGTCGGTATCGTCATGGTTCACCCGAGCCTTATGAACCGCAACACGTTCGTTATGGACCCGACGGGTGCTGAGTACTGGAACTTCGGTCCGCTATCCATTCCCATGGTTGCTTTCCAGGGCGGTGTGTTCCCCGCAATCCTGACTGCCTGGTTTATGGCCAAGCTCGAGAAGATTGCCCAGAAGTACATCCCCGAGGTCGTTTCGTTCGTCTTTGTCCCGACCGTTACCCTGATTCTTGCTAACGTTGCCCTGTTCACCGTGTTCGGCCCGCTCGGCAACCTGATCGGTGACGTCCTCGCCGGCGTAATCGATATCCTGTACAACAGGATGGGCGTCTTTGGTGCCTTTGTCTTCGCCGCGTTCCTGCAGCCGCTCGTCGTTACCGGTACGCATCAGTTCATCCAGGGTATCGAGGCAAACCTTGTTGCCACGACTGGCTTCAACTACATCCAGGCCATCTGGTCGGTTTCCATCATCGCCCAGGGCGGCGGCGCCATCGGTATGTACCTCATTCACAAGAAGCACTCCAAAGAGCGCAACATCTGCATGTCGTCCTTTATCCCGACGCTGGTCGGAATCTCCGAGCCCGCTATCTTTGCTGCAAACATGCGCTATTCGATCATTCCGTTCATCTGCGCATGCATCGGTGCAGGCTGCGGCGGTGCCTTCGTCAAGCTCTTTGAGGTGCGCGCTATCGGTCAGGGTCTGACCGGCGTGCTTGGCCTGCTCATCGTCACGCCCGAGACCCTCGTGTGGTATGTGGCTGGCAATCTCATCGCCTTTATCGTGCCGATCGTCTTGATCTTTGCCTACAACAAGGCAAAGGGCGTGCCGACCACCGATGAAGAGGGCGCTGGCGCTGGCTTCGACGTTAGCTTCTAGTTGAGCCGTTCAGTGTAATCTGAGGATAAGTCCATTTGAGGAAGGGCGTTCGACTCGTGTGAGTCGAGCGTCCTTCCCCATAGACGAGAAAGTCAACGGCGATGTTAAATCAAAAAAACAAGGTGACACGCGCGGACTATGAGCAGTGGCGTGTCGGACAGGATGAGACGGCGGCTCGCATCGCGTCCGACCCCGATAGGCTTCTGTTCCATGTGGAGCCTGAGCTTGGCTGGCTCAACGACCCCAACGGTTTGGTTCAGATTGGTGATACGTATCACATCTATCATCAATACGATCCGTTCGATGCTGCGCATGGCGGTCCAGTGCTTTGGAACCATCTGACGACAAAGGATTTTGTGACGTACGAGAATCACGGCCCCGTGCTGTTCCCCGATTCCGATTTGGATTCGAGCGGAGCGTATTCTGGTTCTGCCTTTGTACGTGATGGCAAGATTCACTACTTCTATACCGGCAACGTCAAGCATTTTGACCGCGATGATTACGACTACGTGTTGACGGGCCGTGAGCAAAACCAGATTCATATGGTTGCCGAGAATCCCGACGAATTGGGCGAGAAGCGCATGGCTGTTGGACCAGTCGATTACCCCGACGATATCGGTACGCACGTGCGCGACCCCAAGATCCTTGAGCACGATGGTATCTACTACATGGTTCTGGGCGCTCGTACGAAAGACGACCGTGGCTGCGTGCTTGTCTATACTTCGCTTGATTTAGAGGTCTGGAGCTATGCGACGCGCATTGAGCTGGGCGAGAAGTTTGGCTTTATGTGGGAGTGCCCTGATCTGTTTGAGCTTGATGGCGAGCTTATTCTCGTTTGCTGTCCGCAGGGTGTGCCTGCCGATGGTTGGCGTTACCGCAATCCGCATCAGTGCGTGTGGTTCCCCATCGAGGCCGATTGGGAGGCGCCGAGCTTTAAAGTCGTCGGGAAGGGCATGCCCCCGATGGTCGATGCCGGTTTTGATTTCTATGCTCCGCAGTCCTTTGAGGATGCTGCAGGCCGGCGATTGATGATCGGATGGTCGGGTTGCCCCGATGCGACGGCGGAAAACCCGACGGTGGCGCGCGGGTGGCAGTGCGCGTTGACGGTGCCGCGAGAGCTGAGCATGCGCGATGGTAAGCTCTGCCAGCAGCCGGCGCACGAGATTGAGAGGATGCGCGGCGACTGCGTTCGCACGACAGGCGGTGAAACCGTTGAGGAGCCGGGCCGCCTGTTTGATCTCGTGGTTTCCTGTGAGGGCGCCAAGATGGTTGAGCTCGAGATTCGCAAGGGTGTCTTTGTGCGCTATGCGGACGGGATGCTTACCCTCGACATGGGTGACGAAGGCTATGGGCGCGACCAGAGGTCGATTGAGCTCGGCGAGCTTCGCGACCTGCGCGTGCTTTCGGACACTACGATGGTCGAGATTTTTGCCAACGGCGGTGAGGCGGCACTTACGAGCCGTACCTATTCGTCGGCGGTTCCGGCGATGGCGCTGCACGCCGAGGGCGCGGCGTCGATGGATTTCTACCGCCTCGCTCATTAACCGTGCATGGAGCACGATTGGACTTGTTGGGCGGAATGTGTCGCAGTTGCCGCGGCCAACTACCGTTTATCGCGTATAGCGACCGTTTGCGGAATAAGTAACACTCCTTAATAAACCGTGTAAAATCTCAGTTAAGCACGGAGTTTTCCAGGGAGACGCTGTCCTTTGTTATGTGCAAAGGGCGGCGTCTCTTTGGCGCTTAGATGCCGTTGTGCAACAGCGCGACGCGCGTGTCATGTATTGAAAAGCCAATGTCGAGATGGGTCGTGATAAGAATGGGCAAGTATGTAATCGTGGTTGAGTCTGGGTCGGATGTAACGCCGGAGCTCTGCGAGCGCTACGGCATCGTGCGCGTGCCCATGCATGTCACGATTGGTGACGAGACCGTCGAGGACGGCTCGATCGATCCGCTCGAGATTTATTCGCGCTGCAACGAGTTTGGTGTGATGCCCAAGACCAGTGGCTGTTCGCCAGCGGATTTTGCGCATGTGTACGACCGCATCCATGCCGAGCAACCCGACGCGACTATTTTGCATCTTGCATATTCCGAGGCCACGACCTGTTCGCATCAGTCCTCTAAGATTGCGGCTCAGGGGCGCGACTACGTGTTCTCCATGGACACGCGCTTTGTCTCGGTGGGCCAGTCGCTCGTTGTCGTCGAGACCGCCAAGTATATTGAGGCTCATCCCGATGCCACCGTTGACGAGATCTTTGCATTTACGAACTCCGTCATGGACCGCGTGCTGCTGGGTTTTGTTCCTACGGACCTTGCCTTCCTTAAGGCGGGCGGTCGCTTGTCCAACGTCGCATTCCTTGGTGCCCATCTGCTCAAGATTAAGCCCTGCATTGAGGTGACGGGCGGTAAGTTCGTGGCGACCAAGAAGTTCCGCGGTTCTATGCTCAAGTGCGCCCGCGCCTTCATTGACCACATGGTTGCGAAGGGCGAGATTGACTACTCGCACATTGGCCTGGCGTATTCGGTGGGCCTTTCCCAGGAGCTGCGCGATGACATGGAAGTCTATGCGCATGACCTGGGCTTTAAGGACGTTATCTGGACTCAAGTCGGCGGCGTCATCTCGAGCCACTGTGGCCCGACCGCCTTCGGTGCGGTGCTCACGCTTAAGGCGTAAGGTCTGGCGTTTATCGAATTCTATTGCCACGGTGGCGGGCGGGTTGCGATAACCCTCCCGCCGCTCTTGCGTGGGGCCAAATAGAACAACCCAATTGACCACTAAACCGTTTCACCATCATGCGTATGGGCTAGAATGGCTCTGGCATTTATGTAACTAAAACCAATGAGAGGCAAGGTAGCGGGAATGGCTGAGATGACGCTCGAGGGTGTGGACGCTCGTCCCGAGGACTCCGCGTTTGCCCTGGGCCGCGTACATTCGATTGAAACGATGGGTACGGTCGACGGACCCGGCATCCGCTTCGTAGTGTTTGTCCAAGGCTGTCCCATGCGCTGTGCGTATTGCCACAATCCCGATACCTGGTCTGTTAACGGCGGCACCATGGTGACAGTCGAGCACCTGATGGACGAGTTCCAGAGCAACCATGAGTTCTATCGCAGCGGCGGCATTACGGTTTCGGGTGGCGAGCCGCTTCTGCAGCCCGAGTTTTTGGCCGACCTGTTCCGTGCAATGCACAACAACCCCGATGGCCGCGTGCATACCTGCCTGGATAGCTGTGGCTACGCCTTCGACCCTCAGCATCCCGAGAAGTTCGATGCCGTGCTCAACGAGACCGACATGGTACTGCTCGATATTAAGCATGCCGACCCGGTCGAGCATAAAAAGCTGACCGGTTGTGATCCCGCACGCATCCTGGCGTTTGGCGATGAGCTTGCACGTCGCAAGATCAAGGTCGTTATCCGCCACGTGGTGGTGCCGGGCATTACCGACACGGTGGAGGAGTGCGAGAAGCTCGGTCGCCTCATCGCTCCATGGCACAACGTGGTGGGCCTGGAAATGCTGCCGTATCACACGATGGGTGTCGTCAAGTACGAGCAACTGGGCATTCCCTATAAGCTCGAGGGCGTGCCCCAGATGGATACCGCGCGCATGCCCGAGTTGCGCAATGCCGTTATGACCGGCATGAAAAAGCGCCGTGCGGAGCTCAAAAACGCTATCGGATAGCATGCCATAGCCCTCATATCCCCTCGTTCCCAGCTGAGTTGCGGTGGAATAGTTCTTGTTTTTAGGCCCATGTCGCCCAAACAGGAACCATTTCACCGCAACTTCGTTTTGGGTAGAGATGCGCAACAGAATCGTGCCATTTGGATAAATACGCTTGTGGTTTCTTTAAAGACACCTTAAACGCTGCTGAATATCTTTGGAAAGAAATGCCTGCTCGGTATCATGCTGCTCGTATATAAACGGTGGCAGTCAGGAGACCACGTGCGAAACATCGCATCGCGGGACGAGTATGTGCCGCAGCATGGCAGCAGATATAAGACGAAGGGCACGTCTTCGCGTGGCCTTGCCGGCGCTCGCATCCGCGTGAGGAAGATTGCCGCCATTGGGATGCTAACGTCGGCGGTTATTATCCTCGGAATTACCGTTAAAACCTACGCCTCGGAGCGAACGGGGCGCCCAGATGCGTCAACGGTACAGCTGCAAAACGAGAAGGTTTCAAAGCCCAAAGCGTCGGCAGATCAAGCTCTGTCGACGGCAGATCTTAAGACGAGACTTTCGAAGGCGGACTTCAACGATATCCCTTCGGGTGATACCGTTCGGACCTTCTCGTTGGTGGATAACAAGACTCCTGCCTTGGAGGATGAGAGCCTTGCCTTGCTCCAGGATGCCCTGTGTCGGGCGCAGGAGCTGGGCGATGTGGGTGTAGTGTTCTACGACCTATCGAGCGGTAGGGGCGTGACGTATAACGCTGATGTCGAGGTGTATGGAGCGAGCAGCTACAAAGCGCTGTATGCGCTCTATATTTGCGAGACGTTGGTCGAATCGGGGCAGGTGTCGCTCGATGGGCCTTTAGCCACGTATGGTGGTTACAGCATGGGCTGGCAGACGGTGCGCAACCTTATCGAGAATGCCGTCGTCAACTCAGACAACGATTCGTTTATCGCGTTACGCGCGGCGTTTGACCATGATGGCTATGAGGATTGGATTGCCAATCTGGGTGTTGATGACGAAACGGCACTGAATCCGATGAGTGATTTTCCGACCTACTGCCCGCGCACTTCTGCGAGGTTATGGCGTGAGATGAGCGAGTATCTGAGCATGGATACCGAGACTTCACAGTGGTTGTCGGGCCTTCTGGCATCAACATCGCGCTCGTTTATTCGCGATGGCATTGCGGACGAGCAGGTTTTGGTGCGCAACAAGGCAGGCTGGATTAGCGAGGATGGTTACTACTCGACATGCGATGCGGGCCTTATCGACATCGATGGCTGTACCTATGTCATGGGTATCATGACATCGATGCCGTGGAGCGACCGCTCGAGCGAGGTTACGGCCGCGATTGCAAAGGCTCTGTTTGATACGCGAGCTGCACTGGCTTAGCGTGTTCGTTTGACGAGGTCAAACAAAATGCTGGTACCATACCGTGGTTGAGAATTTCGAATAGGTTTGGGGAATGGCATGGCTACCATTGCGATTATCGGTGCGCTCGAAAAAGAGATCATGCAGATTAAGGAAGAGCTGAGCGACGTTTGCGAGGCACGGGAGGCAGGCTTGACCGTTGTGAGCGGTGAGCTCGACGGCCTGACAGTTGTCGCCACAACGGCGGGCATGGGCACGGTGAACGCCGCCGCTGCAACACAGCACCTCATTAGCAAGTATGCTCCGCAGGCTGTTGTGTTTTCGGGCATTGCGGGCGGTTTGAACCCCAAGCTCCATATCGACGACGTGGTCATTGGCAAACGCCTACGCTATCTGGATACCGATACCGCGCTTATCGCCGAGTCCGCACCGGGGCTCGAGGAGTTTGGCTCGACGCCCGCGCTGGTCGATATTGCCGCCGACGTGCTTGCTGAGCGTGGGTTTGTTGACGCTTCGAAAAATGCAGTCGCTTCGAACGAGGGCACCAAGCAGTTCCTGGTCGGCACGATTGCCACGGGTAACCGCTTTGTGACGGGCGCTACCATGCGCAACGACGCTATCGAGGCGACGCATGCCGATTGTGTCGGCATGGAGGGCGCGGCAATTGCCCATGTCGCAACCAAAAATGGTGTCGATTGCCTGGTGTTGCGCGCTATCAGCGATAATTGTGACGAGGCGTACGATGCAATTTGCGAGCGCGAGTTCGATCTGTTCGAGTACGCGCGTGTCGCAAGTGACATCACGCTCGATATCGTCCGCCGCATTGCCGCTGCGCAATAGCGCGTCTATTTGTAAGAACCTACGACCAAGGAGTGTCCATGGCCGATTCCATTAACTATCAGCTTGCCAAGTTCGTCGCCAGCTACGGCAAGGTTTCGCAGATCCCCGAGTCCACCTGCCCCGAGGTGAGCTTTGTCGGCCGCTCCAACGTGGGCAAGTCGTCCATCATGAACAAGCTCTTTGGCCGCAAGAACCTGGTGAAGGTTTCGAGTACGCCGGGCAAGACGAGCAACATCAACTTCTTCGAGGCCGACGACGTGCACTTTGTGGACCTGCCAGGCTACGGTTTCGCCCGCCGTTCCAAGGCCGAGCGCGACCGTTGGGCCGAGCTCATTGGCGACTTCTTCGACTCCGAGCGCAGCTTTAACCTGGTTGTGTCGCTGGTGGACATTCGCCACGACCCCAGTAAACTCGACCATGACATGATCGACTACCTGCAGGGCAACGAGTTCAACTTTATCGTCTGCCTCACCAAGGCCGACAAACTCAGCCGCACCCAGCAGGCCCGCCAAGCAGCAGCCATCAAAAAGCAGCTCAACGTCCCGGCCGAGAATGTAATCATCACGAGCTCCCAGACCGGCGTGGGTATCGACGAACTAAAAAAGCGCATCGCCGAGGCCTGCCTCTAGTCAGGGTTAAACCGTCAAAAGCCCCCGTTCATATCACCCCAGTGATAGTTATTGGTAAACTATCACTGGGGTGATATTTTTTAGGAGGTCGATATGGAGCTTTGGCACGGGTCGGAGGTTGTTGTCGAGCATCCATCGTTGGATAAATGCAGGCAATTCAATGACTATGGGCGCGGGTTTTATTGCACACCGCATGAGGAAATGGCAATGGAGTGGGCATGTCGGACCGAGTCTGATGGCATTGCCAATCGATATGAGCTTGATTTAGATGGCCTTGCGATTTTGGATTTGGAATCAGGTGAGTTCTCGATTCTCAACTGGCTTGCAATTCTGGCGAATAACAGAGAGTTCAATGTTTCAACGCCAGTAGCACGCGAGGGGCTTCGTTATCTGCTGGATAACTGCCTGATTGATATTTCTCCCTATGACGTTATTCGAGGCTATCGTGCAGACGATTCCTATTTCTCGTTTGCAAGACAGTTTGTCAACGGCATGATCTCGCTCAGGCAATTGCAGCGCATTATGTTTTTGGGGGATTTGGGCATTCAATATGCGCTTATGAGCGAGCGTGCGTTCTCGGCGATTAAGTTCCGCGATTGGAAGCAGGCTTCGGGAGCTGAGTTTTATCCCAAACGATTTGAGCGAGAACAGAACGCTCGACGAAAGTACCTGGATACGGTAAACGGATTTGACTCTGATGGTGTTGACATTAGGGATTTGATGGCAGGGAGGGTTGATTTAAATGATCCAAGAGTTAACGGATCGTGGGCCGAGTAGGACATATCCCGTCTATTACCTTGAGGACGCAATGAACAACCTCGGGGATTGCTTCGACTATGCCGTTAACGATTACGGAGCAGAAGGATCGGAAGTTGCTGAACTCTTTTGCCTGAGCGGCGTAGCTCGCGAGTTCGAACGCGGCAACGCATGGGTAGTGTCGGGAAAGTCGGGCGTTGAACTATTTGCGCTCATCTCCGAAAGATCTGGTTACCAAACAGGGTCGATGCCAGATCGGACCTACCGATTTGAGAAGACACCAGAATATTGGACGGGCTGGATACTGGCATATTTGCAGTGGCGCCTAGGGGGATCGTTCGAAGATCTGCTTCATGTTGTTCCATTTGATGCGCTGCGAAACCTGTACTACCCCTGGCATGAGGCCTCGGAGGAGCGCGTGGCGCGCCTTGTCTGTGATATGGCGAAGAAGGCGCCGCGTCAGACTAAACTGGCGCTAGCAAGAAAGAGGATTAAAAAAACCCAACAAGACCTGGCATACGAATCGGGTGTATCGCTCCGTTCAATCCAAATGTACGAACAGCGCCAGCGAAACATCAACGAAGCCTCGGTAACGACAGTGAGGGATATTGCAAAAGTCCTACACTGCAGCATCGAAGACCTCCTAGAACCAGTCTTCGAATACAAAGAAACAAGCGCAGCGTAAACCAAGCGCACAGGCGAAGCCTGTCACTAGTAAGTGCCCCTACCTAGCAAGAGCCCCTACCAATAAAAAGCAACTATCAGCCCGGCGCTTTTACAAAGCGTAGGTCCCTGTAGCCGCCGTCAGCGAAGCTAACGTAGGGGAGGCCAGGGGCTTTGCCCCCAAATCTTTCCGCAGGACGGCAGGACCCCCGCCGCACGAAGTGCGCAGCGGGGGTCCTGCCATGTCCGAGGACGATTTGGGGGCAAAGCCCCTGGCCTCCCCGGCGAGTATACGGGACGGCGACTACAGGTATTCGATCTGGGCGCCTTCCGTGTCGCACGTCAGAATATGCGTATCGCACTTGGGGAACTGCTCGCGCAGCTTGACCTGCAGGAACTTTGCCACGATGGTGTCGTCGGTCACAGCCATGAGGGTCGAGCCCGAGCCGCTAATCCAGATGGTCTTAGCGCCGCCGTTAAGGCAGGTGTCGCGCACGGCGTTGTAGTCGGGAATCAGACGGCGACGATAGGGCTCCTGGATGCGGTCGTCGTTGGCGGCGGCAATCAGGTCAAGGTCGCCGGTCTCCAGGCCGCGCGTCATGCCGGCGATGCGGCCCATCTGCCACACGGCGGTGGAGAGCGGAATCTCCTGCGGCACGACCTTGCGCGCCTCGCTCGTGTGTACCTCGTAGGGCGGAATCACGGTAATAAAACGCAGGCGATCGCTCACCTCGTAGCGCAGGCACTGGGGGAGCGAATCGGTCGGCGTAAAGGAGCAGACGGCGCCGCCCAGGATAGCAGGGGCGACGTTATCGGGATGGCCCTCGACCTCGGTGGCAATGCGGACGAGCTCAGCGCGGTCGACGGTGTGGCCCGTCAGCGCGGCGGCAGCCATGATGCCGGCGACGACGCAGGTGGAGCTGGAACCCAGGCCACGGGCGACGGGCACGTCGGTCTGAATGTCGATAGCGACGGGGAAGGCCGGCTCGCCCCAGGCGGCCAGAGCATCGACAAAGCTCACAAAGACCAGGTTATTCTCGTTTTGGAACTCCTCGGGGCAGCCCGTGATGGTGAGCTTGTCGGCGCGCTCGAAGGTGAAGTGCGAGTAGAGGCTGACGGCCATGCCGAGGGTGTCGTAGCCGATGCCTAGGTTGGCGCTGGTTGCTGGGACGGTGATTTTGATCATGTGGGTCCTCCTGGGCGGGTCCGGCCGTTTAGTTCGCTGCTCGGGCAGTCCTGGCTCGCTCGGAAAGCACATTAAGTGCTTTCCGGCTCGTGCGGAACTCGCGACGAACTAAACGGCCAGACCCGCTCGCATGCTCGTCATCATCCCGAAAGCTAAATAAAAAGAAGGTGCGCCGGCTTCCGCCGGCGCCTTATAAGGGGTTTAGTTGGTTGCCATCTTTTTTGCTGCAGACTCGACGTAGCTTGCCATCTCATCGACGTCGCAGACGTCTTCGAAGCGGACGGGCTTGGACTCGAGTTCGGCGAGCTGGGTCGGGGCGACCGTGTTGGTGGCCTGCTCGAGCACACGCATAGCCTCAAAATCATCCTCGGGAACGTCGAGGCCCAAGGCGTCGCAGCAGGCTCGCGGGAACTTGTAGGGGCTGGCGGTCGAAAGCAACACGCGGGCCTTGGCGCCCTCGGTGGGGGCGACCTGCTCAAAGACGTGATAGCCGCAAGCGGTGTGCGGGTCGATCACGTAGCCGTTCGCGTCCCAGCAGCTCTTGATGGCGGCGCGGACCTCGTCCTCGCTGGCCCAACCGCAGCCAAAGACGCTCTGAATCTTTGCCAGCAGGTCGGCGGGAACCTCGTAGCGACCCGTCTGGGCAAGCTGCTCCATAAGGCCGGCAACGAGCTCACAGTCGCCATCGGACAGGAAGTACAGCATGCGCTCCAGGTTAGAGCTGATGAGGATGTCCATCGAAGGCGAGATGGTCGTGAAGAACGGGCGGTTGCGGTCGTAGACGCCGGTGGTCAGGAAGTCAGCCAGCACGTTGTTCTTGTCGCTCGCGACGATGAGCTTGGCGACGGGCAGACCCATGCGCTTGGCATAGTAGCCGGCCAGGATATCGCCAAAGTTGCCGGTCGGTACGCAGAACTCCACGGCGTCGCCTGCCTCGATGGCGCCGGCGCGCAGCAGCTGCGCATAGGCGGCAAAGTAGTAGACGACCTGCGGCACCAGACGGCCGACGTTGATGGAGTTGGCGCTCGAAAGCACCGTGCCTGCGGCCTCCAGACGCTCGGCAAGCTCCTTATCGGCAAAGATGCGCTTGACGGCGCTCTGGGCGTCGTCAAAGTTGCCGCGGATGCCGCAGACGGCGACGTTATCGCCCTCCTGAGTGGACATCTGCAGATTCTGTACGCGGCTGACTTTGCCCTCGGGATAAAAGACGGTGATGCCCGTGCCCGGGGCGTCGGCAAAGCCGGCGAGTGCTGCCTTGCCCGTGTCGCCCGACGTGGCGGTGACGATCATGATGCGCTCGGCGCCGCCGTCCTGGGCGGAGGTGCGGGCCATGAGGCGGGGGAGCATCTGCAGGGCGACGTCCTTGAAGGCGCTCGTGGGGCCGCCAAAGAGCTCCATCACATAGGTCTGAGGGGCGTCGGTGCCCGGTGCTGCGTCGAGCTTGACGAGAGGCGTGACCTCTTCACTCGCGAACGTGCCGCGGTATGCCTCGTCGACACACGCCGAAATTTCTTCGTCCGTGTAATCGTTCAGTAACATTCCCAACACATTTTGAGCGATTTCAAAGTACGATTTATCAGCAAGCGAGCTGATATCGACCTGCTGGGTGCCAAGCTCGTCCGAGACAAACAAACCCCCGTCGGGAGCGATGCCGGTACGGATTGCCACCTTACTTGAGCATGATAAAGTGCGTCCTCGTGTACTATGATAAGTTCCCATATAACAGTGCTCCTCGGATACCTTGGTCCCAATCGGTGAAACCATGGTATCAGAGCGCGCAAAACAGGTTTGCAGAGGCTTTTAGAAAGGTAACCTCCACGCCATGATAAAAATTGCCAAGTTTGGCGGCTCGTCGGTCGCCGACGCCGAACACTTCAAGAAGATCAAGGCCATCGTCGATGCCGACCCTGCCCGCCGTTTTGTGGTGGTTTCCGCCTGCGGTCGCCGCTTTAAGGGCGACACCAAGGTGACCGACCTGCTCTACCTGGTTAACGCGCACGTTAAGTATCACGTGTCGTGCGAGGAGCTGCTCGAGGACATCGGTCAGCGCTATTTTGATATCGCTGACGAGCTGGAGCTCACCTATCCCATCCGCGAGGAGTTCGCAGCCTTTGCCGAGCGCGCCCGCTCGGGCGGCTACTCCACCGAGGAGCTTGTGAGCCGCGGCGAGTACTTCACCGCTCGCCTGATGTCCGAGTACCTGGGCCTGCCGTTCCTGGACGCCGCGACGGTTGTGGCGTTCCATCACGATGGTACGCTCAGCATGAACCGCACCTCCGAGCTGGTGCAGGAGTACGGCCAGCAGGGTGGCTTTGTTATGCCCGGTTTCTACGGCGCGACGCGTGAGGGCCAGATCAAGCTGCTCGATCGAGGCGGTGGCGATATTTCGGGCTCGATTCTGGCCAAGTGCCTTGGCGCCGATCTGTACGAGAACTGGACCGACGTTTCGGGCTTCTATTCTGCCGATCCGCGTATTGTTCCCGAGGCTCAGCCCATTGCGCGCGTTACCTACGAGGAGCTGCGCGAGCTTTCGTACATGGGCGCAAGCGTCCTGCACGAGGAGGCCGTGTTCCCCGTGCGCGAGGCAGGCATTCCGCTGGTCATCAAGAACACCAATGCGCCGCAGGACCCCGGCACCATCATTAGCGAGACGGCTGACGAGGGCGAGGCGGAGCCCATCATTACCGGCGTGACCGGCAAACGCGGCTTTGTCGCCATCAATGTGGCCCGCGACCGCACCAAGCCCCGTGTCGGCTTTATGCGCCGCGCGCTTTCGGTCTTCGAGCGCTATGACGTTTCCGTTGAGCACATGCCCACCGGTGTCGACCGCTTTGGCGCCGTGGTGCAGGAGCAGGACGTTCACGACTCGCTGTACTCGCTCGTGGGCGACATTCAGCAGGAGGTCGAGCCGCTCGAGATCGAGGTTGTCGAGGGCCTGGCGCTTATCGCGACCGTCGGTCGCAACCTGCGTGGTCGTGCCGGCATCTCGGGCCATCTGTTTGGCATGCTTGGCCAGGCCGGCGTGAGCGTGCGTATGATTTCGCAGAGCTGCGACGAGATCAACATCATTATCGGTGTCGAGGAGAAGGACTTCGACCTGGCGATTCAGACCATTTACCGTGCCTTCTCCGATGAGAACGGCATTGTGAAGGTCTCCGACCTGGAGGCTCCTGCGCCGGCCGATCCCACCTTGGCAGCGCTCCACAAGTAGCTGCTATCCCGGTGGATTTTTGGGACAAGTGCCAAAAATCTAGCGCGGGGCGTTTCGTTTCGGTTTCGTTTCGACGGGGCGGGTTTCGTGCCTGCTCCGTTCTTGTATACACTGGCAACAATAATCAGCCTGCTCGGCGTGCGGGCAAAAGCCAAAACCTTTAAAGGGGGAAGCATGAAACAGTACACGGTTGCTATTTTGGGCGCGACGGGAGCCGTGGGCACCCAGATGCTCGAGTGCCTCAACGAGCAGGAGTTCCCGGTCGGCAAGCTCAAGCTGTTGGCAAGTGCACGCTCCGCGGGCAAGACCGTTGAGTTCCGCGGCGAGCAGATCGTGATCGAAGAGGCTTGCCCCGAGGCCTTTGAGGGCTGTGATATTGTGCTCGGAGCCGCCGGCGACGATATCGCGAAGGAGCTGCTGCCCGAGGCCGTCAAGCGCGGCGCCGTCGTAGTCGACAACAGCCATGCCTTCCGCATGGATCCCGAGGTGCCGCTGGTCGTGCCCGAGATCAATGCCGACGATATCAAGTGGCATCATGGTCTTATCGCCAACCCCAACTGCGCGACCATCATCGGCCTGGTTCCCACGTGGCCGCTGCATCAGCTTGCCGGCGTAAAGCGCATGATCGTCTCGACGTACCAGGCGGCTTCGGGTGCTGGCGCCCCCGGTATGGCCGAGCTCGAGGCTCAGCTGGCCGCCCTGGGCCGTGGCGAGGAGATTCCCGAGCCGCGCGCGTTTGCTGCCCAGCTGGCGAGTAACCTGATTCCGCAAATTGGCGGCGTCAAGGAGGAGGGCTTTACCTCCGAGGAGATGAAGCTGCAGAACGAGGGCCGCAAGATCATGCACCTGCCCGAGCTGCGCGTGAACTGCACCTGCGTGCGCGTGCCCGTGCTGCGCTCGCACTCCGAGAGCATTACACTCGAGTTCGAGCGCGATATTACGGTCGAGGAGGCTCGTGCTGCGCTGGCTGCCGCTCCAGGCGTGAAGCTGGTTGACGACATGAGCGCCGAGGATGCGCACGATCGCTTCCCCATGCCGATGGATACGTCCGACCAGGACCTGATCTGGGTCGGTCGCGTGCGCCGCGACATCTCGAACCCCGAGGCTGCGCGCGGTATCACCTTCTGGTGCTGCGGCGACCAAATCCGTAAGGGCGCGGCAACCAACGCCGTCCAGATCGCCAAGCTGCTCTGCGAGTAGTGTGACCTGTCCGGCGGGGGCCGGGCTTAGTTTTCAGAACGTCCTCGACCATGTGCGGCGCCTTGTCCTGCTCCTTCGGAGCCGCGGACAAGGCGCCGCGCTGGTCTGCGGAGTGTTCTGAAAACTAAGCCCGGCCCCCGCCTGCGGTGACGCTGCTGCGAGCGGTCTGCGATGGGGCCGTTGTTGGTTGGGGCCGCTGGGCTGATGTGAGGGCACGTGGCCGTTGCGGGCCCTGGTCCCGGCGGCGGCCTCGGCGCTTTGCGCCTGCCGCCTTTGGGGACTGTGGGGCGCCGCCGGCAGCTGCGGCGCGTTGCGCCTGCTGCCTGAGGTGACTGCGGGCCGTGACGGAAGCCGCGGCGCTGTCGCGCCTGCTGCCTGGGGTGACTTTGGGGTTGGGGTGAATCGGGGTCTAATACTTTCCCGAGAAGTGAACGACCTTATTTTGACCCCCGAAGTATTGGCATATTCTGACCGCTATTTCCTGCGGTTTTGCTGCGCGAATCCTGCGGTTTTTTGGTCTAAAGGTGTGGATGCTCCGGGGCCTCGTTTTTACTCGTTCACTTCTCGGGAAAGTATTAGAGCTCAGCTGATAGAGGTACCGCTCTGGCGTCGATACCCCGCGTCTTCTTCGCTTGATTGGGGAAAACAACCTCGCTTAAGCAATTGCCAGCCCGCCCAGACGTATCTGCGGGGTTGTCTGCACAATTCGCGGTATTATGTTGCGGAGTTTTGAAAGGAGCCGCTGGTGGTCACGACGACGTTTGCTTCGCCTTTGGGCGAAATCTTGCTTGCCGCTGATGGCCGCGGTCTGACGGGACTTTGGTTTGAGGGGCAGGAGCACTTTGGCTCTACGCTTCTCCGGGAAGACTCCGAACATGTTGAAGGCGCCGATGCGGTCTCCGGTATTGGTGGCATGTCTTCGGCGAGTCCGGCAAATGGCGCGGCTTCTTCGGTGCTTGAGCGTTCCTGGGCTTGGCTGAATGCTTATTTTGCAGGGCAGGAACCTCGGTTTACACCGCCGTTGCATATGATTGGCACGGCGTTTCAGCGCGAGGTTTGGTTTGAGTTGCTTTCTATTCCGCGTGGCGAGGTCACTACGTATGGCGAGATCGCCCAGCGTGTTGCCGCTCGACATCGTGTACCGGGAAACGAGGCACCCGTTGTGTCTCCTCGTGCGGTGGGGGCTGCGGTCGCACGTAATCCCATTTCGATTATCGTGCCGTGCCATCGCGTGGTGGCGGCCGATGGGTCGCTTAACGGATATGCCGGCGGGCTCGATCGCAAGGAGTGGCTGCTTCGGCTTGAGGGCGCGTACGAGGAATAACGCCAGGGCACTTTGCATAGCCAAGACGCCGTGAAAGAACGGGACGCGCTTTCCGAATGGCGTTTCAAGCGGAAACGGTGTCCCGGAATACAGCCTCAGAGTGGGACGCCGTTTCCGGTTGAGACCACTTGCTTGGACATCTATCTACGCCCGCTCTTGCAGGGCGTAGATCGACTTATCCATGTTTGAACAGGTAAGCCACGACGCAGATAATAAAGAACATCGGCAAGTTACCAAAGCCGAAGACTTCACAGCCAATCAGGATGGGCGCGAGCAGAATCGCTGACAGCATAAGACCCATAACGGCGATGCGCACATAGGGGTTGGGGGCAGCCGTGCCGCAAGGGTCTTGGCGTGGGCAAGACACCAGGCAAAAGCTCCACCTACCATGCCAAACACGATGTCCAGCACCGCAAGCCGGCCAGACCGGGAAGGTCAAGCGCGCAGGAGGCGGCAACGTCAAAACACAAGCGTTAACTGCGCGCCTTGCTCAACGGGCTGCTCCTTGTGCTCGCTCAGAAGTACCATCCGGTCTTCGTACTGCTTTTCGGTCATTTCGATAACGGTGACCTCTCCAGCGCTTGGAAGATTCAGCTTAAGGCGAGCGATATGCGCCGCTGCGGATTCGCGAGTCACCAACAGGCGCGAATACACCGAAAACTGCTCCATATGGTATCCGTCGTTAATCAGAAACTTTCGAAAGTCGCTATACTGCCGACGCTCGGCTTTGCTTCCCGTTGGAAGATCGAACAGAACCAATAACCTCATAACCCTCATGGCTCCTCCCTATTCAACAGTTACCATCTCGAGCCCTTTTAGCTCGGGCAATAGCAGCCTCTTGGGATCCTTTTCGAGAACGGCAGTTCTGAGTGAAGAGAGCGTTGTCTCTATGCACTGCTGACAGCCGCAACGTTTTCCGTCGATAGTCATGACGTGTTCAAATACGCGGGCGAGCAACGCTTTGTCGCGTTGGCCCAAAGGCTCTGCAACGCCGTAGCTCATAACAATTAGATCGACGAGAGGGCGGAACGGTTCAATAAGATCGTCGACAAGATTAAACGCGTTGTAAACGCTGTGATGGTGAAGCCCCTGGGATACGAGCCATCCACCACCAACGGCTGCTCTTCCGATGCCTGCACGCAGGACGCTGTAACCATAATCGAGGGCGGAGCTCTGCATACTGTTACGTCTTGTTCCATCGGTAATGAGGGCTTTAAAGTACGCGGAGGCAGCTGCGCCTTCTCGATTGTCCGTGTCGCCCGAAAGAACGGTTTTGGCATAAGAGGGGAGAGGGCCGGTAGGCAACCCCATTTCTGTGAGAACCGCCGCTTGATTGAGAATCTTTGCCTGAACGATCCGTTTCCAAAGCTGCTTTTTTAACGGAAGGCTCATGGCAAGCTGATCCTCGACGATGCGCGCATGGCGCGAATGGGCGCCCATGGGGAGCATGAGACCATTGGGCATATGATCGCGCCCGCAGATCATGACGCCTATGCCTGCGTCGTTAAGCTGCGACATGCAGGCGACCGTCATCGTGGTTTGATGGGATTCGACGATGACGACCCAAATGTCCTCGAGGGGAATGGTGGAGCTGCGGTCGTTCACGGTGATCATCAATAGGCCGTTCTTGATGCAGAGGTGGGCCTTGCTCTGGATAAGTATTGTCCGTTGGGCCATTTTGTCGACGACCTTCCCCGCATTAGCGTTACAATACAGCTAAGTCGAAAGCAGCTCACCTTGGGGAAGGGCGCGGCTCCAGACAAGGGGAGCCACTTAAGTGGCTTACCCGTAAAGTAACCCCCGTTCAATCTTCGGATTGGGCGGGGCGAACTTTTTTGGGCGAGTGTTAGCCAGTATTCCGTAAACGGTAGCTATGAATAGCATTTAGGCAGGTCCTTTTGAGCGTTTTTTCGCCTAAGGATTGATTCGATTGTGAAGAAAAGTACATAAATCGCTGTGCCGAATACGGCCCATTTCTTGCGTGAAGCGCGACGTGTCGAGGTATTTTGTCTCGAAAAAAATGAATCGCAGATGGAGATCTGAGGTCGAATCAGTCTTCTTTTTTTGAGACTTGAAACAGAAAAGCCCCTGTTAAAGGGGCTTTTCTGTGCGCACATAGCGTATCACCTTGGGGAAGGGCGCGTGCTCAAGACTCCACGGGCGTGTACACGTTCATGTCCTCGAGCGTATCACCTTGGGGAAGGGCGCGTGCTCAAGACTAATCGTCTTAACCTTGTAATGCTTCTTTTAGCGTATCACCTTGGGGAAGGGCGCGTGCTCAAGACAGCAGCTCTGTTGTCATACCATCTGCGATAAGCGTATCACCTTGGGGAAGGGCGCGTGCTCAAGACCGGGCAAGGTTCTCGGGCGTGTGCTTCTCGAGCGTATCACCTTGGGGAAGGGCGCGTGCTCAAGACTCTCCAACTCGGCCGTGAGCCCTTCGAGCTAGCGTATCACCTTGGGGAAGGGCGCGTGCTCAAGACCAGTTCGGCTCGCACGACACCGGAATCAGCAGCGTATCACCTTGGGGAAGGGCGCGTGCTCAAGACTGCTGATTCCAAGCTCTATTTCCGCTTGGCAGCGTATCACCTTGGGGAAGGGCGCGTGCTCAAGACCTGAGAGGAGCATGGCCATGAACAAGGAGAAGCGTATCACCTTGGGGAAGGGCGCGTGCTCAAGACAAACCCTCAAACTGCATCGCCGCGAGATAAAGCGTATCACCTTGGGGAAGGGCGCGTGCTCAAGACAGCTCAACCTAGACGTTGGGCGAAACGAAGAGCGTATCACCTTGGGGGAGGGCGCGTGCTCAAGACTTGCAGTCCGTGAGGATGTCCTCCATCGTGAGCGTATCACCTTGGGGAAGGGCGCGTGCTCAAGACAGCTCAACCTAGACGTTGGGCGAAACGAAGAGCGTATCACCTTGGGGAAGGGCGCGTGCTCAAGACGCAGACCGAGTACATGAGGTCGAGCCGACTAGCGTATCACCTTGGGGAAGGGCGCGTGCTCAAGACCATATGGTACAGCAAAGCAGGTGTACATCAAGCGTATCACCTTGGGGAAGGGCGCGTGCTCAAGACTAACGATACTATGGTAAACGCTTTATCATAAGCGTATCACCTTGGGGAAGGGCGCGTGCTCAAGACCGCTCGCCGTCTCGCTCTTCGTCTCGTCGTGAGCGTATCACCTTGGGGAAGGGCGCGTGCTCAAGACCAAAACTCGCGGCAGTTGTTCCAGCCGTAGAGCGTATCACCTTGGGGAAGGGCGCGTGCTCAAGACACGGCACCATCATAGGTGAATGTACCCGCGAGCGTATCACCTTGGGGAAGGGCGCGTGCTCAAGACTATCGGTTGTGCAATCGTCGGTCGCAACAAAGCGTATCACCTTGGGGAAGGGCGCGTGCTCAAGACTATGCCAGTGAACTCTGGATGCTCGACGAAAGCGTATCACCTTGGGGAAGGGCGCGTGCTCAAGACAAGACCTGTTTGAAGACTGTGATTTCGTTTGAGCGTATCACCTTGGGGAAGGGCGCGTGCTCAAGACACCACGGCTTCGGGGTTAGCTTGCCACTCGAGCGTATCACCTTGGGGAAGGGCGCGTGCTCAAGACTGGTAGTACCTCCAAAACAGATAGATAATCAGCGTATCACCTTGGGGAAGGGCGCGTGCTCAAGACCGCGAGGCGTCGAGGGTGACGGGGGTGCCCAGCGTATCACCTTGGGGAAGGGCGCGTGCTCAAGGCCAGGCAATCAGGGGACATTTGTCCAAGCTAAGTCTATTGGCTTCGGAAGGATGTATGTGCAAGGCGATTCGCTACAGCTAGAAGACCCTGTCATAAGCATTGCTGTAATGTGGAAATTGGAAATAGGTAAACGCATATAGGGAAGGGGCGATTATCGGAAGTTAAATCGCCCCTATTGGCCTTAATTATCGAGAATGCTCTCGCGAATAATTATCGGTTGCAATTCGTTTGAGAGCATTCCAACCGAGGGGAATGCAATCTCCTTTTTCGTGAGAGCGTCAACAAAGGACCAATTGGCCGTTGCAATGTTGTAGCCATTGTAGCGACCGAGCTCATCCCCGACTTTAATGAGGTCACCCAGATATATTTCGAGTGGTTTTTGAGTTAAAGCGCTATTGGGAACGGCTTTCCAGACCTTCCGCCCATATTTTTGTTTCGCAATTCTGGGAACATACGTCCCATCCTTAAGTGCAGGAATATCCGCCTTATAGACGGGGTCTGCGTACCAAGCGCCCTGCCCCTTCTTGGCCTCCGGGTCATGCCAGAGCCTCAGGCACAGCATTTCGCTCACCTTGATGACCGACTTCTCGTCTGCCGACACAACGGCGTTGCCCATGACGATGTCCTTATCGGAGCTCGCCTTGCGAGCAATGTCTTTGCCCTGTGCATTAACGCCGGCATAGCGATAGACCGTCTGCTCGAACAACTCGCCCTTTCCCTTACGCGGAACAAAGCGCGTGGGTACGACGAAATCGTGCGCCGCGCGTACTTCGTTCGCAAAGGTTTCCCAGGGCATAACACTTTCGAGAGCCTTCATGATGGCATCGCGGCGTTGGGTCTCGTTCATACCTCTGGTTATGCTCCAGTGTGTCTCTTGGTTGATTCGAGCGGATTTAATCACGAGGCTTCGACTACATGCTGCAATCACACAAGCATCGGTGGCATGGTGACGATCGTCCGAGCGGTCTTTTTCGCCATTCGAACCAAAGTTAAGCCCCCACCTGCGACGCAGCCATGCGGTCGCTCTGCCAGTGGTAGGAACAACATGTGCCTTTGCGCCATCATCGGGGAACAGTAGGCAGTCGGCGAGGTAAGCGCATACTTCTCGCGACATATAGGCGGTGTCGGTGAAGCTGCGTGCTAAGAATTCGCCTTCCTTGGTATCAAGGTCTTTTTCCAGCAGGAAGTTCTTTTTGCGACGGCTGAGTTTCTGGTTTTCCTGAACGCGACGCTCAAAAGCATCCCATGAAGGCGCGCCGTCGTGGGACATCCATTCGTAAGGCGTCTGTTCGCGTTTGTCCTGATTGCTTTTGGCGAGGACTAGGACTTTGTTGTTGCGAGAGTTTTCTCCCGTGCGAGAGAACGGCAGGATGTGGTCGATCTGCGTGTAGGTGTCATCGCTAATTAGGCGATCGACTTCGATTTTAGCGCCCGTGTAAAGGTCGAAGCATTCCTGCTCTTCCCACAGGCGGTACTTCTCTATCTGTTTGCCCGTGACCTCATCTGCCGTGCAGCCACGCAGTTCAGCGATTTGCCCGGCAATGCGCTCACGATTTTTCTCATTCTTCTTATTGGCCTTGGCAATCTCGTCTTTTGCGCGCTGAGGCAGCCTGAGCTCTCGATCAAGCTCAACGTGGATTTCGTTTGGCACGCCCCACTTGCGGCAGACGGCGTTGACCACTTTTCGCATTTGCGACATGGAGCGAATGACGACGGGATTGTTATTTGTCCGACCGGTACGTTCGATCCAGGTCTCATAGGGCATCAGGCGATCGGAGCGCTCGAGCTGGGCGCCAGCGATGCGAAGTCCCAGCAGGCCACAGTCATTTTCGGCCTGCGTAAGGTTGAGGACCTCGGGCTCCTCGAGGCAATCGAGCAGCATGTCGAGTGCTTTTTTGGAACGGTTGCCATAGCCGTTAAGAGCTTTGGATGAATAGGGAAGCCTACAGAGCGCCTCGATCTCCGCTTCCGAAAGCGGTAGCCCCTGAAGCTGCTCTTGGAGTACGGGGAGAGCTGAAGAGTATGCCACCGCCTCCATAACGGCATCGGCGAGATTGCGGTCATCGCGCAAACGCTGCAGGAGAATGGGGTTGGCCGCATTGAGGGTATTGCGGAGCACGCGCCATCCCTTGGGCTTGTACACCTCGCGCGTTTTTTCGTCGGCAGCTGGAACTCCCTTAAAGTAATCGCTGGAACTAAGGTCGAGCGCTTTTCGGAGGGCGCCGAATTTAACAGCACAATCTTTGTTGCCTCGAATTGGCTCGCACGAGAACAGGATCGCAATGCACTCATCGCGCTCCGTAGCGCTCAGGGCGCGAGAGGTCCCGTTTTCGTGGATGATGGTGATGTTGCCGAGTGCGCCATAGGCTGAAACGAGTTCGCTCGTAAGCGTGCAGCGTGCGGCTCGTTTTTCTGTTGGGAAGTATGAGCAGTGGCCAACGAGGTCGTACGTGCGGCGGTCGAAGTCTTTGCGCGAACGCTCCCAATCGCAAACCTCGATATATGCGGCCTCAAATTCCGGCGAAGCGTATTTGGAGCCAAAGGAGCGTTGAGCATCAAATAGGATATGAGTTTCTTCGATAAGCTGGGCGTGCGTTACACACTTGTCGTAATTGCCGCCACGATTGCGACTTTGAGGCTGCTGAGCGAGCCATTCACCAACGGTACGGCACGAGGTCTCCGCAATTGCTTCCTTGTTGGCCGCAAGGGCGGATAGAACCTTGCCGCCTTCGCTTGATTTATCCTGACTGCCTTCTCCGTGGGGGATGTATCCACGGCGCTTGCAGAGGGAGTATAGGACTAGCGCCCACTCGCGATCGTTGAGCAGGCGGTCAAGACCATCAACGCGAAGCTTGAGCGGCTGCTTGTCACCTTTTGTGGTGTGGAAGTACTCTTTGGTGGCGTCTTGGGGGATGAGGCCATAAGCCTTGAGGACTTGGAGACAGTGCTTCAAGCGCGCCTGGGTACGGTCAATGTTTCGACGGGTAGAGCGGAAGCCCCTGCGAATAACCGCAAGACTTTGGCCCGTTTTAGGATGAGTTGGAGAGTCAAATAATCTGACGCCCAAATCCAGGATTTCATGATTGGCTGTGTCGATAAGTGCGAATCCGCAGCTTGCAATTCCTGGATCCATGCCAAGCACAAGATGCCTGGGAAGTCCGAGCTTCCCAATTTCGCGATTGATGGTGATCTCCATGGAGCACCCCTCTCTAATAAGAACTCTGGAGAACAGTACCATCGCGTGGGGACATGGGCCGAGCTTGTTAGCCGAGCGGTCATTTTGTTAGGCAAATGGAAATGATTTATACAGCCTTACATATCGGTTACCGGATGATGCCGTTTGTTGAAATTGAATCCCGACTGAATCCCGCCCTGAGATTGAATGGCGGGACAGTTGCGATGCTCGGCTTGCTTGCAGGTTTGTAGAGCTCCTTGCATTCCTTCTTAAAGTCGAACGCCATGTTGGCCGCCTTTCTGCGTATTGGCCTGCTTAAATAGCGGAATCATATCATAGAAACGAACAACTGTTCGAATGATTTGGTTGACAGATAGAGATACGTGCGTTGTGTTTGGCGGTCGGCCTGACCCCGTCGATGATTTCTCTGCCTCCCCGGCGCTTCATCTATAGCTGCCGTTTCCCCATATAAAACCTGCCAAAATAAACCTGTCCCTTTTTGGTCGGCGCGAAATGGGTAATACTAAAGAGTTATCCGACCAGATGGGAATTAATCGATGGCCTATATCGAATTCAAAGACGTCATCAAAGCATACGGCGAGGGCGATGCCCGCATTCACGCGCTCGACGGCGCGAGCTTTACGGTCGAGCGCGGCGAGCTCGCCATCATTCTGGGTGCTTCGGGTGCCGGCAAGACCACGGCGCTCAACATTCTGGGCGGCATGGATACGGCGACCTCCGGCACCGTGACGGTGGACGGGCGCGACGTGAGCTCTGCCAACGAGGCGCAGCTCGTGGAATACCGCCGCGCCGACGTCGGCTTTGTCTTCCAGTTCTACAATTTGGTCCCCAACTTGACGGCGCTCGAAAACGTCGAGCTTGCGGCGCAAATCTGCCCCGATTCGCTCGATGCCGAGCAAACGCTTTGCCAGGTTGGCCTGGGCGAGCGCCTCGCCAACTTCCCCGCGCAGCTTTCGGGTGGCGAGCAGCAGCGTGTGTCCATTGCCCGCGCACTGGCCAAGAACCCCAAGCTGCTTTTATGCGACGAGCCCACGGGTGCACTTGACTACAAAACCGGCAAGCAGATCTTGCAGTTGCTGCAGGACACTTGCCGCAAGCAGGACATCACGGTCATTATCATCACCCACAACTCCGCGCTGGCGCCCATGGCCGATCGCCTGATCCGCTTTAAGAGCGGCCGCGTGGAGAGCGAGACGGTCCAGCAAAATCCCGTGCCTATCGAGACGATCGAGTGGTAGCGCCCATGGACCAAGATTGCCAAAACAGCCAAAACCACGATACAGAGCACGCGGGCCGCGACCGGGAGTTCGCGACCTACCGTACCGCTCAAAGCTCAAACGATATGGTGCCGACGGTTTTTCGCCGTGGCATCTACCGCACGATTCGGGGCAGTCTTAAGCGCTTCCTATCTATCGTGGTCATCACTGCGCTTGGCGTGAGCGTGATGTGCGGCCTTAAGGCGGGCTGCGAGGATTTGTGCGATTCGGTCGACGCCTATTTTGACCAGCAGAATGTCTATGACATTAACGTGCAGTCGACCTATGGCCTTACGCGCGACGATCTCGCGGCTATCCAAGAGGTCGACGGCGTCGAGACGGTCGAGGGCATCTACACCGAGACCGCCTACACCGCCGTGGGCACAACGCGCGAGCGCGTGGTCGTGCAAAGTCTCTCCAAGGAGAACATCGATCAGCCGGTGCTGGTGAGCGGCGATTTGCCCGAGAGCGCCGATGAAGTCGCGGTGACTTCGAAGTTCCTGAAGGCTTCGGGCAAAAAGCTCGGCGATACGGTGAGTTTTGCCGCCAATGACGCGAGCTCGTCCAACCAAAGTGCCAAGGATCAGTTTGCCGCGGGCGATTACACCATTACGGCCGAGGTCCTCGATCCTACCGACGTGAGCTCCGACTCGACAGTCAACGCCTTTCGCGCTGCTTCGGCTGCGGACTATAAGTTCTATGTGAGCGAGGATGCCGCGACATCTTCTTCCTACTCCGCAGTCCACGTGATCGTCGAGGGAGCCAAGAGTCTTAACTCCTATTCGGATGCCTACGCGGCAAAGATCAATGAGGTCAAGGGCAATATCGAGAAGATCCGCGAAGAGCGTGAGAAGGCGCGCGTCCAGGAGTTGACGGTTGACACGCCGACAAGCTTGGATACGGCCGAGCGTCAGGCCGCCATGCTCTTTGGGATCGAGCAGGATAACATCAACCGTATGGCCGAGGGCAGCGAGGAGCGCGTCCAGGCTCAGGCCGAGTTGGACCAGCGCCGCGCCGCCGCCGACCAGCATTTTGCCGATGCCCGCGCCGAGCTTTCCGATCTGGGCGAATGCACCTGGTACATTCAGGACCGCGGTAACATCGCAAGCTACTCGAGCGTCGAGAGCGACAGTTCTTCGATCGAGGCCATCGCCACGGTTTTCCCATTTATCTTCTTTGTCGTTGCTGTGCTCATCAGTCTTACCACCGCCACGCGCATGGTCGAGGAGGAGCGCACGCTTATTGGCCTGTACAAGGCGCTTGGCTATTCACGCGAGCGCATCCTGTCCAAATACGTGGACTATGCGCTGTGGGCATGTCTGATCGGCGGCGTGCTCGGCAACATCATCGGATTTGTGGGCCTGCCGCTGTTCCTGTTTACGGTGTTCGATGACATGTACTCGCTGCCCCAGATGTTGCTTTCGTACGACATCGTGTCCTCAATCGTCTCGGTGGCGCTGTTTGCCGTGGGCGTGGTGGGCGCTACGATTATCGCCTGCCGCCACGAGATGGCCGAGACCCCGGCCTCGCTCATGCGTCCCAAGGCCCCACGCGCCGGCTCTCGCATCTTGCTTGAGCGCATCGGCTTTATCTGGCGCCGCATGGGCTTTTTGAACAAGGTGGCAGCACGTAACCTGTTCCGCTACAAAAAGCGCGCTTTTATGACCATCTTCGGTATCGCCGGCTGCACGGCGCTCGTGATCTGCGGTATGGGCATTCGCGACACGTCGGTGGCGCTTTCGCCCAAACAGTACGGGCATATCACGCGCTACGACCTGCTGGCGGTCGCCAATCCCGACGATTTTTCGCAGACGTGCGCGGCATTGGATGAGCGCAGCGCGGCCAATGATTTCAACGTGACCGTGACCTCGACCCTGCCGATTATGACCGACAACGTCACCTTTACGTTTGGCGGCAAGAGCGAGACCGTGCAGCTGATCGTGGTGCCCGATGACCGCACGAGTGACTTGGGCGATTACGTGCGTCTGGAGGATGAGTCCAAAGAACCGCTGCCTTTGCGTGACGGAGACGTGTATCTGAGCAAAAGTTCACAGCTGGTGCTGGGGATTCAGCCGGGCGATACGGCTCACGTCCAGGATTCGTCGCTCAATGTTGCCAAGGTCAAAGTCAGCGACATTTCGCTTAACTATCTGGGCAACACGCTTTACATGACGCAGGGCACCTATGAGCGTGCGTTCGGTCGAAGCGCACGTCTTAACGGCGTCTTTGTGTTGCTTAAGGGTTCGTCGGCCGACCAGATTGCGTTTAGCAAGAATCTTAAGAGTGACGGTTGGCTTACGATTTCGAGTACGGCCGAGCATTGGGAAAACTATGAGGCGAACTTTACGATTATCAATTCGGTCGTGGTGCTCGTGACCTTTATGGCGGCGTGCCTATCGTTTGTGGTGGTGTTTACGCTGTCCAACACGAATATCTCCGAGCGCGAGCGCGAGCTGGCGACCATTAAGGTGTTGGGCTTCCGTCGCGGTGAGGTGCACCATTACGTCAACAAGGAGACGTTGATCCTCACGGCGATTGGCGCTGCGCTGGGCGTGCCGCTGGGCGGCTTGCTGGCCGAGAGTTTTACGTACATTTTGCAGATGCCGTCGCTGTACTTTGATGTCGAGGTCGAGCCGCTAAGCTACGTGCTCGCCGTGGTGCTTTCCTTTGGCTTTACGTTTATCGTCAACCTCGCTACCAATCGTACCCTCAACAAGATCGACATGGTCGGCGCCCTCAAAAGCGCCGAGTAACCTGCCAAAAAGGGACAGGTTTATTTTGGCAGGTTTTATCTGGGCAAACGCCGGACAACCATTATGTGGCCCGGCGTTTGCCCCGTCAAACGGGCTTTTCCATTTGCCTTTCATTCTATTTGGTTTTCGCTCGCAGGCGTGGATGAGAGGCTCTCTTTAGCCTTCGAGATTGGGCTTGTATGGGTCGTATGCCACAAAATGGGCCTATCTACTACGTTTGCTACCACACCCTCGACCGTGACAAAGATTATGAAATTAAAACCGCAGGTAGAGGGCTTGCCAGTTTTCGGAAAAGGCGGGTATGGTCGGCCCTCTCGAGTTAAACGTAGTAAATAGGCCCTTTTCTTGGCGCGCGGTCAGCTCAATGCTAATCTCCGTGCCGGAACTGACCCAGTTGTTTGTAAGTTGCGGTGATATACGGACTGTTTGGCGCTTTGGAGCTTCAAAACAGTCCCTATCTCACCGCAACTTAGGAGAAGGGCGGGGGCGGTTGGGTGCTGCTGGGTCGGAGCGTGTTAGGCCTGTTTGCGGTGCTTCCATTGTTTGCGGCACCAGCGCATGAGCGCCTTTACGATGGGAATCGTGATGAGGACGATCCATGCAGGATGGGGCTGTCCCAAACAGAGCCACATGTAGAGGAACCAAGCGATGGCGGCTGCCGGGTAGATGGCCTCGATCAGCTTAGACAGGTGGCGTCGATCGATGAAGTCACCAATCGCGTAGCAGACGGGAACCAAAAAGACGAGGAAAAGCCCCATGTCCCATGTGCCGTAGACAATGCCGAGCACCAGATAGGCGAGAGTGACAAGTGCGGGGAAGGGGAATTTGTTCCATGCACGTCCGACCTTGGTGTGGAAATGCTTGCCATGATGGTCGAGCTTGTCGTGTGCTTCCTTCCAGCTGGAAAACGTCTCGCCGTCGATGGTGACGGTGCCGTCGTCATTGGTGCGTACGCTATGTCCATCGTCCTCAAGCGTATCGATATGCACGCCGCCCGGCCCCACATGCACCTCTTCGCCCTTGCGCTCGTTGGTCACATGGATGCCGCTCCAACCAACATGGACTTCCTCGCCTTTATTGGGATCAATGACGTGGATACCGCGCGCGAGGGAAATATCGACAAGTGGTTTGTCGCCGCAATCGGCGTGCTCGGCAGAATCCTCAGCCTCGTCAGCCGCATCCGCCGTCTCGGTGTCGGCGCTACCGTCCTCCGGGTCGTCGGCATCGTTAGCCGCCTCCCCATACAGCAGCTCATCCAGCGACACGCCATACAGCGCGGCGAGCGCAATAAGGTTATCGGTATCGGGCGAGGATTCGCTGCGCTCCCATTTACTGACAGCCTGACGACTCACACCCAGCTGGGCGGCAAGCGCCTCCTGAGAAAGCCCGGCAGCCTTGCGGCGATCGACGAGGCGCTGTGCCATCGCAAGATCCATGGTGGTTCCTTTCGTTTGATGGTCGAATCGAATGAGCCGAGTATGCCGAGAACAACCGGTAGCGACCACCATTTCTAGTTAGAATCTGCCCCAACCCTACCGCAACTACCGGTAGCAACCCCTAACGACCAGCCATTTCAGGACAAATGTCAGTGCTACTCTCAGCTAAGAGCCTGCAACATCCCAAAATCTCAGCCCACGCACTTGCAGCAAGAAGACGAATAGCCTCGGCCTCCCTAGTTACCGCAGGAGGCCCCAGGGCTTTCCTCCCAAATCTTTCCGCAGGACGGAAGGACCCCGCCGCGCGAAGCGCGCAGCGGGGTCCTGACATGTCCGAGGACGATTTGGGAGGAAAGCCCTGGGGCCTCCGATGGGGGCAGTTCCAGCCGAGGCTATTCGTCGCCGAAGCTGATGCCCAACGCCTTGGCCTCGCGCACCAGATCGCTCTGGGGGTCGACATACTTGAGCTTGCCGGCGACCTCCTCGAGCGGCATGTGGCACATCTTGCCGTCGCGCAGGGCAATCATGTAGCCAAACTCGCCGCGCAGGCATCCCAGTGCTGCTTCGACGCCGCACTGGGTCGCAAAGATGCGGTCCTGGGCGTCGGGCTGGCCGCCGCGCTGCGTGTGGCCGGGGATGGCGACGCGGGTCTCGCGACCGGTCTTGGCCTCAATCTCCTTGGCGATGTCGTAGACGATCGACGGGCTCGTGCGCTCGGCAAGCTTCTTCTTGTACTCCTTCTTGGACAGCGCCGCGTCCTCCTTGGAGATAGCGCCCTCGGCGACGGCCACGATGGTAAAGCGGCTGCCGGTCTCCATGCGATGCTCGATGGTCTTGATGACGTTGTCCATGTCGTAGGGGATCTCGGGAATCAAGATGACGTCCGCGCCGCCCGCGACGCCGGCATACAGCGGAATCCAACCGACCTTGTGGCCCATGATCTCGATGACAAACACGCGGCCGTGACTCGAGGCAGTGGTGTGGATGTCGTCGATGCACTTGGTAGCGACGTCGATGGCGCTCGTAAAGCCAAACGTCAACTCGGTGCCCCAGGTGTCGTTATCGATGGTCTTGGGCAGGGCGATAACGTTGAGGCCCTCTTCGCGCAGGCGGTTGGCGGTCTTGGTGGAGCCGTTGCCGCCCAGCATAAACAGGCAGTCGAGCTGCAACTTGTGATAGGTGTGGACCATCGCGGGCACCTTCTCGACGCCGTCGGCCTCGGGAGTATCCAGGCGCTTGAACGGCGTACGGCTCGTGCCCAGGATGGTGCCGCCGCGGGTGAGGATACCGCTAAAATCGGCGGGCGTCATGACGCGGAACCTGCTGTAGATAAGGCCCTGGTAGCCGTCCTCAAAACCGTAGATCTCGATAGGCTCTTCGCTATTGGTCATGAGCGTTTTGACGATGCCGCGCATGGTGGCGTTGAGCGCCTGGCAGTCGCCGCCACTGGTAAGAAGACCGATCCTGAGCATGATGAATCCTTCCGGGCAAGTTATAACATGCGCATAAGTTTACCCCCGCACACTGTTGATACAGGGGTAAAACGTGTTAGCTCAAATGTATAGAAATGTAAGCAGCGTCAGGCGAGCGTAAGGACGACGGGCCTGGCTCCTTACAGCGCGAAGGCGTCGACATCGCCCCAGTGACGGCGCAGTGTAATAGCGGCGGCGGGTTCGGTATTGTCAAAGACGACCGACCATTGCGTATTGCTGGTGATGTCTTCCGGATTGGGCTCTTGCGCTGCAGCGCGCAGGGCTTCCCAGGCAATCGTTTCGTCCTGGGCACCGACATGGGCGTCAAGGACATCGGCGATTGCGACGGCGCGCTCTTTACCATGGCCCAGCTCGCCATTCTTTTGGTTGGGCAGCACTTCGTCGCCATAGCAGGCGTAGAAGTTCGTGACCTGGCGTACAGGAGTCGATTTGAAAGCGCGGTCCGGATCGCGCGGATCCCACTCTACTACGCGCGCGTCACCGGCGGCGTCGTTGATAAAGAAGTGGTAATCGCGTCCTGCCATGGCGTGCATGTCGTGGGCGGAAAGCAGGTCGACAGCTTCTTGCGTAGTAGCCGCGCGGTCGAGCACCAGGCGGATGGCGAGTGAGGTATTGATGACGGGGCGCTGCGTGTCCTGGTCACAGGGTTTGGAATCCAGGGTGAGCACGGCAATGGACACGCCACATTCGTTAACACCGTCGAGCTGGGCAAACGGGCCCATGAGTGCGGCGGCACGTCCGCCGACGGAGTCAAGCGGAGTGTTATCGCCCAGGTTGTTAAGGGCGGCATACCCGATGGAGGCATAGCCGCCTCGTGGGTGATTGTGCACCAGCAGCGCCGAGGTGTCGTCCTTAAAGTCGTAATTGCGACCGGTGCGCACGCGGCCTTCGGCATCTACGGCGACAAAAGCGCTGCAGGCAAACTGGGGCGCCTGGACATGTGCCGGCACACCTGGCAGCACCTGGGCCACCACGGCATCGATGTAGGCCTGGTCGTCGCGCACGCCAGCGGCGATGATGCGGTCGAGGTCGTAGTCGTAAGCGATGTCGATTGCGTACAGGTCATAGCCATCCGCATAGTCGGTCAAGCGTTTGAGCGACGCGGCGGACTTGATTTGCTTGTGATAAACGATACCGGTGGCAGCGGCAAGGCCGACGGCGACTCCCGCGACACCGCAGGTGATGGCAATGTTACGTGGCTTCATGACGGCTCCTCTCGTCCTGTTAGCGCAATTGTCGCAAAAGGAGCGCGGGCATGATGGCTCAACTTGGTGAGTGGCGCGGAATTAAGCACGGAATGAAGAGTGCGGCGCTGGCGTGGCGGGGTATGCTGGAGGGGACCATCAACCCAGCGAAAGGGGAGAGCATGACGGATCAGGAAACGCCCGAGCGCGCGCATGTGACGGCCGATGATATCGAGGCCGCCAACGACCTTATCGACTTTATCGAGGCATGCCCCAGTATGTTCCATACGGCGGCGACCATTATGGCCGAGCTCGACGAGGCGGGCTTTACCTACCTGCCCGAGAATGCGGCGTGGGACATCGAACCGGGCGGGCGTTATTACACGCAGCGCAACACCTCGAGCGTTGTTGCCTTTAAGGTGGGTGAGGACCTGGCCGCGACGTGGGGCGAGGACGGCGTCGCCGGTGACTATCATTTTCAGCTCACGGCGTCGCACAGCGATTCGCCGACGTTTAAGGTCAAGGCTGTGCCCGAGCTTGACGGCGCGGGCGAGACGCTGCGCTTGAACACCGAGGCCTACGGCGGCATGATCGACTACACCTGGTTCGATCGCCCGCTGGCGCTCGCGGGCCGCGTGCTGGTGCGCGAGGGCGACCGTATCGAGAGCCGCCTGCTTGCCACCGAGCGCGAGGTCGCTATCATTCCGAGTCTTGCTATCCATATGAACCGCGGTGTTAACGAGGGCTTTGCTCCCAACCGAGCCGTCGACCTGTGCCCGCTCATCAGCGCCGGTGACCTTAAGCAGGGAGATTTTGACACCCTGATCGCCGACGAGCTGGACGTCGAGCCCGAACAGATTTTGGGCCGCGATTTGTTCCTGGTCAATCGTCAGGATGCGCGCATTTGGGGCTGGGCCGACGAGTTTATCTCGACGCCCAAGCTCGACGACCTGGCCTGCGCCTACACCTCGCTGCAGGCATTTTTGGGTGCCGAGAATGCGCATGACGTCTCGGTCTTTTGCTGCTTTGATAACGAGGAGGTCGGCTCCGAGACCAAGCAGGGCGCCATGTCGACGTTCTTGGCCGACGCGCTGCGCCGCATTAACGGATCGCTGGGCTTTGACGACGAGTCGTACCATCGCGCACTTGCCGCCTCGATGCTTGTGAGCTGCGACAACGCGCATGCCGTGCATCCCAACCACGCCGAGAAGTGCGATGCTCGCAATCAGGTTGTGCTCAACGGCGGCATTGTCATTAAGGAAGCCGCCAACCAGCACTACTGCACCGATGCCTTTAGCCGCGCGGTGTTCCAAGCCATCTGCGATGACGCCGACGTGCCCACGCAGGCCTTCGCCAACAAGAGCGATATGGCGGGCGGTTCGACCCTGGGCAACCTGTCGAACATGCAGGCGAGCATGCATGCCGTTGACGTGGGCCTGCCGCAGCTTGCCATGCACTCGAGCTACGAGACCGGCGGCGTGCGCGACGTGATGTACGCCATCCGCGCTCTCACCGCCTTCTACGAGCGCAACCTAACCATCAACGGCGCCGAAAGTGTGGAACTCTAAAATCTGCCAAAAAGGGACAGGTTTACTTTGGCAGGTTTTATTTGGGCAAATGCCGCAATGCCAACAGCTGGACAGAATTGTTATAACACCGCAGGTTGAGCAAACGTCAGCGAGCGATGTCCAGAGCGAACAAGTTGGCATGAAAAAGGCAAGGCATAGACCTTCTGGTCATGCCTCGCCTTTTGAATGACAAATTGTCGCTCTGGGCGGCGCGCAGCGTCGACCGGTCCGCCGTTCGTTAGAACGGCGGAACCCTAATGTTCAATCCAACAGCGCAGGGTCTCGCCGGCTTGCAGGTGACGCAGATTCTCCGCGGCAATGTCGACCACATTGTTGAGCGTGGCTGCCAGGTGGAACCAGCCGGAGACGTGTGGCGTGATGAGCATATTAGGCGCATCCCACAGTGGGCTTGTCTCAGGCAACGGTTCGGGGTCGGTGACGTCGACCGCGGCGCCGGCGAGATGTCCCGACTCCAAGGCGGCAACCAAGTCGTCGGCGACCACAAGGTCGCCGCGGCCGCCGTTGGCAAAGAAGGCGCCCGGTTTCATCGCGGCGAAGAACTCGGCGTTCGCCAGGCCGCGGGTCTCGGGTGTGCTCGGCATAAAAGATGCGACGACGTCTGCCTCCGCCAAGCGCTCAGACAGGGCATCCATGCCGTCCATGTCCTCAAACACAATGGGGTAGACGAGCGGATGGCGCTTGATGCCGCGGACGTGCGCACCCATGCCACGGCAGAGCGTGGCAAAGTGGCCGCCGATATCGCCCGCGCCCAGCACCAGCACGTTGGCGTTTTTGAGCGAGGTAACCGGCCCCAAATCCTTCCAGCGATGCTCACGCTGCAGGTCCTGGTAGCCGGGCAGGTGCTTCATCATGGAAAGGACCATGGCAAACATATGCTCGCTCACGGCCTGACCGTAGGCGCCGATTGAGCAAGACAGCTTGGCTTCAGCCGGCACGGTGCCGGCGGTAAGGTAGTCGTCATAGCCGGCGGTCTGCAATTGCAACAGCTGGAGATGCTCGCATGCCGTGAGCATGTCAGGGCCGATGTTGCCCAGGATCACGTCGGCATCGGCGACCTGCTCGTGCGTGGCGGCGTCGGAGCTCGTGTAGATAAAGTCCTCGCCCGGAGCGCTCGACTCAAGAATTGCGCGATGGCGGTCGTTGACGGGCAACAAAACCAGGATGTTCACAAGCAGTCCTCTCCGCTCGACCTGCCAAAAAGGGACAGGTTTATTTTTGGCAGGTTTTATCAGACAAAACGCTAAAAAACGCCGGGCTTCGTGATGGTTAACATATCCATCGCGAAGCCCGGCGCATCCACGGCTACCAGCTCAGCAGCTCGTAGCCATCCTCGGTCACCACGAGCTGTACCTCGCACTGGGCCGAATCGCTGCCGTCCTTGGTGCGCACGCACCAACCGTCGCCCTTGCTAATCTTGATGTCGGGCGCCCCGGCGTTGACCATGGGCTCGATGGTAAAGACCATGCCCGGAGCCATGATGGTGTCCACATCGGGCGCCTCGGTGGTAAAGCCCACAAACGGGTCCTCGTGGAACTCCTTACCGATGCCGTGTCCGCCGTACTCGCGCACCACGCTAAAGCCGGCGTCCTCGACGGTCTTTTGCACGGCCTCGGCCATAACGGACAACGGCAGCCATGGCTTGACGGCCGCCAGACCCGCCTCCACGCTGGCACGGGTGACGTCGACTAGGCGCTGGCGCTCGGCCGAGACCTCGCCGATGCAGAACATGCGGCTCGAGTCGCTAAAGTAGCCGTCTAGGATTGTGGAGCAGTCCACGTTGATGATGTCGCCCTCGTGCAACACGTCCGCATCGCAGGGGATGCCGTGGCAGACCACGTCGTTGATCGAGGTGCACACGCTCTTGGGGTAGCCCTCGTAGTGGAGGTCGGCCGGCGTGCCGCCATGCTCGACGGTGAAGTCGTAGATCATCTGATCGATCTGGTTGGTGGTCATGCCCGCGGCGATATGCTCGCCGACGTAGTCGAGCACGCCTACGTTGATGGCGGCCGAGCGCTTGATGCCCTCGATGTCGGCGGGCGTCTTGTAGAGCGTGCGGGGCAGAACCTCCCAGCCTTCCTCCCACAGGCGCTCGAGGCGCTCGTCGAAGGCGCTGTGACATTTCTTATATTTCTTGCCGCTGCCGCACCAGCAGGCGTCGTTGCGGCCGGGCACAGGTCCGTTGTCAAACATGGCTAACTTCCTTTCATTCGCAGCTAGTATAGCCCACCCACGCGTCCATAAAAGTTGCGGTGATATAGTTCCGATTTAAGCGGTTTAACAGCACAAATAGGAACTATATCACCGCAACTGATGGAGCGGGGTGGTGGGCACGAGCTGCTGCGTGGTTTTGCTAGTAGCTCACCTGGCAGGGAATACCGAGGGCGCGCACGCGCGCGGCAATGGCGTCGAGTACCTCGGGCACTGCTTTGGCAAGGCCGGCGATCGGTGTTTCGCGCGCCACCGTGTAGATGGTCGCCTCCTGCGGGCGAATGCGCTCAAGCGCCGCGAGCCAGGGGGCAACGTACTCCTCGCCGGTGTTGTCGATGGGCTTGCCCCGGTACTCACCGCTCAAAAACATCGTCTGGATAATAACGTGACCGTTAAAGCTTGCGAACGTCTCGATCTGGTGCTTGACGTCGTAGGGGCCAACGGGCTGGTCGAGCAGCTGGATAAACGCCGGGTCGACGGTATCGAGCTTAAGAATGTTGTCGTCGACCATCATGAGCGCATCGTGTACATGGGGACGGTCGGCGCGTGTGCCGTTGGAAAGCACGGCAATCTTGGTGTTTGGGGCCAGCTGGTCGCGAAGCGCGACGGCACCGGCGATGGCCTGCGGAAACTCCGGTGCGGCGGTGGGCTCGCCGTTGCCTGCGAAGGTGATCACATCGGGGAGCTCGCCTTCGGCTGCCATCTCGCGCAGCTTTGCCTCGAGCGCGTCGAGTACCACGGCAGCTGTGTTGTACGGCTCATGGCAGGGGCGCTCGGCATTGAGACCGTTTTCGCAGTAAATGCAGTCGAACGTGCAGATTTTGCCGCTGGCCGGCATCATGTTGACGCCGAGCGAGAGACCAAGGCGACGGCTGCGAACGGGCCCAAAGATGGGGCTGGCATTCAAAAACGTAGACATAGGCATATGCTCCTCAAGACAATTGTGCCTAAGCATAGCATCGGCTCCAAAGCAAGGTGCGGGCTCTTGCTTTACAAGTTTCGTTTTTTCACGTCGCTCATTATGCCGTGCCATGAAAAGCCTCGGGTCGGGTACAGTTAATCTGTTAACAAGGCGTAAGGCAATGCGGGTCCATCCAACCGTACTGACGTGCGGCTGGATGGGCATTGATGACGGGGGCACAACATGGATTTTACGGTCGAGAACGCGGGCACCACGATTGCCTGTCGCGAATATGCCGGCCCGGATGTATCGCCTGATGCTCCCGCCTTGGTGTGCGTGCACGGTGCGTGCGTCGACGGCGTCTTTTTTGACGCCATCGCCTGCGAGCTCGCCCGCGACTGTCGCGTCATTGCCTACGACCGCCGCGGTTGCGGCGAGAGTGGCGACGCTGCAGACGGACGCTACGACCTCGCCGCCCAAGCCGCCGACCTGCAAGCTGTTATCGAGCATATTGGCGCTCCGGCAAACGTGCTCGCGCACAGTGCCGGTACGCTGGTGACGCTGGAGCTTCTCCGTGCAAACCCTGCCATAATCTCGCGTGCGATTCTGCATGAACCCGCCGTGACGGATGAGGGCGCCGGCCTGGGCGCGGCCCCGGTTTTGCTCGAGATGATCGCCGCGGGAAAGGTCTCCAGGGCATTACGGGCCTTCCTGGGTGCCATCGGTGATTCGGACCCTGAGGCCCCCAAGTTAACCGAGGCAGAAGCCAAGCATGCCCTGCGCAACGGCCGCAGCTTCATGGCAAACGAATACGGGATTACTATGACCTGCGTTCCCGATTGGGATAGCGTTCGTGCGTCAAAAACGGTGGCCGCCGTGCTTTTGGGCGAGCTCTCGATTGGTACGCCCCGTGAGGCGGGAACGAGGATGGCGGCTGAGCTTTTGGACTCTCCACTCGTAATGGTTCCCGGCGCGCACAACGGCCTGCGCGATCGCCCGGCAGCGGCTGCCCAGACTGTCCGTGGCATCCTGGGGTTCTAGCAGCTGCAAAAAAACAAAACAGGCTTCATCCACAAACGTTTCGGCCGTGTTAACAAATGCGCTCAAAACCTTACGTTTGCGGCTTCAATCGCGCCGTCTGCCAACTCATAAAAATGTAACAGCATTCACGTGCCTACCTGCATCGACAAGGTGTTACCCTTGTAACATTTGGAACCCACCGCTCCATGCGAAACTATCGAAAGGGCCCCGTATGCTCAATAATCACGAGGTCAATCTAACCGACGAGGAGGCCGCCGCCGAGGTCGCCCGTGTCGCAAGGACCTACCCCGTGGTACGTTTGCTGTCGGCCGATCAGATTAAGAGCGAGCCTAACTGCCTGCTCGCCGGCGATCGCTGCCCTTGTCTGCGTCAGTCGAGTCTTGAGGCCTTGACAGATTCCGATGAGGTGTCGGAGCAACTGCTCAACGATGGTGTTGAGTACCGCGCCCGCCTGCGCCCTCTAAAGGTCGAGGGCGAGCCTCATGTCTTGCTGATGGTGCGTCCGATTGATGAGCAAGAGGCTGCAGAAGAGGACCTTGTCTACACCGACGTGCTGACGGGCGTGTGCAATCGTCGATATTACGAGGAAAAGCTCCGTAGCGCCCGCATGAAGGCCGGCGTTGCGATGATCGACCTTGATGATTTTAGGGTCTTCAACGATACGTGTGGCCGCCATGCCGGCGACCTTGCGCTCGGTGCTGTGGCAACAGCCATACGCAGCGGTATTCGTTCGACTGACGAACTTGTGCGCTATGGCTGCGACAAGTTTGTAGCTGTCATGCCCAATATTCCCTCCGATGACTTTGCCCGTCGTCTGCGTCAGGTATCCGATGCCGTTCATGCCACGATTATTCCGGGCCATGAGCACGTGAGCTTGACGGCATGTGTTGGTGGCGTTCGCATTCATGGCGAGACGGTCGATGAGGGCGTTGGCCGCGCTGTCCAGTTACTGAGCCGTGCCAAGGCAAAAGCCGGTACGGTCGTGACCGATGGCGATTCCATCGAGGCCTTCCAAAGCGAAAAGCCTTCGGTGCTTATCGTCGATGACTCCGAGATGAACCGAGCCATTCTCAGCGAGATGCTCAAGGACGAGTATTGCATCCTCGAGGCCGATAACGGTCGTACGGCGCTCGATATGGTCGACCGTTATGGCGATGAGTTGTCGCTCGTGCTGCTGGACATTGTCATGCCGGGCGCGAGCGGCTTTGAGGTACTGGCCGATCTGTCGCGCCGATCGGGTATCGACAATCTGCCTGTCATCATGATTTCGAGCGAAGATTCCGATGATATGGTTCTGCGCGCGTACGAGCTGGGCGCCTCAGACTATATCAACCGCCCGTTTGACTCCCGTGTCGTGCGCCGCCGCGTAAGCAACACCATCCGCCTATACGCCAAACAGCGCCGCCTGACGAACCTGCTGTCCCAGCAGTACAACGAGCGTGTCAAGAACAGTCGCATGCTCATCGATATCATGGCCGGCGTCATGGAGCTTCGCAACGGCGAGAGCGGCAGGCACGTTACGAACATCGAGAAGCTGACCGAGCTGCTGCTTGGCTGTCTGGTCCAGCGTAGCGGCACGATCTCCCTCGACAATGAGGAACGCTCCACGATCGCCCTGGCTTCGGCGCTGCACGATATCGGCAAGATGTCGATTGACGATGCGATTCTCAACAAGCCCGGACGCCTTACGCCCGAGGAGTTCGAGATTATGAAGACGCATACCACGATCGGCGCCGACATGCTGCGTGAGCTGGGTAGTCATCACGCCGGCAATGCGCTTATGGAATATGCGTACCAGATTGCGCGTTGGCACCACGAGCGCTGGGACGGCAAGGGTTATCCCGATGGCCTTAAGGGCGACGATATCCCCATCGCCGCGCAGGTGGTCTCGGTGGCTGACGTGTACGATGCACTGACGAGCGTGCGCGTGTACAAGGACGCTATCCCGCACGAGGAGGCGATCCAGATGATCCTGGACGGTAAGTGCGGCACCTTTAACCCGCTGCTGCTCGATTGTCTGCTCGAGGTGCAAGACCAAATTGCCGAGACGTTGGCACGCCCCGCCGATGTCGTCGCGTTTCCTACGATTTAGTTTGACCAAAGGAGTTTTTAATCCATGATTTCCATGCGTGAGGCGTATGAGAAGATCGGCGCTAATTATGATGACGCGTGTGCTCGGCTGATGGGCGGGGAAATGCTTGCCCGCTTTGCCCTCAAGTTTTTAGATGACGAGAGCATGGACAAGCTGGAGGCTGCCATGGCGGCGGGAGACGCCGAGGAAGCGTTTATGGCAGCGCACACGCTCAAGGGCGTGAGCCAGAACCTGGGATTCGATAATCTGTACGAGCCGGCGGTCGTGGTGACCGAGGCGCTGCGCGGCGCCGATGCCGTTGACGGCGCTCGCGAGGGAATGCATGCGCTGCAGCAGCAATATGCGGCTACGATGTCGGCCCTGCGCGAGGCGGCCGAGTAAGAGGTTGTGAGCCTTGATGACTATGAGAGTGGATAATCTCCCGTTTTAGGCCCGGTGGTGGCCTCAAAGTGGGAGATTATCCACTCTCGTTCGATACGTGTCCAAAAATCCACTCTCACCCCTTCTGATTAGTGAATGGCCTATGCGCACTGGCGGGGCTTTCCGCATGCAATCCATATCGTTGTTCGATAAACTATTCGGATAACGATAGATTCGATGAGGGTGAGTGTATGTCCAACAGCGTTCAGCGTATGGCCAAGGCGGGCGAGACTGTAAGGAAGCTTGGCTTTTGCATGGCGGTCGTTTTTGCGGGAATGCTCGTCGCTTTCGCCGCGTTGGTTGTTTACGTGATCTGGTATGCGGTTGCAAACGCTGCTTCTGTCGATTCTTTCGGTGTTGTGACGCTTCTCAATGGCGGGTGCATCGTTATCCCAAGCGGACTGTGCATGGCGCTTGCCATGGGTATTTCGCTTGTCGTTTTGTGCGGAATCAGCCGCGACATTTCGCGGGGCGTATCGCCCTTTACCAGGGCGCATGTGCGGCTTATCCGTGTTCTCGCGCTTGCCTTTGCTGTTAACGCCGCGGTTTCGCTTGTTGGTGCCTATGGATCGGTCAATCTCACCATTGGCGGACTGGAGCTTTACATCGTGCCTCATTCCTTTGTTATTGAGATTTGCCAAGGCGCTACCTTTGATGCGGGGTCGTTTATCGGCGCAGTTGTCTGTCTGTTTATCTCGGCGATTTGGAGTTATGCCTCGCTGCTCCAGGAGCAGTCTGACGAGCTTGTGTAGGAGGAAACATGAGCTATCTCATCATCGAGCTTGAGACGCAGCTGCTTAAGACCGGAAAGACCAGCTCTGATCTGATTCGTGCCACGGGGCATACTCCGGCTAATATTTCTAAGCTAAGAAACGGAAAAATTAAAGCTATTCGTCTTAAGACGCTTCTTGAAATCTGTGATGAGCTTGATTGTCAACCGGGAGATATTATTCAGCGCGTGAGCGAGAAAGAGCTCGAGGAGCTTATTGTCGAGCGCGCAAAAAATGTCGTGAGACAGATGCGGGATGGCGGAGGCAACGAGGCGTCGCTTCCGACATCAGTCTTTGCTGTCGATTTGAGCGACGAGTAGCATAAGACGAACAGCTAAAACGAAGTATCAGCGTGAAGGGACCCGTGTCTAACACGGGTCCCTTCTTTTAGACTATCTTGACAAATATGAGTTATCGAAAAACAATAATAACCATGGAAAACGATAAAGGAAAGAAGGAACGATATGAGCGGTTTTTCTATCAAGCAGAACGGGGGCCCAATGAACGCATCAGCAATAAAGCTATCAAAAGTTTCAAAACGCTACGGGAAACGGCGCGTTTTGCATGACGTTTCCTTCGAGGTGCATCAGTCTGAGCTCTGTGCCCTTGTTGGTGCAAACGGGGCGGGTAAAAGCACGCTTATTAAAATAGTGCTGGGCCTCTGTGAGCCATCGTCGGGGAGCGTGGAGCTCTTTGGAGGCAAGTCGAAAAAAGAGCTGAGCCTGATGCGGACGCGTGTCGGCTATGTGCCAGATTCCAGTGGAGCATACCAATCCCTCAGTGCGGTTGAGAATCTCCAAATCCGATGTTCGGAATGGGGGCTTGATGCGAATCGTGAGATTCCTCGCGTTTTGAGCCTAGTCGGGCTGGACGTCGAAGAGAAAAAGAGCGTGAGCAGTTTTTCTCTGGGAATGAAACGGCGGCTGGATATAGCTACAGCTTTGTTGGGTGACACTGATCTGCTTATTTTTGATGAGCCAGCAAACGGGTTGGACCCGCTGGGCATCGAGAGTATATGGGCCCTTATCGGTCAATTGAATCGAGAACAGGGTAAGACCATGCTCATCTCTAGCCATGATTTGGATGAGTTGACATCAGTTGCAACAAGTTGCGTGTTTATCCATGACGGCGAACTGCTGAAAAAGGAACCGATGGACGTCATAAGGGATGAGGCATCGTCCCTAAAAGAGTATTACAGGCGCTTGATGAACGCGGTCTCGCTATGAAGCGGGCGATCCATCCCATAAAGGCAGATATGATGCGTCTACACAGGATGTTTCCGGCGCAGTTTGGTCTTACGCTTATGTTGGCGTGCGGTCTTCTCTTCGGTGTTTTTCTAAATAACGGAGCAACGTTGCTAGGCTTTGGCTATGGCGTTTGTGGGGAGGATATTGGTTTCCTCTGGAATGCAATCGATCCTTCTGCGCCTGATGAGTCCCTTGCGCGCAGCGCTTTTGCCGGTACATCCCTGTTCGTTCCACTCATCGTTTGTTTGGTGCTTTTACAGGAGCATGGCTATAAAGAGGGATACCGAATTTCTTCAGCAAGAGGTCTCGCCCGCTTTAATGGGGCTCTGGCACATGTGCTTTCGTCTGCTTTAATAGTCGGTGC
Organism: Collinsella sp.; assembly: GCA_019414345.1. Taxonomy (GTDB): domain Bacteria; phylum Actinomycetota; class Coriobacteriia; order Coriobacteriales; family Coriobacteriaceae; genus Collinsella. The sequence continues at coordinate 52,673 of DXMF01000022.1, forward strand.
AGCTTATAGCGCACTTTGCCTTCTTTTGTTTGCAATAGCCATAATGCGTGGGGGGCAAAACTACACGCACGGCATGCTGGCTGCATTTTTGCCTGCGATGATAATCAACGCCGTATTGGTGATATCGGTTGCGTTGGAGACGATGACCATCTATCGGATTACAGGCAGCGCTGTATTGAGCGGGGCTGTAATAATAATTGGATTTGTCATGAGCTTGACGCTCTACGGAACCTTCCTTCAGGCACCTATACCATCCTTGCGATGGATCTTCCTCCTTCCGGGGCCGTACCTTGGAGCCGGATGTGCCCTTGGGTATAGCGATATGGGGCAGCTGACGCTTCTGGGATATGGCGTGGCAGCTGGCTGTCTATCGGTATTGATTTACGCTCTCGTGACCTGTCGTGTCGGAGGTGTGCTCAATGGCTCGTCAGATTAAAAGGTTCCTCCATTCAGAATTGAAGCATGTAAGCGAATGGACGTACGTCTTAATCCTGGCAATTTATGCGTGTATGGTGATATTGCAGCTTAATTCTTTCCCGATGTGGTTCTGTAGCCTCCGCGAGGGCAGTTTCTTGGGCTTTTTCCCAGACCCGACGCTTAAACTGTCGGCAGAGGACGCCCTTCTATTTGGTAATGCAGAGGTTTTTCGCGGTCTGCTGTTCAACGTAGCCCCGTTGGCTCATGCATTGTTCTTTCCGTTCATCGCGGCTTGCATTGTGCCGCGCTTTGTCAGTTCGGGCTTTATTGAGGAACCGTGGGGGTTGTCGGAGGCTCGGGGAGGGAAGCGTGTGTGCGCTATCGTTGCGCGAGTGGTGCTGTCTTCTTTTGCCCTTTTGGGCGCGTTTATCTTGTCGAGTGTCGTTTTGTACTGTCTTAACTGCGTAATCGTTTTGGATGCTCAGCAGTATTTCAACCTGAATATTTTTTGCTATCGACTTCTTCTGGCGAGTGTCGTCTGCCTTGCATACGTGGTCTCTTGCGTGATTGCTGTTTCCTATTTTGGATCCGGCTTCGGTCCGATTGGCATGCTGCTGCTTGTCAACGTTGTAGCGATCTACATACAGCTCGGGGCCATTTCCATGCTTCCGCTTCCGTCCTCGATGCTCATGTGGATTTGTGGCGTGACCCCGTTGGGGAATAGTCAATGCATTTCGATTCTAATTGACTGCCTAATTAACGTAGCAAGCGTTTTTACCATTTGCTTTACCGTAGACCGATTGCGGTCGAGATTTCTTTGATTGTTTGTGAGGGATAATCATACCGAGCATACCAAATACAGGGGGGCGGGCACCGTGGCTGGTGTCCGCCCCCCCCGTCATGGAAAGCTTTAGCCTGTGTGATTCGCGAGCTAGCGGGCCTGTTTTACTTTGGCCGCTGCCTCGACAAACGACTTCCACAGGTTAAAGTCGGTCTCGAGCGTCTGCCAGGTGTACTCGGGGTGCCATTGCACGCCCAGGCAGAAAGGCTGGCCTTCGACTTCGATGCACTCGGGAACGCCATCGGTTGCCTTGGCGACCAAGCGCGTGCTTTTACCCAGACGATCGACGCAGCAGTGGTGTGCCGAGTTGGTCTGGATCAGCCTGTGCCCGCCAACCGCGCGCTCCAGCAGCGAGCCCGGCACGACCTCGACAGGGTGCACGGGGTCGTTGAGCACGTGGGTGTGGCGCCACTGCGTGCGGCCCTCGCGAGCGCCCAGGCTCGGCACGTCCATGCATAGGGTGCCGCCAGTGGCGACATTGAGCAACTGCGTGCCGCGGCAGGTGGTAAAGAGCGGCTTTTTAGCACGGAGCACCTCGCCGACCAGCTTAAACTCAAAGCTATCGCGGATCTCGCAGCAGAGGGTGGGGTCGTAGGGTCGATCATCGCCCCAGCGCTTGGGGTTGACGTCCGGGCCGCCGGGAATGGCGATGCCGTCAGCGATTTCCACGTAATGACGGATAACGTCGACGTCTTCGGTAATGGACATCTGCAGCGGCAGGCCGCCAGCGGCAAGGATGGCATCGACAAAGACACTTGCGATTTCCTCGTTGGGGGAGAGCGTCTCGCTCAAAAACGGTTTTGCCTCTTCCCAACGCGGCGCGACGAGGATGAGCGGACGGTCGGCGGGGGCAACGTCGACGTGCGGGGTGTATGACGATGAAGTACGAGTTCCGATCATAGGTGTAACTTTCGAGTTTGGATGGTCATGGCGAGCGAACATGGCAATTGAGCTAGTGGCCCTTGATGGAGTTGAGGAAGTCCTGGGCGCGCTTGGTCTGGGGATGGTCGAAGAACTCGTCGGGCGTGCCGGTTTCCACGATCTGGCCGTCGGCCATAAACACGACGCGGTCGGCCACGCGGCGGGCGAAGTTCATCTCGTGCGTGATGACGATCATCGTCATACCCTGCTGGGCCAGACGGACCATGACCTCGAGCACCTCGTTGATCATTTCGGGATCGAGGGCGCTCGTGGGCTCGTCAAAGAGCATGGCCTTGGGCTGCATGGCAAGCGAGCGGGCGATGGCTACACGCTGTTGCTGGCCGCCCGAGAGCTGTGCGGGCACCTTATCGGCCTGCTCGGCAACGCCCACGCGGCCCAGCAGGTCCATGGCACGCTCGCGGGCCTCGTCCTTGGAGACGCCCAGCACATCGACCGGTCCCAGCATGACGTTCTGCAGTACGGTCATATGTGCGAACAGGTTGAACTGCTGAAACACCATGCCCAGCTCGGCACGCATGCGGGCAAGGTCCTTGCCTTCCTGCGGCAAGGGTTGGCCCTCGATGAGGATCTCGCCCGAGTCGATGGTCTCCAAGCGGTTGATGGTGCGGCACATGGTCGACTTGCCCGAGCCCGAGGGCCCGATCACGACGACGACCTCGCCGCGGTCGACCGAGAGATTGATGTCGTTGAGGACATGTAGATCGCCATAGTGCTTATCGACGTGTCTGAGCTCGATCAGCGGCTGATTGCCGGTTGAAGAGGTGCTCTGTGCCATGGTGCTCGGCTCCTTATGATTCGAAATGGTAAAGCGTTAGCGGATGATGGTCGCACCGGTCTTGTGCGAAACGTAGACAGCGGCCTTGTTGATCGCGACGTTGATGAGGATGTAGATGACCGCGATTACCAGGTAGACCGACACGAGAGCGTCGTAGTTGGTAATGAGCACGCGGGCGTTTTGCATGAGGTCGGGGTAGCTCACCACGTAGGCGACGGTGGTGTCTTTAACAACGACCACGAGCTGCGAAATCAACGACGGAATGATAAATCGAATCGCCTGCGGCAACACGATTTTAAAGGTGATTTTAGCTTTGGAGAGACCGAGTGCCTGGGCGGCTTCGACCTGGCCGCGCGGCACGGCGTTAACGCCGGCACGGAAGATCTCGGCAAGTACGCCGGCTGCAGCGAGCGCGACGGGAAGCGTGAGCATCCAAAACGACGGCAGCGCGATCTTGTACTGGGGCAGCACCAAAAAGAAGAAGTAGATGAACAGCAGACTCGGCACGCCGCGGAAGAAATCGGTGAGCACGCGGCAGACCAGCTGCAGCGGCTTAATGTCGCTGGTACGGCCGAGCATAAGGGCTAAGCCCAGCACCAGCGCGATGGCGCCGGCGGTGAGTGCGACTTTGACGGTGCCCTCAAAGCCGGCAAGCAAGAACTTCCAGGTGGTGAGGTGCGTGAAGAAATACCAATAGTGGACCGAAAGCTGGCCGGTCACATAAAAGCGCTGCAGTACCAGGACGACGAGTGCGGCGACGGCAACAAGCGAGATGGCGGTGCCGATGCGAATCTTGGTGCGCATCTTGGGGCCGGGAGCCTCGTAGAGCGCATCGCGCATGGTGAGCGCGGAGGTGGGGTGCTTGCTCATCGGAGGATCCTCACCTTCTTATCGATGTAGTTGCCAATGTGGCTCACCACAAAGGCCGTGCCCAGGTAGCCGAGCGCCGAGATAAAGAACGCGGCGACGCCGCCGAGCGAGCGCGTGTTGATGTAGCTCACCACGCCGGTGAGCTCCTGCGGCTTAAGCGGCACCTGGCTGCCCAAGGCGGTAGTGAGCATGACGGCGATAAAGAGGTTGGTCATGGGTAATACGCTCGAGCGCAGCGCCTGCGGAATCACGATCTTGGCGAGGATACGGCTGAAGCTCATACCGAGCGAACGTGCAGCTTCGACCTGGCCGACGCCGACGGTGTTGATGCCGCTCATAAAGTTCTCGGAGCCAAAGGCCGAGCCCAAAAGGACCGTGGCGACGATAACGCAGGTGCGATAGGGCAGGACGACCTTGAGCGGCGGCAGTGCGTAGACGACGATGATGAGCAGCGCGATGCCGGGGATGTTACGGAAGACCTGGACATACAGGTCGCCAAAGACGCGCAGCGGCTTGAGCGGCGACACGCGCATCACGGTGACGGCGACGGCCAGCACCATGGCGATGGTAAACGACTCAAGCGTCATGCCCCAGGTTGCGAGCAGCGCGTCGATATAGTTCTGGCCATAGAGCGACCAGAGCTCGGAGAGACTCATGCGGACCTCCTGCCGATAAGGAAAGGGGCTCCCGTGTGTACGGAAGCCCCGACAACTCAGTGAGGAAACAGTTTACCGCAATAAAGCACATCGTGCGTTTCCGTATGGTTTCGTTGCGGCCGTTACCAGGCTCGCTGCCTAGGCGCCGATCTCGGGCAGCTCGGGAACATTGGTGTCGCCCGTACGGTCGCCGATGCAGATCTGCCACAGCTCGGTCCAGGTGCCATCGTCCTCGATCTTCTTAAGGAAGTCGTTAACGAAGGCGACGCCGTCGGAATCGAGCGGCAGGCCGATGCCATAGGGCTCCTTGCTGCCGAAGGGCTTGCCGGCGATCTTGTACTTACCGGGCTCGCGGACCAGGGCGCTCTGCTGCATGTTGTTATCGATGACGTAGGCGTCAACGCGGCCCTGCTGGAGTGCCTGGCGGGCCTCCTCGTCGGTCTTGAACTCCTGCTGGCTGGCCTTGGGGGCGAACTCCTCCAGGATGGCGGGGCCGTTGGAGCCGGACTGGACGGCGACGTTCTTGTCGGCCAGGTCGTCAACGCTCTTGATGTCGTCGTTATCGGCGAGCACCAGGATGGCCTGCTGCGTGTAGTAGTAGGGACCGGCAAAGGAGACGAGCTTCTTGCGCTCATCGGTAATGGTGTAGGTGGCGAAGACGGCGTCGACCTGGCCGTTCTGCAGGACGGACTCACGCGTGTCCGAGGTTACCTGGGTGATCTCGACCTTGTTCTCGCCCAGAATGTAGTTGGACAGGAGCTGTGCGATACCGGCATCGAAGCCGCGGGTCTGACCGTCTTTCTCGTTGAGGAGGGAGAAGAGCGTGGAGGTCTGAACGCCACCGATCTTAAAGACGCCGGCGTCCTTAACGGCCGTGGCCCAGGTGCTGGCAGCGATGGCGTCGTCATCGGCCTTGGGGCCGTTGTCGACGAGCTTGTCGAATGCCTTGGCGTCGAGCGTGGTGGAAGCCTCGGTATCTTCGGAGCTCTTGGAGGAGCCGGCGGCGGAACCCTTGTCGGCCTCGGCGCTGGTGTCGGAGCAGCCGGCAAGACCAAGGCCGGCGACGGTTGCGAAGGTGGCGGCAACGAAGCCGCGGCGGTCGAGAACGACCTGCTGGGAGAGGTTCTTGCTCATGGTAGAACACCTTTCTCAATAAAATCCCTAGCGGTTGAGTAGAGTTATACCCTATCGCGCTCAAATGGGTCAACACGAAATAACTCAGAAACATACTTGTCTTATGGGTTATTCTACCTACCAAAAAGGGACAGGCACCTTTGTGGTGGTTCTTGCAGATGTGGCGGCCTGCCTTGCTGCTTTGTCTCAATCTGTAACATCTGCAGCCGTTTTTGCCGAGTAACTGTTACAGATCGAGATTTTCTCTTCAGGGGAATTTGAATGTCTCAATCTGTAACATCTGGAAGGCCAAAAGGTCTCTATCTGTTACAGATTGAGATAATTGAGCTGTGAAAACAAAAACCTCCGCGAGGGTGCTTCCCTTGCGGAGGTTTTCTTACTCGTTGAGCAGTCTCACGGTTTCGGCGGCCATGTTCTCGACCGTCATGCCGTTTTGAGCGAGCAGCTCGTTTGGGTCGTAGCGGTCGGGGAAGCCCTTGGCGATGCCGAAGGTGCGCGTGCGCAATGGCGTGCATGCCAGATAACATGCCACGCGCTCGCCCCAACCGCCGTCCAAGATGCCGTCCTCGAGGGTGACGACAACGCGATGCTCGGCGGCAAGGCTGTCGAGGAACTCGCGGTCGAGTTCGGTTGCGAAGCGCGGGTTGACGAGCGTGGCCTCGATGCCGTACTCGGCAGTCAGACGGTTTGCCACGCGCTCGCCCAGCTCAAAGAAATCGCCAAGCGCGAGCACGGCAACGTCGCGGCCCTGGCGCACGACGTTGTAGCGAGCGACGCCGTAATCGTCGCCCTCGGCAGGCGCCAGATCGGGGCGGCTTACCAGGCCAATGCCCGGCACACGGATCGCCACAGGATGCTCGCGGTGGTCGAGCGACCAGCTCAGCATGGACAGATATTCCTCCATGCAGGCCGGCGCCAAGTAGCGCATGTTGGGAAGACCGCCCAGCATGGAAATATCAAAGAACGAAAGGTGCGTCTCGGATGTGGTGCCAAAGATCGACGCGCCAAACACCAGGATGGTTGCGGGGACATCGTTGAGGCACAGGTCGTGCCACAGCTCGTCGTAGGCGCGCTGCAAAAACGTGCCGTACACACCAAAGACTGGCTTGGCACCCGAGCGCGCAAGCGCGGTGGCAAAGGTCACGGCGTGCTCCTCGGCAATGCCCACATCGACGAACTGTTTGCCGGCGGCGGCGCGAAGCTCGGGTGTAAAGCCCATGATGTAGGGCGTGGCGGCCGTGATGCCCACGACCTGCGGATCGTGCTCGATGACGGCGCTGAGCGCCTCGCCCGTAATGTCGGCATAGGTGCGCGGCGCAGGCTCGCTCGGATGGCCCGGGCAGAGCTTGCGCCCAGTCGCCATGTCAAACGGACCCACATGATGCCAGCGCTCGGGGTCGCTCTGGGCCGGCTCAAAGCCCTTGCCCTTGGCGGTGGAGACGTGCAGCACGATGGGATGATCGATATTGCGTAGTTCCTGCAGCGCGTCGACTAGGGCCAACACGTCGTTACCGGTGTCCAGATAGCGGTAGTCGAGCCCCATCGCGCGGAAAACATTGCGCTCACAGGTGCCGTTGCTGGCGCGCAGCTCGGCCAGATTGCGATAGAGGCCACCGTGGTTCTCGGCGATGGACTGGTCGTTATCGTTGACGATGATGATCAGGTTGCTATCGAGTTCGGCGGCATTGTTAAAGCCCTCAAACGCCAAACCGCCCGAAAGCGAGCCGTCGCCGATGATGGTGATGACGTTGTATGTATCCCCCGCCAGGTCGCGAGCGTGCGCTAGGCCGCAGCCCAGGCTCACCGACGTGGAGGTGTGGCCCATGGCGAACAGGTCGTGCTCGGACTCGTCAGGATTGGCAAAACCAGAGGCCTCGCCGTAGCGTGCCGGGTCGATATAAGTGTACGCGCGCCCAGTCAGCGCCTTGTGGGCGTAGGTCTGGTGCGAAACATCAAAGACAATCTTGTCGATGGGGGAGTTAAACACGCGATGAAGCGCAACCGTGAGCTCAACGACGCCCAGGTTGGGGGCAACGTGCCCGCCGACGGCGGCGGAGCTTTCGAGGATGGCGTGGCGAATCTCGCCGCAGAGCTGCGGGAGCTCGGCGCGATTAAGAGCCTTGACGTCCTCGGGCGTTGTCGTTTGCGTAAGCAGCATCGTTGTTGGTTACTCCATGCGAATCGAGCGCCGGCGCTCCCTCGGCCGGCACAATTGCACAAAACAGTCTCGCACATTTTGGCGTTTGATATGTGACGGCGGCGCGGTAATTCGCCAACTGGCGGGGCAAAACGTTTTGTCCGATGCCATACTGGTAGATTCGATGATGATTTATTCAATGCGTGCAGGCCGTGGCTTGCCGCCGTGAGCCGCTGGAAGGAGGCAGCATGTCTGATGCCGTTCGTGCCGAGAAAATCGCGCACGAGGTCGACGATGCCGCCCGTCAGCTGGCCCAGGCGGGCCGCTTGGACCTGACGCACGAGTTTATCCAGCATGGCGACGTGACGGTGTATGCACACGTGACTTCGGTAGCGCGGGCGAGCCTGTCCTTTGCCGAGTGCTTGGGCCGTGCTGGCATTTCGGTCGACCGTGCCTCGCTGTTGCGCGGGGCCCTGCTGCACGATTACTTTCTCTATGATTGGCACGACCCCGATCCGAGCCATCGACTGCACGGATTTCGGCATCCATTTTTTGCCCTGGCGCGTGCCGAGGAAGATTTTGAGCTGACGCCGCGCGAGCGGAATATCATCGTGCGCCATATGTTTCCGCTGGTACCGGTTCCACCGACGTGTCGCGAGGCATGGATTGTGTGCCTGGCCGATAAATGGTGCGCTCTGTGCGAGACGGTCGCCGGCCGTCTGCCGCGCAAAGGCGGCGCGAACGATTTGAACGAGGGCACGAGTGACGGTTCGAGCAAAGAATCGAGCGAGAAGAGGAGAGGGTAGACGGTGGAAACCGCGATCGACATGGCATTTGACGGCGCGACGCTTGCCGCCTGTCCGCTCTCGGCGCTGATGCTCTCGTTTGCCTTCTACGGTTTTTGCGGCTGGGTGTGGGAGTCGACAGTCTGCGCCATGCTCAACCACGGACGCTTTGCCAACAGCGGTTTTTTGCTGGGGCCGTGTTGTCCTATCTATGGTGTGGGCGGCATAGCCTGCTGGCTTTTGCTGCGTGGGATTCCGGATGCCTCGAGCCAGTTTGTTGCCGCGGCGCTCGTATGCAGCGTGATTGAGTACGGCGTAGGCGTTTTGTTGGAAAAAACAACAGGTGCGCGCTTTTGGGATTACTCGCACCTGCCGTTTAACCTGCACGGACGCATCTGCCTGTACTGGGCCTGCGCGTTTGGCTTGGGCGCGTTGTGCATTTGCCGTTTAGTGGAGCCGGCATTGCTGGGGTTGCTTGGCCATCTGCCGGTGCTGATTGTGCGGTTGTCCGCCTTTATCGTCGCGGTCGCGATGATGGTTGACGCGGTGTGCTCGTTGGCGAGCTGGCGGCGTCTGTCCGATCAGCTGGAGCGCGTGCGCGCCGACCTTGCCGACCGCATCAACGAGTCGCTTGCCGATGCCTCGGACTCAATGCTCGAGCGCATTCCCGAATCGACGATTGACTCGGTGACACAGACGCACATCCGCAGCCGTGCCGTTAACGCGTGGCTGGCCGAGCTGGGTGACGCCGCGCTCGATGCCCTGCGCGAGAAGGCTTCGATGCCGACGTTTATCGCGGATGGTGCTCGCGGCCTGGCACTCGCTGCCCGCCGCGTGGCCGATGCCGCGCCGAGCATGCCGCGTCCGTCACTCAGTCGTCGCCTTGCCGGCAAGCGCATGAGCCGTCCGGTGCCGAGCGTGTCGCTCAGTCGTCGCGACCTGCGCTTCTTTAATGCCTTCCCGCGCTTGCGCATCAACCGCTACGAGGGCGTCATCCGAGCCACCGACCTTCGCGACCGAGCCCGCGAGCTGTTCCGGCGCTAGCTGGGACGGGCGCGCTCACGGCTCCCTTGCTTGCGTATTTCCCGTTCGTTTCGCGCCCGTTGCCGCGCCGTTTCCAAGATTGCGGCACCGTTGGAGATGGCACGATCTGGGTCGAGCCGGTCGAAGAAGTCATCCGCATCCGCACCGGCGAGCACGGCCCCGCCGCGGTGTAGGACAATCTTTCGCCTGACGGGCGTGCCTCTCTTGGGGCACGCCCGTTCTCGTCTACAATATCGTGCAGACGAAGGAGAGGCACGCTCATGATCAAGATGTTCGCGAGTGATTTAGACGGAACGCTGCTGAACGCACTGCATGAGGCGGATGGGACCATCCGCCGTGCCATCCGCGAGCTGACCGGGGCTGGCTTGCATGTGGTTCCCGCGACTGGACGCTCGACGTTGCCGATCGGCGAGCATGGCTTTACGGGCCTGGCGCTTGACGCCTGCTGCTCCAATGGGTCCATCGTGCGCGACAGCCATGGTGAGGTGCTCAAGACCTGGACCATCGATCCGCAAGTCACTGAGGAACTGCTCAAGGCGTTTCCGGACATTTGCTTTGATTGCTCCACGCCCGATGGCATGTACTCGAGCGGTTCGTTCGAGATGCATCAGGCGGGCTTTAAAAAAGACAGTCCTATCAAGCGCATCGTGATGCGTGGCATGCGTGCGCGTGGCGGGTATCACGAGGAACAGTATTTCGACCAGTCGATTGGTGACATCCTGCGCCACGATGTGTGCAAGATCAACTGCCGTGTGACCTCGCCCGAGTTGGAGCGTGACCTTAAGGCATATCTTGCCGAGCGCTCGGACCATGTGGTCAACGCGCCGTTCGATCCGGTGATGTTCGAGATCACGGACGTGGCATGCAACAAGGGCGAGAGCGTGGCCTGGCTGGCGGGCTACTACGGTATTGCCGAGGACGAGGTCGCGGTCTATGGAGACGGCGGCAACGACATCGCCATGCTCAAGCGTTTCCGCCACAGCTACGCGACCAAAAACGGCAGCGATGCAGCCAAGGTCGCCGCGAGCGCAACTATCGGCAGCTGCATGGTCCACGCCGTCCCCAAACACATGCTCGCCACCATGCGCACGCAGAACTCCCGCACCATCATCGAATAATGTGACAAAGGGACTGTCCCTTTGTCACATGGGAGATACCGGCTTTTGGCGTATAGGACTATTACGCTTTCGCCACCAACAAATTTCGAGTTATTCGGCCTGTCGGAGGACGTTAAATGGCTAAAGATGCCCTCTCGGGAACATTCATGCCTCTAATGGTGTTTGATTCGGTGACGTAAGTGCGCAAATGGGCATGTATACGCTCAAATAAGGACAAAAACCCTCAGATAATCCCGGCGGTGCATTTATACAGAACCAGTAGCGTGGCCGAATAACTCGAAAAATGTAGGTGGCAGTTCGGCGACAAGCTCGGGTATGGCAAAGGAACTGTTCCTTCGCCATACCCGAGCTCCGATCTTCTGAAATACGAACAAACATTCGCATATCTAACTGCGCTTTGATAGAATCGGTATCGTTGACGGCAGTTCCATGTGCCGGGCAGCGCCCTCCATCTGATGGGAGGTGATGCCCATGACCGATTTGATTGATTTCGTGAAGCTCCTGACCGCTTTGGTCTCGCTCCTCACGACGCTTATCGGACTTTCCGAGGCACTCAAGCAACGTTCGAAGCAACGTAAGAGGGGTCGCCGCCGTTAAGACGTTGACCCCCTAAAACAAGCAACGGCGCTGCCCAGCTTTCCAGAACTTGGGCTGCCGTCGACACTATTCTACCCACGAATGACATTTTGGACAATCGACAATGCCGCTTCTAAAAGCTGAGCGCAACCTAATGTGACAAAGGGACTGTCCCTTTGTCACAACCCAAATATTGCCTTTACGTGTTGATGCACACGGTGTGCAATAATACTCGCACTGTGCAATAGCGCACAGGCTGAGTAACAAGGAGGACGCTTGTCCCAGCTCGAGAAATGCGATCGCCGGTCCCTTCGCTCGCAGCGTGCCCTTCGCCAGGCACTTGCCAGCGAGCTTGCCGAAAGCGGCGACCTTTCGCGCATTAATGTCGCGTCGCTCACCGAGCGTGCTGGCCTTACGCGCCGCACGTTCTATTCGCACTATCGCGATATTCCCGACTTTATCAATCAAATCGAGGACGGCTTGCTGGCCGAGATCCGTGAGCGCATTGAGCTCATCACCGCAGCTCAGCTGCCCGATCTCTATCACAACATCGATGAGCTCGAGCCGGCGCCCGGTTCGGTTGAGCTGCTGCGTTATCTTGCGGCCAACCGCGACTTAATCGGTGCGCTGCTGGGTCCGGGCGGCGACCAGGCCTTCATTAAAAGGATTATCGACACCGCGCGTGAGGCTGTGGTGCCGCGTGCGCAGACGGGCATTTTGGGCCTGGCGCTGGGCACGTTCTTTGACTACTACGTCACCTACGTCGTGAGCGCCGAGGTCGGCATGATTCAGCGCTGGTTTGAGCGTGGGCTCACCGAATCGCCCGAGGCCATGGCGCGCATTATGACGGTGCTCGCTTTTGTGCGCCCCGGCGACCTGTATGGCCAACCCATCGATATCAACGTGCCGGAATACGGCATGAAGCTATTGAACTTGCAGCTCGAGGACACGGTCGACACCGCCGCAACCGTCGAGTCCAACAACTAAGAGGAGAGACAATGAGCAAACTCGTCGAGGGCATTAAGGACCGCATGGTCGCTGCCGCACGCGAGGCCGCGCCCGCCGTGGTGGACGCCGCGCAGAAGGCCGCGACCGCGGCTGCCGAGAAAGTTGCCGAGGCAGTTGCCGATGCCAAGAACGCGGCAGGGGAGACGTCCGTCGCTAGCGAGCCCGCCACCGCCGCTGAGCCCGTAGCCGCCACCGCCGCCCACGCCCCCGAAGGCGCGATCTTCAACCCCGAGAACGCTCGTGGCAACCTGCACCTGGGCATCGACGTGGGCTCCACCACCGTTAAGCTCGCTGTGCTCAACGACGACAACCAGATCGTCTACGCCAAGTACCAGCGCCACCACACCGACGTCCGCGCCTGCGCCCGCGACTTGTTCGAGGGCGCTGCGGCCGTGCTGCCGGCTGCCCAAATGACCTGCGCCATCACCGGTTCGGGCGGCCTGCTGCTGTCCCAGTGGCTCGACCTGGAGTTTGTCCAGGAGGTCATCGCCAGCAAGCGTGCCGTCGAGACCATCATCCCGGCCACCGACGTCGCCATCGAGCTAGGCGGCGAAGACGCCAAGATCATCTACTTCGACAACGGTATCGAGCAGCGCATGAACGGCACCTGCGCCGGCGGTACGGGCGCGTTCATCGACCAGATGGCCACCCTGCTCCACACCGATGCCAGCGGCCTCAACGAGCTCGCGGCCAACGCCACCACCATCTATCCCATCGCCAGCCGCTGCGGCGTCTTTGCCAAGACCGACGTCCAGCCGCTGCTCAACGAGGGCGCCCGCCCCGAGGACGTGGCCGCTTCCATCTTCCAGGCCGTTGTGATCCAGACCATCTCGGGCCTGGCGTGCGGTCGCCCCATCCGTGGCAACGTTGCCTTCCTGGGCGGCCCGCTGCAGTACCTCTCCGAGCTGCGCCATCGCTTCTACCTCACGCTCAACCTGGACGAGGAGCACCGTATCGTGCCCCAAAACGCCCACCTGTTTGTGGCGAGCGGCGCCGCCATGGCGCACGAGTCCAATAAGCTCAGCACGTTCCCGCAGCTTATCGAGGCCATTGACAGCTTGGGCGACACGCAGGGTGCCGAGGTCGAGCGTCTGGATCCGCTCTTTGCCACCGACGAGGACTTTGCCGAGTTCAAGGGTCGCCACGACCAAGAAGTCGTCCCCAAGGGCAAGCTCGACGGCTACACCGGCCGCGTGTTCATTGGCATCGACGCCGGTTCCACCACCATGAAGGCCGCGCTCGTGGGCGAGGACGGCCAGCTGTTGCATACCTGGTACGGCAACAACAACGGTGACATCCTGGGCACGGCCAAGGTCATCATGGCCGATTTCTACAACCACATTCCCGCGGGCTGCACCATCGGCCACGTGACCACCACGGGCTACGGTGAGGCGCTACTCATCGAGGCCCTCAAGGCCGATTCCGGCGAGATCGAGACCGTCGCGCACCTGCGCGGCGCCAAGGCGTTCCTGCCCGGCGTCGAGTTTATCCTGGACATCGGCGGCCAGGACATGAAGTGCCTGCGCGTCAAGGACGGCGTTATCGAGCACATCATGCTCAACGAGGCCTGCTCGTCGGGTTGCGGCAGCTTTATCGAGAGCTTCGCCGTCTCTATGAACATGGACGTGCGCGCGTTCGCCGATGCCGCCATCCATGCCAAGGCCCCCGTCGACCTGGGCAGCCGCTGCACGGTTTTTATGAACTCGCGCGTCAAGCAGGCGCAAAAGGAAGGCGCCACGGTGGGCGACATCGCGGCCGGCCTGTCCTATTCCGTCATTAAGAATGCCCTGTTCAAGGTCATTAAGCTGCGCGACCCCAAGGAGATCGGCAGTCAGGTGATCGTCCAGGGCGGCACCTTTATGTCCGACGCCACGCTGCGCGCGTTTGAGCAGCTCACCGGCGTGCATGCCGTGCGTCCCGACATCGCCGGCTGCATGGGCGCCTACGGTGCGGCCCTGCTCGCCCGCGATCGCGCCGGCGCCGACGGCACCTCGACCATTCTTTCTGCCGAGGACATCGCGCACCTCACCGTGACGCAAAAGCACGTCCGCTGCGGCCGCTGCTCCAACAACTGCCAGCTCACCGTTAACGACTTTGGCGGCGGCAGGCGCTTTATCACCGGCAACCGCTGCGAGAAGGGTGCCGGCCACAAAAAGCAGAAGACCGAGGCCCCCAACCTCTTCAAAAAGAAAAACGAGTTGCTGTTTAACCGCGAGGTCTTGAGCCCCGACGAGGCCCCGCGCGGCACCGTGGGTATCCCGCGCGCGCTCAACATGTACGAGAACTACCCCTTCTGGCACGCGTTCTTTACGCGCCTGGGCTTTAGCGTGCAGCTGTCCGACCAGTCGAGCAAGAAGACCTACCAGGCGGGCATCGAGTCCATGCCGTCCGAGAGCGTGTGCTATCCGGCCAAGATGAGCCATGGCCACGTGATGAATCTCATCGATCGTGATGTCGACTTCATCTGGATGCCGTGCGTGCGCTGGGAGCGCAAGGAGGATCCGACGGCTGGCAACTGCTACAACTGCCCCATCGTCATGAGCTATCCCACGGCGCTGGCGCTCAATATCGACGAGATTCGCGAGCAGAACATCGAGTTCCTGTACCCGTTTGTGCCCTATCACGACAAGACCGAGCTCAAGCGCCGCTTGTACCAGGTGCTCGCCGTCGACCGCGTGGCCGACTCGCAAGCTGGTCGCGGTCGCGTGCGTGGACCCAAGATCACGCGCTCCGAGGTCGATGCCGCCGTCAACGCTGCCTTTGAGGCCGATGCGCGTTTCCACGAGGATATCCAGACGATGGGCGAGGAAGCTCTTAAGTGGGTCGAGGACCACGGCGGTCACGGCATCGTGCTCGCCGGCCGTCCCTACCATAACGACCCCGAGATCAACCACGCCCTGCCCGAGCTTATCTCGAGCTTTGGCTTTGCGGTCTTTACCGAGGATTCTCTCGCGCATCTCGTGAAGCCCGAGCGCCCCATCCGCGTCGTCGACCAGTGGATGTACCACAGCCGCCTGTACGCCGTCGCCCGTTTTGTGACGATGCGCAACGATCTGGACCTGATCCAGCTCAACTCTTTCGGCTGCGGCCTCGATGCCCTGACCACCGATCAGGTGCAGGAGATTCTGGAAGCCAGCGGCAAGATCTACACCGTGCTCAAGATCGACGAGGTATCCAACCTGGGTGCCGCGCGCATCCGCATCCGCTCGCTCATGGCCGCGCTTAAGGACCAGGAGGCCGAGCGCCTGGCCGAGGCCACGGCCGCGGGCGAGGCCTACGAGCAGGGCGACGCCGCGCCGGTGGCGCCCTCCACGGATGCTCCTGCGTTCGCGAGCCGCAAGTACACGTTCGAAGCGCAGCGTGTGAGCGCCTCGACTGCATGGCCCAAGGTGCCCTTTACCGAGCAGATGCGCGACGAGGGCTACACCATCCTGTGCCCGCAGATGGCGCCGATCCACTTTGACCTGGTCAAAGAGGTGTTCCGTGGTGCTGGCTACAACTTGGAGTTGCTGCCCTCGACCGATCACGACGCCGTCGAGGCCGGCCTGCGCTACGTGAACAATGACATTTGCTACCCGTCGATCCTGGTGACGGGCCAGATCATGGAGGCCATCGAGAGCGGTCGGTACGACCTGTCCAAGACGGCCGTGGTCATCAGCCAGACCGGCGGCGGCTGCCGTGCCACCAACTACATCGCGCTCATCCGCAAGGCCCTGCGCGAGAGCGGTCACCCCGAGATCCCGGTAATCTCGCTTTCGGCTGTGGCGCTCGGCGAGGACAACCCCGGCTTCAAGATTACGCCGGCGCTGCTTAAGCAGGCAGTCTACGCGGTACTCTTTGGCGACGTGATGATGCAGATGCTCTATCGCTGCCGCCCGTACGAGGCCACGCCCGGTGCCGCCAACGCGCTCTACGAGGAGTACATGGCGCGCGCCCGCAAGCTGGCGCCCAAGTTCAACCGCCACAACTACACCAAGCTGTGCCGCGAGGCCATCCGTGCGTTCGATACCATGCCGCTCGTGGGCGAGGGTACTAAGCCGCGCGTGGGCGTGGTCGGCGAGATCTTGGTCAAGTTCCATCCCACGGCCAACAACCACGTGGTCGATGTCATCGAGCGCGAGGGCTGCGAGGCCGTGGTGCCGGGCCTGCTCGACTTCTTCCTGTACTCCATGAGCAACGCCGAGCTTCAAAAAGACGAGCTGGGTAGCTCTGCTACAACGCGTGCGGGTATGCAGGCGCTCATCAAGCTCGTGGACTGGATGCGCACACCGGTGGAGGAGATGCTCGAAAAGTCCCGCCGCTTTGAGGCACCCGAGCGCATCGGCACCATGGCGGACAAGGCCCGCACGGTGCTTTCGGTGTGCAACAACATGGGCGAGGGCTGGTTGCTCACGGCCGAGATGCTCGACCTGATTGATCACGGCGCGCCCAACATCATCTGCACGCAGCCCTTCGCGTGCCTGCCCAATCACGTGGTGGGCAAGGCCGTGATCAAGGAGCTGCGCCGTCAGCACCCCGAGAGCAATATCGTCGCGGTGGACTACGACCCCGGCGCGTCCGAGGTCAACCAGCTCAACCGTATTAAGCTCATGATCAGCGTGGCCAAGGAGAACATGCGCGCCGGTAAGGGCTTTAAGCTCGAGAAGGTGGCGCCGCTCGCGATGGACGAGGTCACCGGCCAGATGCGTGCCCACGATGGCTGCGTGAGCTGCGGACCGGCCAGCGAGGAGGCCGTTGCATCGGTCGCCAAGCGTCTGGGACGCGGCATTAAGAAGTAGCTTGCCTGCTATGGGCTGGATATGAGACAAACGGGTGGCAGCCGTGCCGGCTACCACCCGTTTTTGCTGGACATATGTTGCGTAAATGGGCTTGTTGACGCCTTCAGCGGACTCGTATTTCGGAAGTGGGGCACAGTTTTGTGGGTGGTGAGTGGGTCACTGATTTGCCAAGAGTCTGCCGGCCCTTGTTGTTTTCTCTCGGAATACTACAAAAAACTCGGGGCTGGCCCACGCTTCCGTTCTGGCGGAATGCGATGCTGTTTTGCATAGAATTAGTACGCCCGCCATGTTCAGCCGGAAAGGTCTCCTTCTTCAGCGCTTTTTAAACAGCGGGATAGCTGGCGTGCCTCAAGTTGAATGCAGCTTATCGCGTGATGAGTTTGCGCTTGGACATCGTTTGAATTTGAAGCGCAGTAAAAAGGGATTGATAATCTATCTTGTTTGCCTAGGCAAACGATTTTTGCTGGATAGCCTATCCTGATTTGAGACGTTTGCGAGGCTATGGTCAAAATAACCCCATGCTTACGAATGAGAAAATCGGACAAATTGTGCTGGTCTGCTAAGTTAATACTCTCGTAGCGGGGGAAAAGGCCCAGATGGTTAAATGCTGAGTCTATTCTTTTTCGACAATATCGAATGTCACAGGTGTTTGCAATTGGATATTGAGCCACCGCGTTTAGATTCGCTGCTGCGTGACTAGCTAATGGGTGATTGCTTTCAACGAGGAGGTTGACTTCGGCGTTCAATAAAAAATGCGATTCAAAAAGATTGGTGTCTACTTGCCCAGCGACAATCGCAATGTCGATTTGTCCGTCAAGTAGAAGGGATAAGCACGTTCCGCCGTCGTCGTATCTGGAAACAGCAAATTTACCACCGTTGTACTTTTTCGAGAGCCGGTTTAGTGTGGGCTGGTTGAACCAGCTTGTGAGTATTGGTGGTAGTCCGACTGCAACGCGTGTCAAATGTGTCTGGATTATTTTTATCTTTTCACGCGTGATTTGCGCATACGCTTGAATTCCCTCAATTGAAGCTAGTGCATCTAATGCTATAGGAAGGATTTCCTCTCCATAGTTTGTTAGATGTAGAATACTGCCTCTTTTTTCGAACAGCTTCAGACCAAGTTCAGATTCCAATGCTCGAATGCCTTTTGAAACAGCTTGCGGCGAAACGCTTAATATAGTTGCTGCATCCGAGTAATTCTGACAATCAAATACCTTTATGAAATACTGCAGCTGAACAACATTCACCAGAATTTCCTTAGGTTGAATTTTTAATCAGACTAAGTGTAAATTAAAAAATGTTAAACAAGGCAAACAAATTGTTTCATCTAGTACAAAAAGTTATCAAACAGCTTTTGACTTTTTGACCAAAGTATAACTAGGCCTAAAACGAGAAAGGAGCCATTGTGGATTGGATACAGCCAACTCAAACACCTGACGATATTGCTTTGCTATCAAGTTGGTGTCCTTGTCAGGGCGCAAAATGTCAGGGGCGCTGTAATCCCTGGGGGATGTGTACCGTGTACACGGGCGGGAATTGCCGCGCATTTCAATATTGCGGTATACACGTAAGCTAGGAGCTTCGATGGAATATATTCAAAAGCCAGTGAATACTCAGATGCCTGCTTCGTCTCGAGATATTTCTACGTGTGTGTCCTGTGCAGCGCATATTTGTTGGAGTTATTCAGGGGGAGGACCGTGTGGCCTGAGGATCTGCATTACCAAATTCTGTGGCTGGAATTACTCCTAATGGCAGGTTGATATATTGAAATATGCAACGGAGTAGAAATGAAACAGTCTCGCTTTAATGTAATCGATAAAGGTAATCAGCCTACGCTGGTATATAACTCTTACTCCGGCGCAATTGTTGCGTTGGATGCGGAATACGAGAAGGCGCTATTTGCGAATGGGGCTAATGGCCCTTCGGAAATTGTCGACAATTTGATGGACGCGGGGTTGTTGGTTTCCGACGGACTTGACGAAATCGAACATTTAAAAGAGATATCATCGGCCTGTCGCATGCAATCAAAATCACTTTCATTTACGATAGCTCCGACATTGAATTGTAATTTCAGGTGTCCGTATTGTTATGAGGACGGCAAGCGTTATGGTTCAATGAGCGACCAGTGCGTCGATCAGGTAATAAAGCATATCAATGGCATGGCTTTAGACAATCAGGCAGACAGTTTGCAGATTGCCTGGTATGGCGGCGAGCCTTTATTGGCGATTGAGACGGTGGAGAAGATTACGCGCGGAATCCGAAGTGATGAAATCTTATTTAACGCCAGCATGGTGACCAATGGTTATTTCTTAGATGGGAAAACGGCGGAGTTGCTTGCAAAAAATGGGGTCACGCACGTTCAGGTGACTGTCGATGGTCCGCCTGAAATACACAATCAACGAAGATGTCTTCCTTCTGGCGGTGATACGTTCAACCGTATTATCGATAACGTAAAAAGAGCTAGTGCGTACTTCAATGTCATCTTAAGAGTTAATGTTGATCCGACGAACGGTGATCAGATTGATCGCTTGATTGATTCGCTTGATCAAAAAGGTCTTCGTAATAGAGTAAAACTGTATTTAGCGGCAGTAGATGATATAAATGGGGCATGCGCTAACTCTCCGTGCTATTCAGAGGACGAATTTGCCTCGATTGAAGCATCCTGTTTGTCTCGCTACAAAATGACGGGGTACATGGATCCGTTTCTTCCAGGCTTTAATCCGACCATATGCGGAGCCGTCAATAAATATTCAGAAGTTATTGGACCAGATGGTTCCTTATATAAATGCTGGAATGAAATAGGATATTCCGACAGAAGTTATGGCAGCATCTTTGAAAGCGTAGCGAGTAACGCATTCGAAGTTTCCAAATGGAATGCTTATGACTTTTGTTCAGATTCAGAATGTCTTAACTGCTCGCTTCTTCCTATGTGCATGGGTGGCTGTCCCTTCACCAGGCTGTATGAAAATAAGACAAGCTGCGTATCTGCAAGAAAGAACTGTATAAAAGAAATGAGGGCGGCCTATGATTTCAAGCATAAGAAGTGATGCGGACTCAACGGCGCTCTTCGATTATCTGCCATATTTCAGACTTGGGTTTTCTTCCCAATTGCTTCTGGTTATAGTCTTCGCGTTGTGCTTAATAATATCTGGAATGATGGCTTCTGTATCCCCGCTGCTTACGAGCGCTCTGGTTGACAATATATCTAAAAAAACATCTTACGATTCTATCATGATTAGCAGCGCTCTAATTGGTTTTGCGGCACTAATCGATATTGTTGTCAGTTATTTAAGCACCCTTCTTTCAATGCGGATAACGACCGTGGCTGCATACTCGATTGTTCGAAGTAAAATCGATGAGCTCGTTCGGATGCCTTTTGAGTTATATTTTGAGCAGGAGTCAGCTGAAAAAACTCAACAAATTTGTTCAGATGCCAATACTGTGGCTTCCTTCGGATTGTCGGTGCTCCAGACGGTACTTCTTGCGGTTGTCCAGCTAGGTATCAGTTTTATTTTTCTCTATGGATGCTCCGTAGCGCTCTTTTGGGTTTCCGTGACATTTTGCATCTTGTATGCAATTGCATATGCTTTATTCAGAAAACCGCTTTTTGTTTCAGGTCTGACCTTTAAGGAGGAGCAGTCCCTGTATTTCGGAAAAGTGGAGTCCGTACTTGCGCATCAGAGATTTTTGTATGTTAATGTGCTATTCGAAAGAGCATTGAAATCCATAGATAGCTTTTTTTCGTCTTTGCTGCACGCCGGAGTCGCCTATCAAAGTGTCGTTTCGAGATTTCAGGCAACGGATTCCTTTGCTGCGGCTGCGTCCCAGGTGACTATTCTTTTGATTTCGGCTTTCTATGTAATGCAAGGAAGCATGAGTGTAGGCCAACTTGTTGCCGTTTCGAGCTACATGGCTTTAATGCTATCTGCCGTGAGGTCAATCTACGGTATAGGTAGTAGCGTACAAGACTGCTTCTCATCGATATCTCGTCTAAATGCCTCTAAATTGCCTTTGGCTGTTGCTGGAGAGGAGCTCTTGGAGATCGATTGCATCGAATTGCATAATTTTGGTTTTACATTAAATGAAAAGTGTCTCTACAATAACTTGAATCTCAGGTTTGACAAAGGAAAGCTCTATGCTCTTGTGGGGATTAATGGCTCGGGCAAAACGAGCCTTGCGTACTTATTAATGGGTTGTTTCAATTCGGGTTACGGTGGGGCTATTTCCTACAACGGTAAGGCCCAAGAAGAAATCAACTGCGAGCACCTTAGGCGGAAGCTAGTTTCGTTTGCTGAACAAACCCCGATATCAGTAAAGGATTTTCTTAGCGATAGAAATTTTCCTTCTATCGAAAAGAAGAGGTGCGGAGGAATGTCTCCTGGGGAACTGAAACAATTGGAAATTAGGCGGGTCTTGGAAAAGAAGGCAGACGTCTATTTATTCGATGAGCCAACAGCATCACTTGATATTGCTCATAAAGAAGCTCTGATAAATGCTGTGAAGGAACTGCGCAAGCACAAGATTGTCATTGTTATTACACACGATATGGACCTAATAGCAGCTAGTGATGAGGTGGTAGAGCTTGGGAAAAGCGACTGAAATAATGCGCCTGGGGGCACGTTATCTACTGGGTACGATGGTTGCTAGCGTGCCGTGGGCCATTTGGGTTATTGCAAAAGGATCTCCCGCTTGGCTGTGCTCTACAGGGGCGCTCTTTTGTGCGTTGGTAGTCTATCTTTTTGCAACTCGGGGCGCTGTTTCCCGCGATAAGACCAAGCAGCGTGGGATTCTTTTGGGATGGCAGTTCATTTTCATCGTATTTATTATTATGGCCGCTATGCTCGATATAGGTGGAAAATCAATATCCAGATGGGTATTGGTCTGTTCGGTTTCAGTTTTGCATGAGCTGTTATTTAGGTACGTATTTTTATTTGAATACACAATCGTCGGAATAGTTCGGCCGTTTTGTATAAGGGCATTTGTACAGTCGATTCTATGGGCATTGCTTCTCGTGACTCAACAGTGTTTAATCGGGGCACCCACAAATTACATCATTGCAATGATGGGGGGCTATCTTTGTCTGGGCCTTATTTTTGCGCTGCTCGTGCGAAAAACAGGGACAGTGTGCCCGTCTCTTTTAGCCATGATGTTTCTGGATTTTATCAACCTCCTAGCTCTTTGAGTTACGGATAAAATCTTCAGGTGTTGGCGCCATGGCCGACAAGGCCCGCACGGTGCTTTCGGTATGTAATAACATGGGCGAGGTCTGGCTGCTCACGGCCGAGATACTCGACCTGATCAATCGCGGTGCGTCCAACATCATCTGCACGCAGCCCTTCGCCTGCCTGCGATTCGGTTAGCGAGGAGGCCGTGGCATCGGTCGCAAAGCGTCTGTGACGCGGTATTAAGAAGTAGCCGACCTCTTCGGGCTAGATATGAGACGAAAGGGTGGTAGCCGTACCGGCTGCGGCCCTTTTTTACTGGATACATGTTGCGTAAATGGCCTTGCCGACGCCTTTCGTGGACTCGGATTTCGGAAGTGCGGGGAAAAACTCCGAACCTTCGAGCACACTGCTCTTTTGAACTCTTGTGACCTGCGGTTTTGTTGCTAAAAAAGTCGGTCTGGTCGGCAGAACTCGATTTTTCACCGCACTTCCAAAAACTGCGATCTTGCAGTACGAAAAACGGCCTCCATAACTCTGGGTTAATTGATAAGTGTAGCCGTTCGCCGTATATCATTGTCCGTTTATGGAATCTATCTCCAACGAGTTGTAGTCATATGGTTTGATGTTGGAAACATATGATTGCTGGAAGGCCGTAGGTGACGTTCGCCATGATATCGGAGGTTCCGGGTATGTTACGCGCTCCGTTAAACAACTATCGGTTGGGCTAACATGGATCGCCGTGTTATTTCGATAACCCTTGCAGTGGTCTGCCTGGCTGTGCTCCTGGGCGCTGCAGGGCAGTTTGCTATAAATCGAGAAACATCCTATATGCAGGAATGCGTTTCCGAAGGCTTTACCATTGACGGTTACTATCGGGATGACAAAACGAGTCGGGAAACCCTGGCTTTTCTTGAGGAGGACAACTGTCGATGGCAGCTGGTCGACCAAGACGGAACCTGCACAGACGGGCAGTTTAAGCGTACGGATGACCCCAACATCCTGATATTAAAGAAGGAAAACGGCGAAAAAATCGGTACGGTCCACGTGGCGTATATTTCGCGCCGCCGCGATCAGGGTTGGCTCTACCTATTGAGAGATACCAAGGTGACCCGTTTTTATCTGGTGAGCACCGAACCGGCGTTTATGGTGGAGTCTGGCGATGTCGATGTGGACAGTTGATTCACGGCAATAAAACAGCGAGCGGGGCGCAGGCATGAACTGCGTCCTATATCAGGTCACTTCACGTCAAACTCTACGCGATCGAGCTCGGGCACGTTGAGGTCGATGAGCTTGCGAGCGACGTGACGGTCGTGTGCCCCAAGCGCCTCGCCTGTCGTCACGTGAGCGACAATCTCGCGCTCGACGATACCCTCCTCCTCGCCTTCGGTAGCCGAGGTCTCGACGGCGACGGTGTAGTCCTTAAAGCCCGGTAGCACCGCGGCGAGCTCACGCGTGGTCTCGGTGACGCCGTAGCCGTCCTGCACGCCGGCCTGTGCCGAGCCAATGGACCCCGCGGTCATGACGATGCAGGGGATGGCAAAGATCACCGTACCCACGATGATGCGGCGGCGCACCTTGTGTGACAGCTCATCGACCTCGGCATTTTCCTCGGCGGTCACAATGCCGTCGCCGTTGAGGTCGCGCTTGAGCGGCACGCGCAAAAGAAGTAGTACGGCTTCGGCCGCCAGCGCGATAAAGACGACGTTGATGCCAAACTCGTAAAGCGCCGAGAGAAACAGCGACCCGCTTGCGATGGCGATGCCATAGCCCGCCGCGCACAGGGGCGGCATGAGCGCGGTCGCCACGGCCACGCCGGCGATGAGCGTTGCGGGCTCCTGGTCGCGTGAGTTGCCTAGGCCGCCTGCAAAGCCGCCGGCGAGCGCGACAGCGAGGTCCCACACGGTGGGCGTCGAGTTGTCGATAATGGCGGCCGTGGTGGCGCCAAGGGGCGAGAGCTTAAAATACAGCGTGGACGTGACCAGGCAAAAGGCCATTTGCAGTGCGAGGCTGGCAATGGCCTCGACGGTGATCTCGCGGTCGAGCGTGGCGATGCCATATGCCATGGCAAGGACCGATCCCATAAGCGGGCAGATGAGCATGGCGCCCACGATGGCGATGTCCGAATCGATATCGAGGCCGATGCTCGCGATGAGCATGGCGATGATGAGGATGCATAGGTGGGAGCCAGTCAGGCGCGCCCCGTTTACAAAACGCTTGCGGATCACGTGGTAGGGCGCGCGACCCTCGCGAATGTTGAACGCGCGCTTTAGGAAGCGGGTGGCGTTCTCCATGGCCTCACTATGGGCAGGGCGGATGCCGTGGCGCCGGTGATGGCGTTCGCGTAGTCGCTTGATCTGTTGTTTGTCGAGTTCCATGTCCACCTCGTTCCAGCGCGGTCCGCGCAACGCGCCCGTTGTCCTAACTCTACACCGTGGCGGGCGGGGTGTCTGTTGGATGCGGAATCCGATAGGGCGGATGACGCGGGAGCAAATGCAAATCACAGGCTCAATTCGATCCCGCAAGAAATATGATGCACCAGCTCCTACATATGTGACGAAATTGTGAAGCACGAGAGCGCTAATTTCAAAAAATACGCTGGTCGCCAATGTTGCGCAACAGAATTCAAAAATCGACAGCTACCGTCTGATACGTATGGATAAATCCGTGTCAAAGGGAGAAAGCCATGGCAAGCTACAGTCCACAACACTTTGAGCCTCGGGCTAAGGCCGTCAACGTCAAGGGCGTTGCCAACCGCGCCGTCGCAACCGTTTTGACGGCGGGCCTCATCGCTCAGCCGCTCATGTCGCCGCTGGCGGCAATCGCCGCACCGACGGCAGATAACGGCGATTCTGTTCAGGGGGGGGTAGTTCTGTAGAGAACACCGTTGCCGCCGGTAACCAAGCGGTCGTAAAGACGGCTGCCCAGCTGGCAGAGGAGTCGGCAAAGCAGCTCAAGGACGCTCAGGCCGCCTACGATGCGGCTCAGAAGAAGGCCGACGCGGCGGGCCAGTCTCAAAAGCAGGCACAGCAGCAAAAGAATCAGGCCTCGCAGGCTGTGAGCGACAACGAAATCGAGCAGAACGCAGCAGAAGTCGCCGCGCTCCAGGAGAAGATTGACGAGCTCAAAGCCGCCGTCGAAAAGACCGAGCAGCAGCAGAAGAAGCTGGGCGACCTGAACGATCAGCTCGAACAGGCCAACAAGAGTGTCGAGGATAAGACCCAGGCGCTCAAGGACGCCAAGGCAAAGCAGGATGAGGCCAAGAAGGCCCTCGATGATGCCCAGGCCAAGCTCGAGGCCATGGGTATGGACGAGTACGAGGCCGCCAAGAAGGCTGTCGAGGACGCGCAGGCAAAGCTCGATGACGCCAATAAGGCCGTTACTACTGCACAGGACAATCTGGACCAGGCCAAGGCTGCCGAGGCCAGCGCCCAGCAGGAAAAGCAGAATACCGAGGCCGCTCTGACTTCCGCCCAGGCCAAGAAGCAGGAGACTGCCGCTGCTCTCGCAGCCGCAACCACCGCGCGCGATAACGCCCAGCAGAAGTTCAACCAGGCGCAGGCCGCGCTTGATGCTGCCGTCTCGGGTACGGGTGTTGACCTGAGTGCGCTTGAGGCCGCCAAGAAAGCTGCTGCTGGTGAGCTCAAGACCGCGCAGGCGGAGCTCAATGCCGCGACGGATGCCGACGCCACCGCACAGACAAATCTGCAGGCCGCCCAGGCTGCCGTCGCTGCCGCGCAGGAGAAGGCCAACGCCGCCAACGCTGCTGTGGCATCTGCCCAGTCTGCATACGATGCGGCAAACAAGGAGTACAAGGACGCGGCCAGTAAGCGTGACGCCGCGAAG
>DXMF01000022.1:78771-145708 GCA_019414345.1 Collinsella sp.
ATACGAGCAGGCCCAGCAGACCGAAGCAGACAAGAAGGCCGCGTACGATAAGCTTGTCGAAGTTCGCAAGCAGAAGCGCAGCGAGTGGGAGGCAGCCTGCGCCGCTTCGAATGCCGCGGAAAAGGCTTATGACGCCGCTAATGCCCAGGTTGAGGCTCTTGAGCAGCAGATTGTTGACCTCAAGTCCAACATGACCGTTGACCAGGAAGTCATCAATAAGGGCATGCTCGGCTTTATGGCCTACATCAGCAACAGCAGCGATTTCACAGCCACGCAGAAAAAGAACGCCCAGGACGCCGTATCGATGCTGACCGGTGCCGAGGACAAGGCCGAATGGTATGACCAGTACGTCGATCATGACATGTCTCGCGACACCAATCCGCTTTCCTTGGAGCAGATGCGCAACGCCCTGACTTACCTCGACACCCAGAACAACCTCCGCAAGGCGAACGGTCAGTCGGCGCTCAGCGTCAGCCTCCGCATGACTGTGGCAGCCGCCCTTAATGCATCATATTCATCGAACATCTGGGGACACTCAGGCTGCTACTGGGATAACGGTGAAAATCTTGCCGGCGGAGGCGGCGCATATACCGGCGGCGAGACCGAGGATACACTCGGTTGGCCCTACACCGGCCTCTACACACAGGAGAAGGAGGCATTCGATAAGTACGTCGCGCAGTATGGCGATGACCTCGATAGCCACCGATATGATGCCTATTACATCTACCAGAACTACAACAGCATCTACCATGAGTGTGCGCACTATCTCAACATCATCGATTCCGCCACGGAAGCCATCGGCATCGCGACCGGTAGCGGTAAGAACACCGATTCCGAGGTAACCATCTTCGATTACAGCGCTGATGACACTCAGGCTGATTTCACTGTCTCCGAGTTCAAGAAGCTCCTCAACGATTACATCGATTCCGCCAACGCAGGCGGCACGCAGGAGCAGAAGGAGCAGCTGAAGCAGCTGCAGAATAAGCTGGCGGAGGCGCAGAAGAACTTCGGTACTACCAAGAAAGCTTACTTTGCAGCGGTAAATAAGCAGGATGCGGCGCATGACGCCTATACCGCGGCCGACACGAACGCAAACACCGCCAAGGGCGAGTACGAGAAGGCCAAGTCCGGCACCGCCGCCGCAAAGACGGCATACGACGCCGCCGAAGCCAAACTCAAGGGTGTCGACGTCAAGACGCCCCAGACCAAGCTCGACGCCGCCAAGGGCGAGGCCGCTACTGCCCAGGCAGCTCTCGATAAGGCAAACGCCACGCTTGCTGACAGCAAGACGAAGGCAGCCGAGGCCGCTGCTCACAAGGCGAAGGCTCGCAGCGCCCGCGACGCCGCCAAGGTAAAGTCCGATCAGGCCAACGAGGCGTATGACAACGCTACCGCTTCGGTCAAGGACCTTGCCGCCAAGTGCGATGCCGCCAAGACGGATCTTGCGAACAAGCAGGGCACGCTTAACGATGCCAAGAAGGCCGACGACACTGCCCAGGCCGGCGTTGACAAGGCTCAGGCCGCAGATGTGCACGCCGCGACCGCTCTTTCGGGCGCCAAGCAGGCAGTTGCCGCCAAGACGCAGACCCTGTCCGACGCACAGGCGAAGGCCAAGGCCGCCGAGGACGAGCTTGCCACCGCAAACAAGGCCTTCGAGCGCTTCGCCGGTGCCCAGAAGGCGGTCGACGACGCCAAGGCCGCCTATGACGCTGCCGTCGCCGGTGTCGCCGATGCCCAGAAGCAGCTCGAGGCCGCCAACGAAGCCGTCGTCGATGCGAACTTCGAGATCGTCAAGGCCAAGGCCGAGCTTGCCAGCGATGAGGCACTCAAGGCCGATCTTGAGGCTGTCGACCATAAGGCATCCCTTGCCGCGGGCACGACGGGCAACGAGAAGCTGGTTAAGCTGAACGCTGCCTACGCTCGCTATAAGGCCGCCGTCGATGCCGCCGCTGGTCTCAAGGCTGCTCTGAGCGATGCCGATGCCAAGCTGTCCGATGCCAACGACGCCTATGCCGCCGCGCTTGCCGAGCTTGGCGATGCCAAGGATGCCCTGGCTGCCGCGCAGGCCGAGTACGACAAGTATCATCCCAAGGCTGAGCCGCAGGCCAAGCCTCAGGTTGCGCAGGCTGCCGCAAAGGCTCCTGTCGCCAAGAAGAAGGCCACGGACGGTGCACTTGCTCAGACGGGCGATACCTCCGCGCTTGCAGGTGAGGTCTTCGTCATCGGCGGCATTACGCTCGTTGCCGCGGGTGTGACGCTCGGCGATCGTCGTCGCAAGCAGATGTAGCGTTTCGAGCGTAGTTTCTGCAACGAACTTCAATTCATAACGGGACCGTCTCGTTAGCCAAACGATAAGGCCGGCGCGCTGTTAAATGCAGCGCGCCGGCCTTTCTTTGCGTTGGTATAAAAAGCCCGGTCGGCAGCCGCAAAAGCTACCGACCGGGCAAGTCGTAGGCAATATGGTTGCCGTCGAGCAGCTGCTCAGCTTAGCCCAGCAGGCTTAAGCCCACGGAGACAAACGCCAGGATAACGCCGACGATGGACTCGCCGCCGAGCAGGCCGCTGGCGACAACCAGGCCCTGTTCCTGGAAGGCGGCGTCCTTGGCAGCCCTCTCCTCGTCAGAAAGACCAGCGGTGGCGTCGCGGTGGGCGGACCACTTGTCGTAGGCGAGCTTGACGCAGGAGCCCAGGAATGCCGTGAGTGACATGTAGAACGGCAGGTACACGCCCAGGCCGATCATCATGGCCGGAATGCCGAGCCAGTACATGACGATGCCGGCGATAAAGCCGCCAACGAACCACGGCACGCTCGGGATGCCCGAGACCATGGTGGCGACCACACTTGCCTGCGCGGCAACAAAGCTCTTGTCGGGGCCAAAGGCGTCCGGACCATAGGCGGTGACGAGCGCGACCATGACGGCGGCGGCGACCAGGGCGCCCACGATGCCGCCGATGGCCTGGCCGACCCACTGTGCTCGCGGGTTGGTGCCCAGCACGGCACCGGCCTTAAAGTCGTTCATGACGTCGCCCGCAAGGCCGCACGCCACGGCCACGATGCCGGCGATAAAGAACAGCTTGACCTGAGCGATCTGTGCGAAGGCTGCCACGATGAGCATGACGATGAGGCCGAAGATCTCCATGGGGTCGATGCCCGTCTGGCCGCAGCTCTGCGCGCTCATGATGGTGGTGACAAAGGTGAACAGCGTGACGATGACGGCCGGAACGGGGCCAAGGTCGAGCACGATGGCGATGATCACGGCGATGGCGGCAGCGCCCAGGCCGATGATGCCGGCGTCGAGCTTAAGGGAGCCCGAGATGAGCGACTGCTCGTCAGTGTCGGTGGAGCTGTCGGCGGCAAGACCGCGGACGATACCGGCGACCTGCGGCAGGATGTCCTTGAGGACGACGGCGACGCCAAAGCCCATCATGAGGCCCATACCCAGGGACTTGACGATGCCCTGCGCAGTCACAACGTCGAACAGACCGGCAGCGGTGCCGCCCACAATGATGCCAAAGTTGCCCAGCAGGGCGCCGGCAAACCAGAAGGCGACGGGGGCGAAGCCCACGAGGAAGCCGACGGAGAGCAGCATGGGCGAGTTGTAGATGCCAAAGGTCACGCCGGGGATATTGAGCGTGCACAGCATGCTGGGCACCACGCCCAGGGCGTCGCGAAGCACACTGTAGATGCCTGCAATGGCCATGGAGCCAAAGAGCTGCTTGCCGGTCTTGCCGCCGGCCTCGGTTGCGCGCAGGGTCTGAGCTGCGGCGTTGCCGGTGGGGAACTCCAACGCGGCGTCCACGATAAAGTGACGGTGGATGAGCGCGGTGGCCAGCAGGCCCAGGATGGTGCCGGCGAGTGCCACGATAAACATGTCGAGCCAGCTGATCTGGTCGGCATAGCCCAGCATCCAGGCGCCCGGGATGGTAAATGCCAGGCCGCCGGCGACCATGGCGCCCGCGGACATGATGGTGTGGGTGACGTTGGCCTCGTTGAGGCTGGCGTTGCCCATGAGCTTAAGGAAGAACAGCGAGATGACGGCAGCGAAGACGATCGGCCAGGGGAGTGCGCCCATCTTGAGGGCGGTGTAGGCCGAGCTTGCCGTGATGATTACGCAGCCAAGGACGCCGATGACGACGCCGCGCAGCGTGAGTTGCCCGCGCATCGAGGCACGGTTCGAGGGATTGCTCATATAGAACTCCTTTGCGTATATCCGCTTCCCCCGGGAGCGCCGCTACGGATACGGCGCGGGAAGTCGGGTTACCAAGGGCCGCCGCGTGAGCTCGCAAACGACCGCGCACCAGTATAACCGCAAGGTAGTCATTTTGGGATGACTGGTTTAGGTAGGCGATATACTGCTGGGCAGACGAAAGGAGCGCCGACAATGCTTAATGGGTGCGCATATATATTGACGGTCGACGTGGGTAACACGTTCATTCGCTTTGGCCTGTTTGCCGAGGATTCGGCCGCGGCGCAGGAGCGCCCGCTCGCGACGTGCGAGATCACCACGCCGTCGAGCATCACAGCAGACGAGGCGCGCATGCGTCTCGCTCAAGTCATGGCCGCGCTGGCGGCCGATGCGGGCATGCCGGGCGCACTTGTGCCCACGGCTGCCGTGCTGAGCTGCGTGGTGCCGGCGCTCGAGCGCCCGTGGAAGACGGCGCTTTCCCGTACATGCACGGGACGCGTGCTCACCGTGGGGCCGGGCCTCAAGACCGGCATGCCCGTTCACTACGACGACCCGGCCGAGATCGGCCCCGACCGCATCGCCGACGCTGTGGCGGCACGCGCCGTCTACGGCTCTCCCTGCATCGTGATCGACTTGGGTACCACGACCAATATCGAGGTCATCGACGCGCGCGGCACCTTTGTGGGCGGCGTCATCGCACCGGGTCTGGCGCTTGGCGCCCGCTCGCTTTCGGCTGCTGCGGCGCGTCTGCCGCAGGTCGAGCCCTCGGCACCCACGCACGTCATCGGCCGCAACACGCGCGAGGCCATGCGTTCGGGCGTGGTTCTGGGCGAGGTAGCCCGCATCGACGGCATGCTCGACATGGTGCTTGCCGAGATGCGCGCGACCAAGGCCGCGGGGGAGGGCGACGTGCCCATCGTCATTACCGGCGACGACGCCGAGGCGCTCGCGTCGCTGGTCGGTCACAGTCTGACGGTCGACGACACGCTGACGTTGCGAGGACTCGCCGAGCTCTACCGCATCAACCAAAAGCCCCGCCGCGTGTAAAAGTGAGGGCGCCGGTGGGACAAACGCCTCCACCTTTCACCTGCTACAATGGGTCAAACTATTGCGATTACGGAGGTGTCTGCCATGTCGGACGATCTTCATCAAACTTCGTCAGGCAAGCGCCTGGACGTCATTAGCTGGGACGAGTTCTTTATGAGCGTGGCCATCGCCGCGCAGCGCCGCAGCAAGGACCCCAACACGCAGGTGGGTGCGTGCATCGCCAGCACCAACCACCGCATCCTTTCGGTGGGCTACAACGGTACGCCCTCGGCGCTCAACGACGACTTTTTCCCGTGGGGTACGAGCGACGACCCGCTGCAGGACAAGCACAACTACGTGGTCCATGCCGAGGCCAACGCCGTGCTCAACTACCGTGGCTCGCTCAAAGATCTTGAGGGTTCCACGGTCTACGTCACGCTGTTCCCGTGCCACGACTGCGCCAAGATTTTGGCGCAGGTGGGCGTGGGCGAGGTTGTCTACCTGGACAACAAGTACGCCGACACCGATGATGGACGCATCAGCCGCCGCATCCTCGACTCCTGTGGCATCAGCTACCGCCAGGTTATCGTCGATGTCCAGATTGGTACCGGGGGACAGGCTCGGCAGTAATATGCGTTGTCACTATCTGACGACGAACGCAGCTAAAAGAGCCCCGTCCCAAATTGGCTGCTCGTGAAAGTCGTGTCCGCGCGCATGGATGGCTCGTGAGCGGGTACATGGCTGTAGTAACATAGCCCCTGTCCGCGGGCGTGCCCGCGTTATTGTGAGAAAGGAGCCCCTGTGGCTGTTAACGAAGAGCTGCTTAAGAAGGTTCTTGAGGAGATCCGCCCCAACCTGCAGGCTGACGGCGGCGATATGGAGTATGTGGGTGTTGACGACGAGGGCGTCGTCAAACTGGAGCTGCAGGGTGCCTGCGCCGGCTGCCCTATGAGCGCGCTGACCCTGTCCATGGGTATCGAGCGTATCCTCAAGGAGCATGTGCCCGGCGTTACCCGTGTCGAGCAGGTTAATGCCTCCGGCGAGACCGACGACCTGTACGACGAGTACGCGCCGTTCTAAGATGCGAAAGCTGCGGACGGCATACTCCGCATAGACGTTACGCCCAAATATGCGGCTGCGAGCGCAAGGCCCGCGGCCGCATTTGTATGTAGGGAGTAGGAGGGTCGACATGCTCAACGACTTCTACCATATGCTTGATCCCGTCGCGATTTCGGCGGGGCCCATCACGATTTACTGGTATGGTCTGGCCTATGTGGTCGGAGCTCTGCTCACGGCGGTCGTCATGTATCGCACGCAGCGTCGCTGGGGCTTTAGCATCACGATTGACGACCTGACGAGCGTCGTGGTCGGTGTGGTCTTTGGCCTTATCATCGGCGCCCGCCTGTTCTACGTCATCTTTTACGGCGACGGCTACTACTGGGCACATCCGCTCGAGATCTTTGCCACCAACGAAGGCGGCATGAGCTTCCACGGTGGCCTGGTCGGCGGCATTATCGGCGGCATCATCGTTTGCCGCATGTATAAGCTCGACGCATGGACTCTGGCAGACCTTGCTGTCATCGGCGCGCCGCTGGCCTTGTGTCTGGGCCGTTGTGCCAACTTTGTCAACGGTGAGCTGTGGGGCAAGCCGACCGATCTGCCCTGGGGTGTGGTCTTTGGCGGGACTGCGGGCGATATGCCGCGTCACCCCTCCCAACTCTACGAGGCATTTCTTGAGGGCATTGTGCTCTTCTGCATCCTGCAGGTGCTCAGCCGCAAAAAGCCGTTGCTGCCCCAGGGCACGTTTATGGGCGTGTTTGTGATGGGTTACGGCATCGTCCGCTTCCTCGTCGAGTTCGTGCGCGTGCCCGATGCCCAGCTGGGCTATCTGCTGGGCGGCGTCATCACGATGGGTCAGCTGCTGAGCCTGCCGCTCGTAATCGCGGGCCTGGCGCTCATCATCTTTGCCCGTCGCCGCAACCAGCCCCAGCGCGTCTACCTCGACGCCTAACCAAAACCACCACAAAGGGGACAGGCACCTTTGTGGTGGTTCGCTGGGCAACGATGACAGAACCGTAACGTTTCCCCAGATAAAACCTGCCAAAATAAACCTGTCCCTTTTTGGCAGGTTTCTAGAAAGGCTTTCGGACTGTGAAGGATTCCGATCTCTCCACAACGGCTGCGCGCGACGCTGCCCGCATCGTCTGGTTTAAGCGCTACCCCGCCAAGCAGACGCTCATCGCATTTTTGCTCGCGCTGTTGGCGACCACAGCGTTTTCCATCGATCCCGCCCCGGTGTCGAGCAACGCAGTCTTGGCGATTGACCCCAAAGCCTCGGGCATGCTGTACGTGTGCTACGAGGTGCTCCTCTCGTTTGCCGGCCATACCGACGCGGTCATGCTGCTTGCGCTTGCCTGCTTGCTCACCTTGCCGTTTCGCTACGTGTTCTTTGGCCGTGGCGACACCTGGCGTCCGTCGATCATTCTGCCGTCGCTGTTTTTCGCCATCTGCATGGTGTTCGGCCGCAGCTACGATCTCACCGACTCGGCCGAGATTGTTCTTGGCGACAAGGCCCGCATCATCTGCGCCTGGATTGGCGGCACGGGCTGGATGCTCCTAGCGATCGTGGCCTTCTATCTGGCTTTTGAGTGTCTAGATTGGCTGAGCTCTCGGCGCATCCCGTTTTCCGAGGCGCACTTTGGCCGTATATGGCGTGTGGCTCACGCCGTGCTCTCGGTCCATCCCTTTGCCGGGCCCTTCCTGGTGCTTATGATCGCCTGGGCGCCCACGCTCATCGCTTCGCTGCCTGGCCTTTTTATGGGAGATACGGGCGCGCAGATTCGCCAGTGGTTCAACTATCCCAACGGCACGAGCGACTACCTGCGCCTACTCAACCCCAACGTGCTGCTCAACGGGCATCATCCCGTAGTGCACACGGCCATTATCGGCTCGTGCGTTCAACTGGGGCTTTCGCTGTTCAACAGCGCTAACGCGGGCCTCATCATCTATACTTGCGCTCAATTTGTCATCACGGCTGCCTGCATGGCCTATTCCATTTCGTCGCTGCGCAAACTGGGCGTGAGCCTGCCGGTTCGCGGTGCGATCCTGCTGTTCTTTGCGTTTATGCCGATGTTCTCTAACTACGCGGCGTTGCTCACCAAAGACGTGCTCTTTGCCGACGCGTTTTTGGTGCTGCTGGTACAGACCGTCAAGCTCGTGGCATGTGGCTTGCCCCGTCGTGATGCCAATGCCGAGCGTGCGGGCGAACAGAGGCCCGTGCTCTTTGCGCGCCACGACTGGCTGTTGCTTGCGCTGGCTGCCATGGGTTCCACGTTTTTGCGCAATGGCGGTCTGGTCTTTCCGTTGGCGGCCTGCGTGATTGCGGCGGCGTTTTGCGCATGGGATGTACATGTCGCCCGTCGTGCGGCTAAGCAGACGGGCACCGCGGTCTCATGCGCCACGCCGCGCTTCCGCTGGGTTGGCGTCCTCGCGGTGCTTGCACTCTGCCTTGCCTCTAATATGTACTTCACCAAGGTCTTTATGCCGGCGCACGACATCACGCCTGGTTCCAAGCGCGAAATCCTCTCGATTCCGTTCCAACAGACGGCTCGTTTCGTCCAAAAGCACGACGGCCTCAACTCGGGCGTCAACCCCACGGTAAAGGAGGACGGCACCATCGTGGAGGCTCCTTGCGACGGCTTGGTGACCGATGAGGAGCGCGCCGTGATCGACCGGGTGCTCAAGTACGAGAATCTGGGCCGCCGTTACAACCCGGATAAGTCGGATGCCGTCAAGAACTGCTTTAACGAGTACGCCTCGCAGGAGGACATCAAGGCCTATTTTGAGGTCTGGGCGCAGATGTTCAAAAAGGATCCCGAGTGCTATATCTCGGCGCTCATCAATAACTATTACGGCTACTTTTATCCGAGCGCGCGCGATGCCTGGGTCTACAGCACGGCGCGTAGTGCCGAGATCATGGCGCGTCCCGACAACCTCAAGTACTTCGACTTCCATCCGGTTGACAGCAACGTGGTGCGCTGGTGCGACCACCTGATCAATCTGTACCGTGTGGCGGTGCAGCGCATCCCGTTTATTTCGCTCGCCATGAGCTCGGCCACCTATGTGTGGATTATGATCGCCGTGGTGGTCTACCTGCTGCGTCGTCATTCATGGCGCGGGCTGGCCATTTGGGTGCCGCTGCTGGGCGTGCTCGCTGTGTGCCTGATCGGCCCCTGCAACGGCTCGACCTATATGCGCTACCTGTATCCGGTCATCGCCTGCATGCCCTTTGCCATCGGCGCCACCATCACCCGCAGCGACCTCCTCTGGTCCTAATTTGGTGCAAAGGGGACAGGTTGCTTTGCACCAAAGGGTGGCATCATCACGACGCCTTCATTTTGGGGTTTATCTCGCAGGCCAGTAGGTATATCATAACGACGTTTGTTTATATTGCCCGAGCATCTGCGCTGGGCTTTAGGTCGAAACCGATAGGAGACACGTATGTCCGGACACTCTAAGTGGGCCACAACCAAGCATCGTAAGGGCGCGCAGGACGCCAAGCGTTCCGCCCTCTTCTCCAAGCTCAGCCGCAACATCACCGTTGCTGCCCGTCTCGGCGGTGACCCGCTGCCCGAGAACAACGCCAGCCTCGCCGCTGCCGTTGCCAAGGCTAAGGCTCAGTCCATGCCTAAGGACAAGATCAAGTCCGCTATCGACAAGGCTTTTGGTTCGGGTGCCGATGCTGCCGTCTACGAGAACATCGTGTACGAGGGCTACGGTCCCGCCGGTGTCGCCGTCTACGTCGACTGCCTGACCGACAACCGCAACCGTACCGCCGCTGATGTCCGTTCCGCCTTCTCCCACGCTGGTGGCAACTTGGGCACCTCCGGCTCCGTCGCCTTCCAGTTTGAGCGCAAGGGCCAGATTGTCGTCGCCAAGGAGATCCTGGACGAGAACGCCAAGAAGGAGACCATGATCGCCAACGGTGCTGCCGGTGACGAGGATGAGTTCATGATGGCCATCGCCGAGGCCGGTGGCGAAGACTACGAGGACGCCGGCGAGGAGTGGATCGTCTGGACTACTGCCAACGAGGTCATGGCTGTCTCCAAGGCGCTCGAGGAGCAGGGCGTCCAGGTCAAGGGCTCCGAGACCACCATGGTCCCGACCACCCCGACCGAGGTCTCCGGCGCCGACGCCAAGAAGGTCCAGCGCCTCATCGACCGTCTTGAGGAGCTCGACGACGTCCAGGATGTTTACAGCACCATGGACATGACCGACGAGGTCATCGCTGCCCTCGAGGAGGAGTAGCGCCCGCACGGGTTAAGCCGTGCATATCTGGGCATAATGAAGCGAGCATGCAAGCCTCGTGGAATAGATGAGCCGGATCCGCGTGCGTAGAGCACCGGACCCGGCTCTTTTATAATGATGCGAACTGTTTTGCATTTCGAGAGCCGAGATTTGAAGGGAGCGCCGCGTGCGCGTACTCAAACGAGCCCTAGCGATCGTGTATCTTGCCGCCACCATCGTGGCGCTGGGTACGCTTGTCTGCCAGTTTTGGGGGCCGTATACGTATCGCTTTATGTTGCTGATGCGCGATCCCATGCCGCGCATCGTCGTGACGGCATGCGGCGGCGTCGTGGCGATCGGCGTACTGCTGAGCTTTTTCCGCCTGATGTTTGCTCGTCGCGAGCCGTCCTGCGTGCATCCGGCGGGGGAGCGCAATATCGAGGTTACCCTTGCGGCGCTTTCTTCGTGCGCCAGGGCTGCTGCCGAGCGCGACGACCGCGTGATGGTCGAGCATGTCGAAGCCCGCGTCCAAGGCCCCGACGATTCGCACGTCCGATTTAAGGTCGAGGCTATCGCGCTTGACGATAAGGACGTGGCATCTCTGGCTACCGCGATGCAGCAGCGTATCGAGGAGGCCTGCGATACCATGCTCGGCACACCGGGCACGACTGCACGCGTCCGTTTTTTGCCGTCCAAGACTACCGTCCAGACCGTGGAGGTTTCCGGTGAGTGATACCAATCAAGATAAGACCGCTCGTACGCCGCGCCTGACGATTGACCAGAGCGCCACGTCGGCGAGCGAACCTGTTGATTCCAAAGCAGAGGCAACCGAGTTACAAGACGCGGCAGCCGCGGATTTTGACGAGGCTATGGGTCTCATCAAGGGTACGGGCGCTGCCGTCTGGAGCTATGCTGTGCGTCATCCCAACACCACGCTCGGCGCCGTCGCCGGCTTTATCCTCGCCGTGTTGGTGCTCACGTTGGGCCTGTGGGACACGCTCGTCATTGCATTCTTCGTGCTGATCGGCGCTGTGATCGGCCAAATTCGCGACGGCGAGAACGGGATCGTCAACTTCTTCGGCCGTCTGTTTAGCGGCCGCTAATATGTATTCGACTGTCGCATCCGCGGCAGGCATAAGGAGGAACCATGGCTTTTAATACGAAGGTCGATGTAGCCGATACCGAGCTCGAGGAGAACGAGGCGGTCGTCGCCGAAGCTGAGGATGTGACGCTCGAGGATGAGGCTCTCGTCGAGGCCGAGTCCGATACGGATGAGGACGACGAGGAAGCGGATGAGTCCGAGGACTCGCTGACCTATTCCAACGGCGTGATCGAGAAGATCGTTGCCATGGCCACCCGCGAGGTTCCGCACGTTCTGGGCATGAAGGGTAACCTCATGCACTTTGTGCAGGAGCAGTTTGGTGCCGAGAATCTGACCAAGGGCGTGACGGTCGAGGTCACCGACGATAATCGCGTGGTCGTCAACATCTCCGTCATCATCGAGTACGGCGCCTATGCGCCCGCGATCTTCGACGATGTTAAGGCACGTGTCACCGAGCGCCTTGCCGCGATGACTGGCCTTGAGGTGGCGGGCGTCAACCTGCGCATCGAGGATGTCATCACCCCCGAGGAGTACGAGCACCGCACCAGCCAGCACGAATAACCTTCCAAAAAGGGACAGGTTTGTTTTGGCAGGTTTTATCTGCGAAAACATTAAACGGCCGACCGCGCAAGCAAAAGCGTGGCCGGCCGTTTTTGTACGCTCCCGATATAGTCATACCGCTCGTCTAACTAAGGGTTGCAATCCCCACGTTCCGCGTTACTCTAATGGGCGCATTGTTTCCAAATTGTTAACGAGGGGTTGCCGTAATGGCCGACGAGCACGAAACAGAAAGCAAGGCATGGGCGATTGAGGCCGCTGCGGCAGAGGCGGCGTCGCGTGCTGCCGAGGAGGTGCATCGTCCTCCCGTAGTGCCGATGGAGCGCGTGGTCGATCGCGATGTTATCGAGCGGGGCGAGCGCGCTGGTCGCAAGCGCAGTCAGGAGCCGGGCTTTCCGCGCTTTTTTGCCGAGCTCAATTTGGGCCTGATCCTCACGGCCTTTGCCATCGTCGCGTTTAAAACCCCTAATCACTTTGCTTTTGGCGGCACCTCGGGCGTGTCGGTCATTCTGTCCACGCTGTTCCCGACCCTGCCCGTCGGCGTCTTTATGTGGATTATCAATGCGGT
The DNA here is from genome assembly GCA_019414345.1 of Collinsella sp. GTDB lineage: Bacteria > Actinomycetota > Coriobacteriia > Coriobacteriales > Coriobacteriaceae > Collinsella. The sequence goes on from DXMF01000022.1 coordinate 91,499, forward strand.
CCTGGTCGTTCTGGGCTTTATCTTTTTGGAGCGCAAGGCAATCCTGTGGAGTGTCTTTGCCTCGTTTGCGCTGTCCGCCTATGTTTCGCTGTTTGAGCTCTTTATTCCGACCGATGTCTCGATGACGGGCGATATGTGGCTCGACCTGTGCTTTGCCGTGATTCTGCCGGCGCTCGGCAGCGCCATCGTCTTTGATATTGGTGCCTCGACGGGCGGCACGGACATCCTCGCCATGATTCTCAAACGCCGCACGACGCTTGAGATCGGCCGTGCGCTGCTGCTGGTCGATATCGGCATCGTGACCATCGCGGCCTTCTTGTACGGCCCGCGCGTCGGTCTGTATTGCGTGCTCGGCCTGTTTGCCAAGACGCTTGTGGTCGACAAAGCCATCGAGAGCATCCACCTGCGCAAAGTCTGCACGGTCATTTGCTCCGAGCCCCTTAAGGTCGAGGAGTTTATCGTCAAGCATCTCAACCGTACGGCGACTATCAGCCGCGGCTACGGTGCTTTCTCGGGCAAGTGCGTGACGGTGATCATGAGCGTGCTAAGCCGTCGCGAGGCCGTGCAACTGCGCCGCTATGCGCGCGAAGTCGATCCGGGTGCCTTTATCACGATCGTCGACAGCTCCGAGATCGTCGGCAAGGGTTTCCGCGGAACGAACTAACGCAGACGTATTCAACGAACCGCCTGCCGGCGCCGTGTACCTTGCAAATCGGTCATCTTTGAGTATTTGACCCCACATTGGGCAATAATGATGCTAAAGACATCGTTTGCGATCCAAGTGATTCGTTCAAGATACGAAGGGATGATTCTATGTTCTGCTCGCAGTGTGGCGCCCCCATGGGCGATAACGACAAGTTCTGCGGCACGTGTGGTGCCCCCAATGCCGGTGCCGCAGCCTCTGCCCCTCAGGGTCAGCCCCAGCAGTTTGTTCCGCAACCGCCCGTGGCGAATGCGTCCAAGGGCTGTGTGGCTCAGGCGTTTGAGGATATGACCAAGACTCCGGGCGTGCTGCAGCGCGTGTGCCAGATTGCCTTTTTACCGGCGCTGATTTGTGTTGTGTCGGTACTCGTGCTGTTTATTCCCGTTATTGGCGGCATTGCAGCTGCCATCGGCTTTTTGGCAGCTTGCATTGCGAGCGTGTGTGGTTCCGGCTTTGGTATTGAGTGGGGTCGCGATCTGTCGCTCAAGGTTGATGGCGGTATGGATCGTCCACTCATGCGTTCCACGTCGTTTGGCCTCGGAGTCTTTTCGAGCGTTATCTCGGTCGTGCTCGAGGTTATCGCTGCCATTCCCGTTATCGGTGTAGTGCTTTCGCTGGTGGAGAGCGTGGTAATTGGCGCCGCGGGCTCGTATTCGTATTACGGCTCCTATGCACTCGAGGCAGCGCTGTTTGGCTCGCTTGGCCTGCTTGTCCTGGCTATGATTGCCACGGCGGTCTTGGGGGTCTTCTTTAAGATGTTCGCCGACATTGCCGTGATGCACTTTGCGGTGACCGGTCGTGTCGAGAGCGCGTTTTCGCTCGACAAGGTCTGGGCGGCGTTTAAGCACAACAAGACCAAGCTGTTCTGCGCTTCGTTCCTTCCCGAGTTTTTGACGGGTCTGGTCGCCAACGTTGTCACATGGATCCTGACGTTCGTCTTTGGCACCATTGCCTCTGTCGGTATGTATAGCTACTACTACCGTCCTTCGGCTATTGAGGCGCTTGTTACCGGCGGTGGCATCACGCTCGTATTGTTCTTGGTGCTGACAGCGTTTGTCACGGTATTCCTTACGGTCTTTGGCAAGATGCTCAAGCATCGTGCCGTTGGCTATTGGGTAGCGCGTTATGCAGCTGAATGGGCTGATGAGGATAAGGATGACGTCCTGACCTTTGTGCTGCCGTTTGAGAAGAAGTCTGCTCCGGCTGGTTTTAGCACCGACGCAGCGCCCGTATCCGATTCCGCTGCGGCGCCTGCGCCCGAGCCCGAGCCCGAGCCCGCGCCCGAGCCCGTGCCCGTGCCTGAGCCTGAGCCTGAGCCCGCGCCCGTGCCTGAGCCCGACCCCGCGCCCATGTCGGAACCGGAGCCCGAGCCTGCGCCTGAGCCCGACCCCGCGCCAAGCTCCGACGAGGACCCGCAGGACGAGTAACCCTGCCACCTGCCATTTGGGGACGGGGTAGAAACGGTAGAAATAGCGCTTGACAAATAAGCGGGGGCGGACGTGCCGAAGCGTCCGCCCCCGCTTTGATATCGCGATGCGGCTATGACTGCGAGATGGTCGTGGATCGACTACTCGTCGTGCTTCTCCTCGCGGCGAGCGGCGGCACGTGCATCATGGATGCCCTTGATGGCGGCATGGCGCGCCGTGCGGGCATCATGGATAGCATCGCGAGCCTCGGCGGACGTGGCCTTGGCAGAGCGCAACTTGGCGGCCAAGTCGGGGTTGGTTTCGGCGACCGCGGTGATCGCGGGGCCGTCGAGCTCCTCTTGGGTGGGCTCGGCCAAAAAGTCGATGGCATACTGGGCGGCCACCATGGAGCCCTTTGCCAGCACAGTCTCGTCGATCTTGTAGAAGCAGGAATGTTGGGCGTACGTGGCGCCAATCTTGGGGTTGCGCGTACCTACAAAGGCGAGCACGCCCGGTACGCGGCGCAGGTACTCCGAAAAATCCTCGCCCGAAAGCGTGCCACGGTAATGGCCTTGACCGGTGGGGCCCAAGCACTTGATTACGGCCTGACGGCAGCGCTCGCTCGAGGCGGCGTCGTTTTCGACCTTGTAGTTGGCGATGGTGTAGTCGGTGAGCTCTGCCTCGGCGCCCAAGGCGGCCGCGGTATGCTCCACGATGCGGCGCATGAGCTCCGGCATTTCCTCGTGGGTCGAATCTCCGTAGGTGCGCACTGTGCCGGCGAGGTAGGCCGTGCCGGCGATAACGTTGCGCGCGGTGCCGCCGTGCAGCTCGCCGACGGTGATGACAGCCGGCTCGTAGGGGCTGATCTCGCGCGAAACGATGGTCTGCAGAGCGTTGACGATCTCGGCGGCAACCATGACGGCGTCGTGGCCGCGTTGGGGCATGGCGCCATGGCACGAGGTGCCGCGGACATCAATGCGGAACCAGTCGGTATTGGCCATGCGCGGACCGGGCTCGCAGCTTACGGTGCCGGCGTCAACCTCGCTCCAGATATGCGCGGCGTAGGCACCATCGACGCCGTCGAGCACGCCCGTGCCGATCATGAGCTTGGCGCCCTGGCCGTTTTCCTCGCTGGGCTGGAAGACGATGCGGACTTCGCCGTGGATGTCGTCGGTCATATGGCGCAGGATTTGCAGCGTGCCGAGCATCATGGCGATATGGCAGTCGTGGCCGCAGGCGTGCATGCAGCCCTCGTTGACGCTGGCGAACTCTTCGCCGGTCTGCTCGGTGACGGGCAGGGCGTCGATGTCGGCGCGCAGCAGGATGCGGCGGCGTGGCGTGCCGTCCTCGCGATAGGCGTCGGGCGCGGTGCCGCGAAGGGTTGCCACAAGGCCCGTCTTAAGGGGACGCTCGTAGGGGATATTCATGGCGTCGAGCTGGTTGGCGATGTCAGAAGTCGTGCGCTCCTCGGCAAGGCTCAGCTCCGGGTGCTTATGGAAGTGGCGGCGCTGCTTGATGATATAGGGTTCAAACTCGGTAGCGATATCTTTGATGGCTGCGGTGACGTCGTCAGCCGCACGAGCCTCGGTCGCCGCCATAATCTGCTGTGCCTTGGTCTTCGTCATGGTCGATTTGCTCCTTGCTGGGTTGATCGCAAAATCGTACAGGCTCTCTCCAGTATGCCACCTGCCGCTAGGGCTGGTAAAGTTGCCGTTTGCCGCTTGGGGTTTTGTTGCAAGGGCGGGGGAGTACACTCGGGGGTGTTGAATTTCCTGCCAGAGATGGGGATGCCCATGCAACATATCGATCGGATTATCCGCTCCAAGAACGTCTTTACCGCGCAAGACGGCATCGATACTGCCCGCGAGCTGGCGATTGCCATCGCAGGCGACCGTATCGTCGCAGTCGGCAAGCCCGATGACGTGATCGCCGCCGCTCCCGCCGCCACGCCGGTTATCGACTACGGCGAGCAGTTTGTCTGCCCCGGTTTCCATGACGCTCATCTGCACTTCTTCCATACCTCGGTCGGTTCCTCGCCGTACATGCTCATGGATATGGGCACGTCCGAGGCGGCGCTGGTGCAGCACGCGCTCGAGTTTTCCCAGGACCTGCCCGATGACGCTTGGGTTGTGACGCAGGGCTGGCGCGACTACCGTTGGGACCCGCCCGCGCATCCTACCAAGGCGTCGCTCGATGCGGCATTCCCCGATCGCCCCTGCGTTATGTATTCGGGCGACGGGCACACGCTGTGGCTCAACAGCCGCGCACTCGAAGCCCTCGGCGTGACACGCGACAGCGAGCCTCCGGCGGGTGGTAGCTACGACAAGGATGCAAACGGCGAGCTCACGGGTATCGCTCACGAGGCGGCCGCTATGCAGCTGCTTCCGCGCTGCCTTGAGTGGCTGGGGGAGGATCGCATTGCAAGCGCTTACGCCGATCAAATGAGGCGTATGGCCGAGCAGGGCATCACCTCGATCTGCGACATGTCGCTCATGCCCATGCCGGGCTGCGATTTTATCCGCGACGATGTCTACGACAAACTGCAGGCAGCCGGCAAGTTGGGCATCCGAGCCCATCTGTTCCCCACGCTGCTGGATGACCAGTTGCGCTTGGAAGAGCTGCAGACCCGCTACGCGAACAACGCGCTGCTCTCGGCGCCAGGCTTTAAGCAGTTCTTCGACGGCGTGTCGAGCGAACACACGGCATATCTCACCGAGCCCTATACCAATCCGCGCTTCCCGGGCGACCAGGGCCGTCTGACAGTTCCTGCCGAGCGCATGCGTAAGCTGGTTCTGGCGGCTGCGGAGCGCGGCCACACTGTGCGTATCCACGTCATCGGCGACGGTGCGATTCATGCCGCGCTGGATATCTTCGAGGAGGCCGCCGACCTGTACGGCCTGCCCCAGCACGGCCATAACACACTCGAGCATCTGGAGAACCTCCTGCCCGAGGACATCGACCGCCTGCGCAAGCTCAACGTGATTGCCTCGAGTCAGCCCTGTCACATTACGCTCGACCCGGGCGGCCCCGAGCGCGATTTGGGCATGGAGCGCAGCCGCATCATGTGGCCGTTTGCAACCTATAAGCAGCGCGGCATTCGCCAAGCCTTCGGTACTGACAGCCCTATCACGCCCGTTACCAGCATGAACGTGCTCTACACGGCTATCACGCGCCAAGACCCCAAAAGCCACTGGCCCGAGGGCGGCTGGTTACCGAGTGAGCGTATCGACGCGGCAACAGCCCTGCGCAACTACACCCTGGGCAGCGCCTATGCAGCGGGCGACGAGCAAAACCTCGGCAGTCTGGAGCCCGGCAAGTACGCCGACCTGGTAGTCCTGGACCAAAACCCGCTCACCATCGACCCCCAAGAACTTCAAGCCAACAAAGTCCAAGCCACCTACCTGGCAGGCAACTTGATTTACGAGCGCTAACCCCACATCCCACCCCTCAGTTGCGGTGAAATAGTCCCTAAAATCGGCCTTCAAGCCCCCAAACAGGAACTATTCCACCGCAACTTAAAAGAGCGCGTCCCAACAACGTGCCCCCTATCTTGTGCATTCCATCCGCATCGCCATTTTGCTGCACTGACTTTTCTGAATGCCGGGCCCTAGTTAGTCAACCTGGCTCCCAGGGCGGACCGGAGGGCATGAAGTTTGTCGCGAGTTCCGCACGCAAAGGAAAGCACTTAATGTGCTTTCCGTCTTGCGCAGGACTGTAGAGCAGTAAACTTCATGCCCTCCGGTCCGCCCCGGGAGCCACCGCTAAGTTATCCCCCGGCATTCAGAAAATCTAAGTTCCAAAAAATAAGATTTTTTGACTCCGTGTTGTATAACCCGCCATTCGTGGGTACCATTCAACGCGTACGCAAACAAAAAGGGTTAATTCGCGTGGCATAACCACGCGGCCCAAAAAGGAGGAGACAAGCATGTCGTCTTTGAAGCCGCTTGCAGATCGTGTTCTGGTCAAGCCCGACGAGGCCGAGCAGAAGACCGCTTCTGGTCTGTATATCGCCAGCAACGCTCAGGAGAAGCCGCAGCGCGGCACCATCGTTGCCGTTGGCGCCGGCAAGGTCAACGACAAGGGTGAGCGCATCCCCATGGACGTCAAGGAAGGCGACGTTGTCATCTACGGTAAGTTCGGTGGCAACGAGGTCAAGGTCGACGGCGAGAAGTATCTGCTGATGCGCGCCGACGACATCTACGCTGTCGTCGAGGCCTAGTCTCGTCAGAATCTCTGATTCGTCTTTGAACGCGCCCGCCGCATAGGACTCGGAAGCGGCGACGCGAGTCACATTTCTTTTGGAGGATTACCTACCATGGCAAAGAACATTACGTTCAACACCGATGCCCGCGCTAAGCTCGCCAAGGGCGTCAACACTCTGGCCGACGCCGTTACCGTCACCATGGGCCCCAAGGGCCGTTACGTTGCGCTGCAGCGCACGTTCGGCGCCCCGACCATCACCAACGACGGCGTTTCCGTCGCTAAGGAGATCGAGCTCGAGGACAACATCGAGAACATGGGCGCTCAGCTGGTGAAGGAGGTCGCCACCAAGACCAACGACACCGTGGGCGACGGCACCACCACCGCAACCCTGCTCGCTCAGGCCATCGTCAACGACGGCCTGCGCAACGTCGCCGCTGGCGCCAACCCGCTGGCCATCCGTCGCGGCATCGACAAGGCCGTCAACGCCGCCGTCGCCGAGATGAAGAAGCAGGCTAAGCCGGTCGAGACCAAGGAGCAGATTGCTTCCGTCGGTACCATCTCTGCCGGTGACCCCGAGGTCGGCGAGAAGATCGCCGAGGCCATGGAGGTCGTGGGCAAGGACGGCGTCATCACCGTCGAGGATTCCCAGACGTTCGACATCACCATCGACACCGTCGAGGGCATGCAGTTCGACAAGGGCTACGTCTCCGCTTACTTCGTCACGGACAACGACCGCATGGAGGCCGTGATGAAGGATCCGTACATCCTCATCACCGACCAGAAGATCTCTAGCGTCCAGGACATCATGCCTGTTCTCGAGGCTGTTCAGCGCGCTGGCCGTGGCCTGCTCATCATCGCTGAGGACATCGATGGCGAGGCTCTGCCTACCCTGGTCCTCAACAAGATCCGTGGCGCCCTCAACGTCTGCGCCGTCAAGGCCCCGGGCTACGGCGATCGCCGCAAGCGCATCCTCGAGGACATCGCCGTCCTTACCGGTGGCCAGGCTGCCCTGGACGAGCTGGGCGTGAAGGTCGCTGACATCACCGCAGATATGCTCGGTACCGCTAAGTCAGTCACCATCTCCAAGGACAACACCGTCGTCGTCGGCGGCGCTGGCTCCAAGGAGGCCATCGACGCTCGTATCGCTCAGATCAAGGGTGAGATGGAGAACACCACCTCTGACTTCGACCGCGAGAAGCTCCAGGAGCGCCTGGCCAAGCTCTCCGGTGGCGTTGCCGTCATCAAGGTCGGCGCTGCTACCGAGTCCGAGCTCAAGGAGATCAAGCATCGCGTCGAGGACGCCCTGCAGGCTACCCGCGCTGCTGTCGAGGAGGGCATTGTCGCTGGCGGCGGCGTCGCCTTCATGGACGCTGCTCCTGCGCTCGACGCTGTTGAGCTCGACGACCCCGAGGAGAAGATCGGCGTCGACATCGTCAAGAAGGCTCTGACCGCTCCGGTCGCCACCATCGCCAAGAACGCTGGCTTTGAGGGCGCTGTCGTGGTCGACAAGGTTGCCGAGCTGCCCGCCGGCCAGGGTCTCAACTCTGCCAACGGCGAGTGGGGCGACATGATTGAGATGGGCGTCCTCGACCCCGTCAAGGTTAGCCGCGTCACCCTGCAGAACGCTGCTTCTGTCGCCAGCCTGATTCTCATCACCGAGGCCACCGTCTCCGATGTGCCCAAGAACACTCAGCTTGAGGACGCTATCGCTGCTGCTACCGCTGGTCAGCAGGGCGGCGGTATGTACTAAGGCCGACAAGGTCTAGAACTCCCACCGGGAATCCGGGGGCGTGACGGGGGCTTCTCTCCGGAACGTCCTCGGACATGCAAAGAGGCTCCGCATCGCGCTTCGCGCTGCGGAGCCTCTTTGCGTCCTGCGGAATGTTCCGGAGAGAAGCCCCCGTCACGCCCCCGGATTCCCTACGTTTACGGCCTTGAGGTCGGCTCGCGGAGAAGGACGTGGTTGATGGGAATACGTGTCCCTTTCGCTGTTTCGCGGCTTTACCGCGAAAAGCGCGTTACTTTGGGGAGGGTGAGCAACCTGGTCGAACCGCTGCTCTGTCCCGGCTGCATTTCTAGAGCGTTTCCCCCGCCATAAATTACCCTCGGCATACTTGCGTGAAAACCTGCTCGTGCTACACTTGCAAGTGCTGTTTCAGGGCGGGGTGGAATTCCCCACTGGCGGTAAATCGGGCGGTGCCAAAGGGGTGCCGTGGCGTAGGCGAGGTGCCTGCGTTCGTGCCGATGAGTCCGCGACCCGTGTGTGCGTTGGTTCGCATACCGGCTGAACTGGTGAGATCCCAGTACCAACGGTTAGAGTCCGGATGAAAGAGGCAGGTGATCTTATGTCTGAACAGTCGCAGCATATCCATTTTGAGAACACGAATAGGTGGAGCACCAAACAGCTCGTTACCATGGCGCTGATGTGTGCCTTGGGCGCCCTGTTTATGTACGTGCAGCTGCCCATCCTTCCTTCGGCGCCGTTTTTGACGTATGACCCGTCGCTGGTGCCGGCGATGGTGTGCGGTTTTGCGTATGGTCCTGGCGCCGGTACTGCTGTTGCCGCTATGGCGATTGTTATCCATGCGCTTACCACGGGCGATTGGGTCGGCGCACTTATGAACCTGGTGGCTACGCTGGGCTACATTCTGCCCGCGGCTATCGTGTACCAGAAGATGCATACCTATAAGGGTGCCGTGATTGGCCTAGTGTTCGGTGTCATTGCCGCTACGGCGCTGTCTATGGTCGCTAACCTTACCATTGGCGTATGGTTCTGGTATGGCTCGGTCGATGTGATCGCCCCGCTCATGATTCCTGCCGTGCTGCCGTTCAACCTTATCAAGACCGTGCTTAACTCGGTATTGACGCTTGCAGTGTACAAGGCAGTCTCCAACCTCATCACGCCTAAAAAGGACCAGGTCAAAGGCCGCGCATGATTGAGTGTCGGGGCGTTTCCTTTAGCTATGACGGTGCCGTGTCGGCACTCGACGGTGTCGATCTGAACATCGAGGACGGGGAGTTTTTCTGCATCCTCGGTGGCAATGGGTCGGGCAAGTCGACGTTTGCCAAGCATCTGAATGCACTGTTGCAGCCTGATGCGGGCACGGTACGCATCAACGGTATGGATGCGTCCGACCCCGAGCTGGTCTACGACATTCGTTTGACCGCGGGCATGGTATTCCAAAATCCCGATGACCAGCTGGTGGCAACGCTTGTCGAAGATGACGTTGCGTTTGGTCCCGAAAACCTTGGCGTGCCATCTGCACAAATTGCGCAGCGTGTACGCGAGGCGCTGAAGGGCGTGGGCCTGGTGGGCTTTGAGCGCCACGAGACCCATGCGCTTTCGGGCGGTCAAAAGCAGCGTGTGGCGCTTGCCGGTGTGCTCGCCATGGAACCGCGCGTGCTCATTTTGGACGAGGCGTCCTCGATGCTCGATCCGCGCGGGCGCAAGGGCCTTATGAAGGCCTGTCACGTGCTGCACGAACGCGGCATGACCATCGTGATGATTACGCACTTTATGGAAGAGGCCGCCGAGGCCGATCGTGTCGCGGTGTTTCGGGCGGGGCGCGTTGCCATGCTCGGTACGCCCGAGGAGATTCTGACGCGGGTAGATGGGCTCGTGGAGCTCAACCTGGATATGCCGGCGTCGTGCTGCTTGGGCATGGCGCTTCGTGCGAAGGGCGTGCCCGTTCATGCGCAGGTGCGCGAGGCGGATATGGTCGCCGAGATTGCGCAGGTATATGCCGACCGGAGTGGGGAAGACACCGCAGGGCGGCCTTCTGCATCCGATTCTCGTGTGCTCGACAACGCCTCCTCTGCAACCGACGGGACAGCCGCGTCGGAGCCCGTCATCGAGATTTCGCACCTCTCGCATAGTTACTCGCTGAGCGCCCGCGAGCGCCGCCGCTGGCATAAGCGCTCGGCCGTTGCAGGCAAATCGAGCAAACAGGCTCTCTGGGGAAACGACCCCAGCAGCCCGTGGGCGCTGCGCGATGTATCGCTGACGGTGCGTCGCGGCGAGTTCCTGGGCTTAGCAGGTCATACCGGTTCGGGTAAGTCGACGCTGGTCCAGCATCTCAACGGTTTGATTCGCCCCCAGGAGGGTTCCGTTTACGCGTTGGGGCTCGACCTGGCAAACAAGAAAGACGCCGCCGCGGTTAAGGCCAAGGTCGGCGTGGTGTTTCAATATCCCGAGCGTCAGCTGTTTGCCGAAACCGTGACGCAGGACGTGGCGTTTGGCCCGCACAACCTTGGCTTGCCGCAAGATGAAGTCGACCGTCGCGTCGAGTCGTCGCTCTCGCGCGTGGGCCTCGACCTTTCCACGGTCGGCGACAAGAGTCCCTTCGAGCTTTCGGGCGGTCAGCAACGGCGCGTGGCATTCGCCGGTGTGCTCGCCATGGAGCCCGAAGTCCTGGTGCTCGATGAACCCATGGCGGGGCTCGATCCGGCGGCGCGCAGTGATTTCCTGGAGCTCATCGATCGACTTCACCATGGGGGCCTGACCGTCGTCATGGTCTCACACAGTATGGATGACCTGGCCAACTGCTGCGACCGCATCGTCGTGATGAACGAAGGTGCGGTGTTTGCCGAGGGAACCCCCGCGCAGGTGTTTGCACATGCCGATGAGCTCAAGTCGATCGGCTTGGGCGTTCCCGCCGCCCAGCGCATGGCTTTGGCGCTCGCGGAAGCGGGCGTGCCGCTGCGTTGCGGCGGGCTCTATACGGTTGAGTCGTTGGCCGACGAGTTGGCAAATTTGCTGATCGGTCGCTCAGACGGTTCTTCTAACGTCTCGGACATTGCTAAATCCAAGACGGTCGCGCGAGAGGAGGGCTGCTAATGGAGGCGTTTTCGTTTGGCAGTTACTATCCCGGCGATAGTGCGATCCATCGCCTGGATCCGCGCACCAAGCTGCTCCTGGGCTTTGTGTTTTTGATCACGACGCTGACCGTCGGCGGCTTCCGCGGACTGGCCCCGGTCGCAATTTTCGTCGTGCTGATCTATGCCGTGTCCCGGGTGCCGTTGCGCCGGGTCCTATCATCGATGGCACCGCTGCTGGCAATCGTCGTCGTGGTCGCGGTGCTCAACTTGTTTACCGATCAGAGTGGGCGCATCCTGTGGCAGCTCGGCTTTCTGCAGATAAGCGAGGGCTCACTGCGTTCTGCCGCCTTTATGGCGTGCCGCCTGACGTTGATGATGTCCGGCATGAGCGCCATTACGCTCACCACGCCCACGCTCGACCTCACCGCGGGCTTTGAGCGCCTGCTCGCGCCGTTTGCGCGTGTGGGACTTCCTGCGCACGAGCTCGGCATGATCATGGGTATCGCGCTACGCTTTATGCCGCAGTTTGCCACCGAGATGAAGCAGACGGCCGATGCGCAGGCAAGCCGCGGTGCACGCGTGACGGGAGGTCCGCTCGGCGGCGTGCGTATGCTCGGCAGTGTGGCGATTCCGCTGTTCACGGGCGTTTTCCGCCATGCCGAGACGCTGTCTGCTGCCATGGATGCACGCTGCTATCACGGTGAGCAGGGCCGCACGCGCCTGCATGCGCTTGCATTTCGCCGCGGGGATGCGCTGGCTGCGGTGGTGACGGCGCTGCTGCTCATCTGTGTCATCGTCATCAACCTTCAACTTGTTTAGGCGCGATTCGAGCGCAAGAAAGGGGTCCCTATGACCGACAACGATCGCACGGCTCAGCTTGAGCGCGCCTGTTCATATCTCAGGCGCATTCCGGCGTGGTATCTGGCCACGACCGATGTGGCCGACGGGCATCAGCCTCGTGTGAGGCCGTTTTCTTTTGCCATGGTCGATGACGGTAAGTTGTGGTTTTGCACGTCGCGCGACAAGGACGTGTGGGCGGAGCTGAGTGCGAATCCCAAGTTTGAGCTCTCGGGCTGGAAGCCGGGGGAATGTTGGATCGTATTGACCGGCGAAGCCGCACTTGAGGACGACGCAGTTGCGAGCGACAAGGTGCGTCAAGCGGGTTTTAAGCACATGGTGGGCATTGGCGAGGAACACGAGAGTGCCAACGACGGCCGCCTTGCTTTCTTTTCGGTCCGCAACATTGCCGCGCGCTTCTGTGATATCGACGGCAGCGAGGAGCGCCTGGAGCTCTAGCGCGTCTCAAATTAACTACCCGTTCCGAATTAGCTAGCGCCAGGAGGACACATGGACGGATTGAATACGGTGTTGGAGTATCTGACGTCGGTGCCGGCATGGTATTTGGCGACGAGCGTTGACGGACAGCCTCATGTGCGTCCGTTTTCGTTTGCGCAGATCCAGGATGGCAAGCTGTGGTTTGTAACAGCGCGCACCAAAGATGTGTGGCAAGAGCTGCTGCAAAACCAGCGCTTTGAGGCCACGAGTTGGTGGCCGGGCCATGGCTGGCTCATCTTGCGCGGGCGTGCCGGCTTGGATGACCGGGCTTTAGGCGAAATGCGCGAAGCCGGGTGGAAGCATCTAGAGCACCTGGGCGAGCACTATGAGGGGCCTAACGACCCCACGCTCGTCTTCTTTAGCGTCGAGGATCCCGAGGCTTTTATCTGCAATCACGACGAATGGGTGCCGGTCGAGCTCTAGCCAGCTGGCTCATCCTAACAACTTGGTTTTCGCATGGGCGGGCCCCGTATTGCCCGGCGCCGTTAGGAGCGCCGGTCAATACGGGGCCCGCTCCATTTGTCAATTCCTTCAAGCGAATGTGTCGGGAATGTTTCAATGCATGAATATGCAAGCCATTTACGTATTCATGCATCTTTTGGTGCTAAAGTTTCAACCCACTTCATAACGACTGCTGCGAAATGCGCATCGGTGCATAAATCGCAGACAAGGAGTCTGATATGTCTTTGAAGGTTGGAATCGTCGGCGCGGCTGGATATGCCGGAGCCGAGCTCATTCGCCTCGTCCTCGGCCATCCCGAGTTTGAACTTGCTGCCATTACGTCCAACGCCGATGCCGGCCAGCCGTTGTCTGCGGTGTACCCGAGCTTCACCGGCGTAAGCGATCTTGTCTTTACGACGCATGATGCCCCTGAGCTCAAGAACTGCGACGCGGTCTTTTTGGCCGTGCCGCACACGGCTGCCATGGCACAGGTGCCCGCGCTGCTTGCATCGGGCGTCTCCTGCTTTGATCTTTCGGCCGACTACCGTCTGAACGACGCGTCCGTTTTTGAGGCTTGGTATGCCGCCGAGCATACGAGCCCCGAGCTGCTCAAGACCCGTGCCTTCGGTCTGCCCGAGCTGTTCTGCCAGGACTTGGAGACCGCCGCATCCGACCATGCCGACGGCAAACCCGTGCTGGTCGCCTGCGCCGGTTGCTATCCCACCGCAACGAGCCTTGCCGCCGCGCCCGCCGTGCGCGCGGGCTGGGTGGCCGAGAACGGCCCCGTGATTGTCGATGCCATCAGCGGTGTGACGGGTGCCGGCAAGTCCTGCAACGCTCGTACGCATTTTTGCAGCGCCGACGAGAATTTGGAAGCATACGGCGTGGGCAAGCATCGCCACACGCCCGAGATTGAGCAAATCCTTGGCCTGACCGATCGCGTCGTCTTTACCCCGCACCTGGCACCGCTCAAGCGCAGTCTGCTCTCCACGGTGACGCTGCCGCTCGCGCCGCAGGCTCTCGACACGCTGGCTCTTGAGGATGTCGTCGACCATTACAAGCAGTTCTACGCCGGTCGCACTTTTGTGCGCGTGCTCGATGCCGGCCAGCAGCCCAAGACGGCTTCGGTCGTCGGCACCAACGCTGCCCAGATTGGCCTCGCGCTCAACAAGCGCGCGGGCGTGCTGGTGGCGACGGGCGCCATCGACAATCTGTGCAAGGGCGCTGCGGGCCAAGCGGTCCAGTGCGCCAATATCGTCTTTGGCTATGACGAGCGACGAGGCTTGCCCACAGTGGCGTGCCCGGTGTAGCACATTCGATTGTTAACGATTTGGTAGTCGGGCATCGAGTGGGGCGCCACTCTTAAGCTGGTCTCATGATCACGACTGGCATGGCGCACCAACCGATGTCCGTTTTTTGTTTGATATAAGGAGTCGTAAGGACGATGAATACAGAGCAGTTCGATATCAAGATTCGTGCCGTCGAGGGTGGCATTACGGTAGCGGCCGGCTTTAAGGCCGCGGGTATTCATGCGGGTTTTCGCAAGAATCCCGAGCGCTTGGATTACGCGCTCGTCGTGCCCGATAAACCCTGTCCCGGTGCCGGCGTGTTTACGACCAATCGCTTTTGCGCAGCGCCTGTGCAGGTGAGCCGCGCCAACCTGGGCGGTGTGGGCAAGGGCTATGGCATCATCGCCGGCGTTTCAATCAACTCCGGCAACGCGAATGCCGCCACGGGCGAGACGGGCCTTGCCTGCGCGCGCGAGACGTGCAACATCGCCTCGCAGGTCATCGGCTGCGAGCCCCAGCAGATTCTGGTTGCCTCCACGGGTGTGATTGGCCAGATTCTGTCGATCGACACGTTTGAGACCGCCATTCCTGCTGCCTACGAGGCGCTCTCCGCCCACGGTGGCGCCGATGCCGCTCGCGCCATCATGACGACCGACACGCACTCCAAGGAGTACGCCGTATCCTACGTCAGTGAGGCTGCGGGTCATGCGGGCAATGTCTATACGGTAGGCGGAATGTGCAAGGGCTCGGGTATGATCATGCCCAACATGGCCACCATGATCGCAGTTATCACCACCGATGCCCCCGTCGAGCCTGCGGCACTTCATGCCCTGCTGCTCTCGACCGTCAAGCAGACCTTTAACAAGGTAACGGTCGATTCCGACACCTCGACCAACGACACCTGCATCATGCTTGCCTCCGGCGCCGCTGCCGCAGATGCCGAGCCTATCGTTGAGGGCTCCAATGCCTTTGACGAGTTGGCATTTGTCGTGCACGAGGTGTGCGAGAGCCTGGCGCGCAATATCGCCGCCGATGGTGAGGGCGCATCCAAGCTTGTTACGGTCAACGTTACCGGCGCCGCTAACGACGAGGAGGCCGATATCGCCGCCCGTGCCGTTGCCAACTCGCCGCTCGTTAAGACCTGCATCGCCGGCCACGACTGCAACTGGGGCCGCGTTGCCATGGCGCTTGGCAAGTGCGGCGTGAAGTTTAATCAGGAAGACGTTTCCATCGACATGATGGGCATGCCTGTCTGTCGCGACGGTCTGACTGTTCCCTTTGACGAGGACGAGGCTCTACGACGTTTTGAGGCGCCCGAGATCGTGATCTCGGCCGACCTGGGCGCAGGCGACGCGGCAACGACCGTGTGGACCTGCGACCTCACGCATGAGTACATCTCCATCAACGGCGACTACCGTTCCTAGATTCCAGGCACGCTGCGCATCTTGCCGCGATTGCGGACAGCGGAGCACGGCGCGATAACGATACGAAAGACGAGGCAGACTATGAAATTCGCACGCGATTGTCGTTCGAGCGAATCCAACGAAGCAACCGCGCAGCTGCTGTTCGAAGCGCTGCCGTGGATTAAGAACCTGACCGGCAAGACGGTTGTTATCAAATATGGCGGAGCCGCCATGGTCGACGAGCAGCTGCGCCGCGACGTGATGAGCGACATCGTCCTGCTCAAGATCATCGGTATGCGTCCCGTCATCGTGCATGGTGGCGGCAAGGCTATCAACGAGGCGCTGAGCCATTACGATATTCCCGTCGAGTTTAAGAACGGCCAGCGCGTGACCACGCCGGCGACCATGGATATCGTGCGCGAGGTACTGGGCGGCAAGGTCAACCAGGAGCTGGTTGCTGCCATCAACCACCACGGCAACCTGGCCGTGGGCGTGTCGGGCAGCGATGCCGGCACGCTCATCGCCGAGCCGCTCGACCCCGAGCTCGGTCGAGTGGGCAAAGTGACGCACGTTAACACCGACTATATCGAGCGCTTACTCGATAGCGAGTACATCCCCGTCATCGCTACCGTCGCGGCGGGGGAGGACGGCGGTTTCTTCAACATCAACGCCGATACCGCCGCCGGTGCCGTTGCGGCGGCGCTCCATGCGCATAAGGTGATCTTTTTGACCGATGTCGACGGCCTGTACAAGGACTTTAGCGACAAGGATTCGCTCATTTCCAACCTGACGCTCGACGAGGTTAACGAGATGCTCTACGGCGGCGAGGTCGATAAGGGCATGATTCCCAAGCTGCGTGCTGCCGTCGATGCGCTTGCCGGAGGCGTATTTCGCGCTCACATCATCAACGGTACCACGCCGCATTCGCTGCTGCTGGAGCTGCTGACCGACGCCGGCGTCGGTACCGTGATCCACTCCACCGAGACGGCTTACGAGTTCGATACGCATCCGCATCCGCTTTCGACGTTTGCTGCGCGTCTGACCGAGAACCTCGACGAGGTCGAGAAGCTTCAGACGGTCTAACTGACCCGCAGCCGCCCCATTCCTGCACCCATAGGCCTGCGCCGTCCGGCGCTCAACGAAAGGCATCCCATGTCACTTGCAGCTCAGCAATCGCTTGAATCCCATTACGTTATGCATACCTTTGGCCGCTCTCCGGTCGAGTTTGTCGAGGGCCACGGCATGAAACTCACCGGCGACGATGGTCGTGAGTACCTCGACTTTCTTGCCGGCATCGGCGTGTGCAGCCTAGGTCATGGCGACCCGGCTGTGCTCTCGGCGCTCGAGGCACAGACCAAAAAGCTCATGCATGTCTCCAATTACTTCTACATCGAGCAGCGCGGACAGGTCGCGGCGCTGCTGTCCAAGCTTGCTAACGACGACGTAGATGGTGCGCGCGTGCTTGCCGGTGCCATTGCCGCCGGCGATGAGGCCACGGCAGCTGCTCTTGGTGCCCCGGCTGCGGGCGAGCAGGTGTGGGAGACGTTTTTTGCCAATTCCGGCGCCGAGGCCAACGAGGGCTCGATGAAGCTCGCGCGCCTGTACGCCAAGCGTGCCGGTAACGGCGGCAACGCTATCGTGTGCATGCGCGGCGGCTTCCACGGCCGTACGCTCGAGACCATTGCCGCCACCATGCAGGATTGGCTGCAGGATAGTTTCCGCCCGCTGCCGGGTGGCTTTGTGGCCTGCACGCCCAACGATATCGATGAACTGCGTGCGATCTTTAAACAGCTGGGGGGCGAAATTTGTGCCGTGATGCTCGAGCCGATTCAGGGCGAGAGCGGTGTGCACCCCATGACCGAGGAGTTTATGGCGGCAGCGCGCGACCTGGCACACGAAGTGGGCGCCGTGCTTATCGCCGACGAGGTCCAGTGCGGCATCTTCCGCTCCGGCAAGCCGTTTGCATTCCAAACCTATGGCGTGGAACCCGACATCATGAGCCTTGCCAAGGGCATTGCTGATGGCGTGCCCATGGGTGCCGTCGTAGCAAAGAAGGAGATTGCCGACGTGTTTAAGCCGGGCGACCACGGCTCGACCTTTGGCGGTAGCTGCTTGGCCGTCGCGGCGTGTGCCGCGACGCTCTCCGCGCTCGTGCACGGCGATTATGCCGACCATGTTGCCAAGGTAGGCGCCTATATGGAGGCAAAGCTCGCCAAGCTGCCGAACGTGACCGAGGTGCGTGGCCGCGGCTTGATGCTCGGCTGCGATCTGGACGATACTGTGGGTGATGCACACGACGTTGTGGCCCGTGCATTGGGGGCTGGTGCCGTGATTAACGCTACGGGTGCCCATACGCTGCGTTTCCTGCCGCCGCTCGTCTGCGAGGAATCCGACGTGGACAGTCTGATCGAGATCCTGTCGGACGTTTTGGCCTAACACAGCGAAATAACTTAACTTTGACCGGGTTCCGGACTGCGGACGTGCCCTATGTGGCATGATTCAGCGGTCTGGAGCCCGTTTTGCCTTAGATTTGCTAAGGCGGGGAGACCTGCTGGTCAAAAAACATCAAATATGAGTACTGTTACCGATTTGGTAGCAGCAATTTTGGACTAATAAGGCCAGATAGCTAGTCGAAATGGCGATGAATGTACGATTTTGATCCAATTGTTAGTCCTTATAATGGACATATGTTGCGTAACTTAAGCAAATATTATCTTCTGATATGTTGTAAGCAAGGTAGCAGTACTCATTTTTGCCATTTTCTGGCCACGGCCTTTGTGACAGACGTGCTGGTGGGTTCGAATCCCATGCGCTGGGCCTGAAAAAAAGAAAGGCCTCCATCGCTGGAGGCCTGACAATTCAGTGGTGGGCGATGAGGGATGTCCGCGTGCGGCTGGCGCCGCCCGCGCCCCGCTTCGTCGCTCCGCTCTTCGCGTGCTACGCTGGAAAACGTTTCGCGTTTCCTCAGCTCCGCACCCTTGCGGGTTCGAATCCCCCTGCGATGGGCCCAAAAAAGAAAGGCCCCCATAGCTGGGAGCCTATCAAATCAGTGGTGGGCGATGAGGGATGTCGCGTGCGGCTGACGCCGCCCGCTTTCGCTTCGGGCCTGCGGCCCTCGCGTGCTGCGCTGGAAAACGCTTCGCGTTTCCTCAGCTTCGCACCCTGTCGGGTTCGAATCCCATGCGCTGGGCTCAAACAAAAACGGTCCCCTTGCGAGGACCGTTTCCAATTCAATGGTGGGCGATGAGGGATTCGAACCCCCAGCCTTGTGCGTGTAAAGCACCTGCGCTAACCGTTGCGCCAATCGCCCGTGCGGAGAGAGTATAGCAAAACAATCGCCTCATTCATCTCATATCCATTAAAGGTAACCGTCGCGTGTCGGCGCGGAGCTGATTCAGTTGAGATTGCCTGAACATTCCGCCCCTCTTTACGCCCTCGGGTATACTCAAAAGCTACTGATTCGATTTGATACCCAGCAACAGCAGAGGGGATAGTATATGTGCGGTTTTGTCGGTTTTGTCGGTGGGACGGATAACCAATCCGAGGTGCTCACCAAGATGATGGACCGCATCGTCCATCGTGGTCCCGACATGGGCGGCCAGTTTATCGACGGCCGCGTTGCCCTCGGCTTCCGCCGCTTGTCGATCCTCGACCTGACCGAGGCCGGCGCTCAGCCCATGGCCAATGAGGACGGTAGCGTCGTCATTGTCTTCAACGGCGAGATCTACAACTTCCAAGAACTCCGTTCCGAGCTCGAGGCCAAGGGCTACAAGTTCCACTGCGGCGCCGACACCGAGAGCCTCCTGCACGGCTACGAGGAGTGGGGCGAGGCAGTACTCGATCGCTTGCGCGGTATGTACGCCTTCGTCATCTGGGACAAGAAGAAGAATAAGCTTTTTGGCGCCCGCGATATCTTTGGCATCAAGCCGCTCTACTACTATCCCATGGCCGATGCGGGCGACGGCGCTCCGGGCGTGCTCTTCGGTTCCGAGATCAAGAGCTTCCTGGACTACCCGCACTTCCACAAGGCGGTCAACAAAAAGGCCCTGCGTCCGTACATGACGCTGCAGTATTCGGCAACCGAGGAGACCTTCTTCGAGGGTGTCTACAAGCTGCCGCCGGCGCATTACTTTACCGTCGATATCCCGACCGGCAAGATGAACATCGAGCGCTACTGGGATTGCGATTACTCTGCCGTCGAGAAGCCGTTCGAGGAGTACGTCGACGAGCTGGATGAGGTCGTGCACGAGAGCGTCGAGGCCCATCGCATCGCCGACGTCAAGGTCGCGTCGTTCCTCTCCGGTGGCGTCGACTCTAGCTACATCGCCGCTTGCCTCATGCCCGACAAGACCTTCTCGGTGGGCTTTGACTACAAGAACTTTAACGAGACCAACTACGCCAAGGAGCTTTCCGATAAGCTCGGCGTCGAGAACGTTCGCAAGATGATTACCGCCGACGAGTTCTTCGGTGCGCTCGAGGACATCCAGTATCACATGGACGAACCGCAGTCCAACCTGTCTTCCGTGCCGCTGTGGTTCTTGGCCGAGATGGCCCGCAAGGACGTTACCGTCGTGCTTTCGGGCGAAGGCGCCGACGAACTCTTTGGCGGCTACGCCTACTACGAGGATACGGTCCCGGTGCGCAAGTACAAAAAGATGGTGCCGCTGCCCGTCCGTCGCGCGCTCGGTAACCTGGCGCTGCATATGCCGTACTTCAAGGGACATAACTTCCTGGTCAAGGGTGCCGAGATCCCCGAGAAGTCGTTCCTGGGACAGGCTCTGGTATGGCCGGAGCGCGAGGTCGACGGCGTGCTCAAGCCCGAGTACAACACCGGCGACGGCGCCTTCGAGCTCGCTGCACCCATCTACGCACGCGTGAAGGGTCAGCCCGAACTGGTCAAGAAGCAGTACCTGGACATGAACATGTGGCTCCCGGGCGACATTCTGCTCAAGGCCGACAAGATGTGCATGGCGCACTCGCTGGAGCTGCGCGTGCCCTTCCTGGACCGCAAAGTCATGGAGTTCGCCGAGCACATTCCCGACCGCTACCGCATCAACGAGAACGGCAACAAACAGGTACTCCGCCACGCTGCCAACAAGTCGCTGCCCGATGAGTGGGCCACCCGTCCCAAGGTGGGCTTCCCGGTGCCGATTGTCTACTGGCTGCGCGAGCAAAAGTGGTACGACTATGTCAAGGAGTACTTCACCGCGCCGTGGGCAAGTGAGTTCTTCAATACCGACGAGCTCATGCACCTGCTCGATCTGCACTTTGCGGGCAAGGGCGATTTCCAGCGCAAGATCTATACGCCGCTCGTGTTCCTAGTGTGGTACAAGCGCTTCTTTATCGACGAGGGCCAGCCTTCTGTTCAGGCTGCCTAGCCTCGGCTTACGAACGCCTGCGCGTAACGGCTCCTCCGGGAGCCGTTTTTGCGTGGGTGCGTTTCAGTTACTATAAAACCGTCCCTGCCAAATGGCTGAGAAAGGTGAAAGATGCACCATTCGGATTCCGCGACCGTGACCACGGTCGATACGCTTGCCAAGCTTCTCGATGTGTGCGGCGAGCTGCGCGCATCAGAGCAGGTTGACGAGCGTGCCGTGACCGGCTGCTCGTTTGATTCGCGCGCGGTCTCGGCAGGTGACGTGTTCTTTTGCAAAGGTGCTGCCTTTAAGCCCGCGTTTTTGAGCATGGCGCTCGATGCGGGCGCCGTCGCATTTGTGTGCGAGGAGTCGCTGGTCGAGTCTCTGGAGCCGCTGGCGCAGGAGAGCGGTGCTGCGATGCTGGTTGTTAATAGTGTTCGCACGGCCATGGCCTTGTTGCCGCCGGAGGTCTACGACCGTCCCGACCACGACGTCAAGATCGTGGGCATCACCGGCACCAAGGGAAAGACCACGGCCGCTTTTATGCTCCAGTCCATCATCAAGGCGGCGGGCGAGTCCTGCGGCATGATCGGCTCGGTGAGTACCGACGATGGTATCGAGTGCTACGAGAGCACCAACACCACGCCCGAGGCCCCCGAGGTTTGGCGCCATATCGCCAACTGCCGCACGTCCGGTCGCCAGTCCATGGTCATGGAGGTCTCGAGCCAGGCGCTCAAGTACCAACGCGTCGAGAATCTGCCGTTTGACGTGGCGTGCTTCCTCAACATCGGCCGCGACCACATCTCGCCGATCGAACACCCCACGTTTGAGGATTATTTTGAGAGCAAACTCAGGATCTTTGACCAGGCAAAGACCGCCGTGGTGAATCTGGGCACCGAAGAGGTCGACCGTGTGCTGGAGGCAGCGTCGACGGCCGAGCGCTTGGTGACCGTTGGCGTCGAGCATCCCGAGGCAAGTCTGTGGGCGAGCGACGTACGCATGGTCGGCTTTAGCATCGAGTTCAACTTGCATGGCCTGTGTGCCGACGAGTCCGAGGCGGGGGAGAAGGTCCTGCTGGGCATCGCGGGCGACTTTAACGTGGAGAACGCGCTGGTCGCTATCGCCGCCGCGCGCGAGATCGGCATCGGTATCGAGGCTATCAAGAAGGGCCTCTCCAAACTGCGTGTGCCGGGCCGTATGGAGGTCGTGGAGTCGAAGGACGGCCGCGTGATCTGCGTCGTCGACTATGCGCACAACCAGCTTTCGTTCCGTTCGCTTTTCTCGTCGGTCAAGCGCGCGTTTCCCGCCAGCCCGGTCATCGCGGTGTTTGGCGCTGCCGGCGGCAAGGCGCAGGAGCGCCGCGAGCAGCTTCCGCGCGAGGCCGCACCGTATTCCGACCTGATGATCTTTGCCAATGAGGACCCGGCTCACGAGGACCCGATGAAGGTCTGTCGCGAGCTTGCCGAACATGTTCCCGACGATACGCCGAACAAGATCATCCTCGATCGCGAAGCTGCCGTGCATGCGGCGTTCAAGGCAGCGCGCGAGGAGTACGTCAACCCCGATGCTCCTACCATTGTCTTGCTGCTGGCAAAGGGTGACGAGGAGCTCATGCACGTGGGCGACGAGTTCGTGCCCATCGAGAGCGACCTTTCGTTGGCCAATCGCCTGATCGATGTTACCCAGTTTGACTAATGAACCATGATGGCGGCGGCGCCCTGAGTGCGCTGTCGCCATAAGCGTGTTCCCTCAATCAAAACATGCCGTCCAAGTCCAAATCCTTCTACGTAAACGGAGTAACCATGTCCCACAATACCCTGCCGACCGTTGCCGAGCTTTCGGGCGAGATGCGCGAGCGCTTGGCCAAGGTCAAGTACGTCTTTACCGACCTGGATGCCACGATGCTTGCACCCGGCTCGTGCGTGCTGCGCGACAACGACGGCAACCCCTCGACCAAACTCGTCGAGGCCGTCGTGGCGCTCGCTCGCGCTGGTATTCAGGTGGTTCCCACCTCGGGCCGCAACCGTACCATGATCCACGAGGACGCGCGCGTGCTCGGCCTCAACTCCTACATCGGCGAGATGGGCGGCCTGGTCATGTACGATCTCAAAGCCAACGATTGGGAGTATCTGACCGGCGACATGTCCTACGACCCCTCTTGCGGCCTCACGCCGCACCAGGTGATCGAGCAGACCGGCGTGTGCGAGAAGATCCTCGCCCGCTGGCCGCACAAGATCGAGTATCACAACGACATGTCGACCGGCTACAAATACCGCGAGGTCACCGTCGGCATGCGCGGCGATGTGCCCGACGATGAGGTTCAGGCCATCCTGGACGAGGCCGGCTGCGGTCTGATTTGGGCTTGCAACGGCCACCTGACTCACCTGTCCAAGCCGACGACGCTCGAGCTCGATCGCGTCGAGGACGGTCGCGCATTCAACATCAACCCCGCGGGCCTCAACAAAGGCGTCGCCATTGCGCGCTTCTGTGAGCACCTAGGGATCGAGCGCGAGGAGACGTTGGCGCTCGGCGACTCCGAGTCCGACTTCTACATGGCCGATCACGTGGGCACGTTCTGCCTAGTCGAGAATGGCCTGACGAGCGCCGGCGCGCCCGAGTTTCTGGCTGCTTGCGAGAACGCTTTCGTTACGCGCGGCAAAATTGTCGATGGTTGGGCGGCGACGGCAGAGCTGCTGGTCGCGGCGCGTTCGTAGCGCGGCGTCGCTGCACTTGGACATGTCTTTTCGAGAGAGACTGGTGAGGTAATGTCCGATATCGAGAATCCGGCAGGCGACACGCGCCCGATTGGCGTGTTCGATTCTGGTTTGGGCGGTCTGACGGTTGCGCGCGCGATTGCGACGGCGCTGCCGCACGAGTCCGTCTACTACTTTGGCGACACCAAGCGCTGCCCCTACGGCACCCGCACCGAGGATGAAGTGCGCTCGTTTGCGTTGCAGGCGGGTCGTTGGCTTTCGAAGCACGACGTCAAGATTATGGTCATCGCCTGCAACACGGCGACCGCTGCGGCCTTGCGTCTGGCCCAGCAGGTGCTCGACGTTCCCGTGATCGGCGTGATCGCGCCGGGTGCCCGTGCGGCAATCAACAGCACCCGCTCGCGTCGCGTGGGCGTGCTCGCCACCAACCTCACCATTCGCTCGGGCGCCTACACGCGCGCCATTCAGGATCTAGATGCCGGTGTCGATGTATACGGCTGTCCTGCCTCGAGCTTTGTCGAGGTTGTCGAACACGAGCTTGCCTCGGGTGCACATCTGCAGGAACAGTGGCTTGAGAACGAGGATATCTTCGATACGCCTGCCGTGCGTGCGCTGGTGGGTGCCACGGTTGAGCCGCTGCGCGACCACGGTATCGATACCGTGGTGCTCGGCTGTACGCATTTTCCGCTGTTGGTGGGACCTATCCGCCATGCGCTGGGGCCTGGGGTGCGCGTCGTGAGTTCCGCCGAGGAGACCACACGCGAGCTGACCGATATCCTCACGCGCCGCGAGCAGCTGGCGGGCGACGCCGCCGAGCCGCAGCATCGTTTTGCCACGACGGCCGATAACATTGCCGAGTTTGCGGTGGCGGGCAGCTTTATCTTTGGTCAGCCGCTTAAGAGCATCGAACATATCGATATCGACGAACTGAAATAGATGTAAGGCAGCCCCAAAGGCTTCGCCACATCTTTTGCCGAAAGGATATTTCTATGGAGTACATGCAGGTCAACCGCGCCAACGGCCGTGCCGCCAATGAGCTGCGCCCCGTCAAGCTCACCCGTGGTGTCATGAAGCACGCCCACGGCTCGTGTTTGGCCGAGTTCGGCGACACGTGCGTGCTGTGCGCCGCCACTATCGAGGAGGGCGTGCCGGGCTGGCGAAAGGGCGCCAAGGCCGGCTGGGTGACCGCGGAATACGCCATGCTGCCGGCGTCGACCGGCAAACGTTGCAAGCGCGAACACGCCAACCGCAAGGGTCGCTCCATGGAGATCGAGCGCCTCATTGGCCGCAGCCTGCGTACCGTCGTCAACATGAAGGCGCTCGGCGAGTACACCGTCACCGTCGACTGCGATGTGATTCAGGCCGATGGCGGCACGCGTACAGCGAGCATCACCGGCGCCTGGGTGGCGCTGCACGACGCCCTCGCCATGTGGGTCGAGGCGGGCAAGATCGAACGCATCCCGCTTATCGGCCAGGTGGCTGCCATCTCCATGGGCGTTGTCGACGGCAATACGCTGCTTGACCTCGATTATTCGGAGGACAGCCATGCCGAGGTCGACATGAACCTCGTCGCCACCGACACCGGCGAGATGATCGAGCTCCAGGGCACCGGCGAGCAGGCGCCCTTTGACCGCAAACGCCTCAACGCCCTGCTCGACCTGGGCGACAAGGGTATCGCCGAGCTCATTGAGCTTCAGCGCCAAGCCATCGCCTAACCTGCCAAAAGGGACGGGTTTATTTTGGTAGGTTTTATCTGCTGAAATGCTGCGTTGAAAGGTCCGATCGCCTGAGAGGGGAGAGGTCAAGTGCCCAAACGCCCCTCACGCGGCTTGCTATAGAGACAAGGAGGCCAGTTATGGCACTTGAGAAGATCGACATCGACACCCTCGACCCGGCGGCGACCATCGTCGTGGCAACGGGCAACGCCCATAAACTCACCGAGATTGAGGCCATTTTGGGCAAGGTCATGCCCGAGGTGCGCTTTGTGGCGCTCGGCCAGCTGGGTGATTTTGAGGATCCCGAGGAAAACGGCACGACGTTTTTGGAGAACGCCATCATCAAGGCCCAAGCCGCGGTTGAGGAGACGGGCCTTATGGCCATTGCCGACGATTCGGGCTTGGTCGTCGACGCGCTGGACGGTGAGCCCGGTGTGTATAGCGCGCGCTATGCGGGCGTGCATGGCGACGATGCCGCCAACAACGCCAAGCTGCTCGTTAACCTGGAAGGCGTGGCCGACGAGGACCGCACCGCGCGTTTTATGAGCGTCGTCGCGCTTATCGACACGGACGGCCTGGTCACTTATGGCGAGGGCGCCTGCGAGGGCGCTATCGCACACGAGGGCCGCGGCGATCATGGCTTTGGCTACGACCCACTGTTCCTGCCGGTCGACACGCCGGGCAAGACCATGGCCGAGCTGACGGCGGACGAGAAGAACGCCATCAGCCATCGATTCCATGCGCTCGAGCATCTGTCCGCCAAACTGACGGGCGAGGAGTAAGCCGTGCGTGCGGTGGTGCAGCGCGTACTCAACGCCGGCGTGACGGTCGACGGCGAGTGCGTGGGTAAAATTGGGCGCGGCTATCTGGTGCTGCTGGGCGTGGGCCACGGCGACACGCGCGCCGAGGCCGATAAACTGTGGGGCAAGCTCCGGGGCTTGCGCATTAACGAGGACGAGAACGGCAAGACCAACCTGGCACTTGCCGATGTCGACGGCGAGGTTCTCGTAGTGTCGCAGTTCACGCTGTTCGCCGATTGCCGTCACGGCCGCCGCCCATCGTTTACGGATGCCGGCGCCCCCGATGTCGCCAACGAGCTCTACGAGTACTTCCTGACGCTCGTTCGCCAAGATATCGAACACGTGGCGCACGGCATCTTTGGCGCCGATATGAAAGTCGACTTGGTCAACGACGGCCCATTCACCATCGTCTTGGACACGGACAACCTTTAGGTTACGCGGTTTTACCAAACCGCGTAACAACTGGTCATGCGAGGTTGTCGTCTGGTACGTATTTGGGACGGGGTTTATTTAGCTACTTGCGTATGGCGGCAGCAGGGTGCTATAGTATTAGAGTTTTGTCTATCTTAGGGGTATTATCCCCTTTTTGAATTGCACCTTCTGGAGGCCCTGTTCATGGAAGAGATGGAAGTCAATCACGTCGACGACATCCACGAGAAGCTGACCGATATGGTGGGCGATCGCGTTAAGGTGAAGGCCAACATGGGCCGCACCCGCGTCGTCGAGCGCATGGGCACCATCAAGAGCGTCCACCCCGCCGTCTTTATCGTCGAGGTTGACGAACGTCGCGGGCGCAAGTCGCGTCAGTCCTACCAGTATATCGATGTCCTCACCGGTCAGGTCGAGCTGTTCGACCCCGAGAGCGGCGAGCATATCTTTACCCCGCTCGGCAATCAGCTCGAGGAGCACTAGCGGTGACCGATCGGTCCCTGACTCTTTCCGCGCCGGCAAAGATTAACCTCTACTTGGGGGTTCATACCGAGCGCGATGACCGCGGCTACCACAGGGTCGATTCCCTGATGGCAGCTGTCGGTCTTTCCGATACCGTGACGGTTACGCCGGCACAGGCGCTGACCGTCCAGACGGTTCCGGCATCAGATTTTCCCATGCAAAAGAATACGGCGTATCGGGCTGCGGTCGCTATGGCCGAGCATTATGGTCGCGAGGCAAGCATCTGCGTGACGATTGAGAAGCGCATTCCATTGTGCGCCGGCTTGGGCGGTCCCTCGACGGATGCGGCCGCGGTCATTGTCGCCTTGGCGGAGCTCTGGGGAATTGATCGCTCCGACCCCGCGCTCGACGACATTGCGCGGGGCATTGGTGCTGACGTCCCGTTCTTTTTGCACGCGAGCCCTTCGTTCTACGTAGGTGGGGGAGACGTGCTGGCAACTGAGTATCCCGTGCTGCCCGCAACACCCGTCGTGTTGGTCAAGCCGCGCGAGGCAAGCGTTTCGACAATTGAAGCCTATCGACGTTTTGACGAGGCCCCGGTGCCTGCGGACAAGCCCGGCGCGATAGCTTCTGCCTTGCGTGCCGGTGATGCCGAGACGGCATATGCACTCATCCATAACAACCTGGGCGTCATTTCCGCACAGATGGAGCCGCAGATTCAAACGGTTCTCGATTGGCTGCGTAAACAGGACGGCACGGTTGCTGTAGATGTGTGTGGATCGGGCGCCTGCTCGTTTGCCATTTGCGACACCGCCGCCACGGTCGAAAGGCTTGCCGACGCTGCCCTGCAAAACGGCTGGTGGTCCTGCGCGACGGAGCTCATTCCCAACACGGTTCGCATCGAAGTGCCAAAGAAGTAAAAATTTCTCTAGCACGCGACGGAAATCTTTGTTACTATAGTCGAGCTAACGGGTTGTGGCTCAGTTTGGTAGAGCACTGCGTTCGGGACGCAGGGGTCGCTGGTTCAAATCCAGTCAACCCGACCAGAGCATGAGGAGGGACCGCTTCTTGCGGTCCCTTTTTTTAGCTATTGTTGTGATACCGCGATACCCGCGGTATACTCATTCGAGCTTGTCTCGCTGTATTGTGGAGGTCTACATGTTTGGACTGAGGGCTCCTGAGCTCATCATTATTCTCGTCGTTGTCCTGATTATCTTCGGGCCCAAGAACCTGCCGAAGCTCGGCAAGTCCCTCGGCTCTACCGTCAAGAATATCCGCGAGGGTATGGAGGGCGACGATAAGGCCGAGACCAAGCAGGCCGAGGAGGTCGTGGTCGAGCAGTCCGAGGAGGACAAGGAGATCGCTGAGCTCGAGGCCAAGCTCGCTGCTGCCAAGAAGAAGCAGGCAGAGGACAGCGACGCGGACGCAGAGTAGTCCCATCCCTTTGGGGTGAGCACCTGACCGGCTTGCCCGCAGGCTAGCCGGTCTTTTTCGTTTTGTTGACAGTTGATTGTTTGATCAGAGTTGGGGAGATATCCGTATGGACGCAAGCCAGATCGTACTGACCGCTGAGGGCCGCCAGAAGCTCGTCGAGGAGCTCGCTTGGCGTGAGGGCGATTACGCCAAGGAGATCGTCGAGGACATCAAGGAAGCCCGCGCGTTCGGCGACCTTTCGGAGAACTCCGAGTACGACGCCGCTAAGGACAAGCAGGCCCAGAACGCCGCTCGTATTGCCGAGATCCAGGCCATCCTTGCCAACGCTCAGGTTGCTGCCACCACAGGTGATCTGACCGTCTCCATCGGTTCCACCGTTTCTCTGATTGATCCCAACGGTGAGGTCATGGAAGTCACGCTCGTCGGTACCACCGAGACCAACTCGCTCGAGCACAAGATTTCCAACGAGTCTCCGGTCGGCCACGCCATCATCGGTCACGGCGAGGGCGACTCCGTCGAGGTCGTTACGCCTTCCGGCAAGACCCGCGTCTACACCATCGCCAAGATTGCACGCTAGACCACGGTCCCGCGTAAAGGTATGTTTTCGCTCCCTGGGACCGAATCCTGGGGAGCGTTTTAGTTTGAGGAGTTAACTTATGGCAGAGAACCAGAACGCCGCAGATCAGGCATCGACGCTCAACGACGAGCGCGCCACCCGCCTGGCCAAGCGCGCCGCCCTGTTCGAGGCGGGCCAGAACCCCTATCCCGAGCACTCTGAGCTTGAGGACTACGTTGCCGATATCGAGGCTAAGTATGCCGAGCTTGCCGATGGCGAGGACACCGAGGACGTCGTGAAGATCGCCGGCCGTGTGGTCGCCAAGCGCGGTCAGGGCAAGATTATGTTCATCGTCGTGCGCGATGCGACTGCCGAGATTCAGCTGTTCTGCCGCATCAATGGCATGGACGAGACCGCTTGGAACACGCTCAAGGCCCTCGACCTTGGCGATATCCTGGGCGTGACCGGCGTGGTCGTGCGCACCCAGCGCGGCCAGCTTTCCGTTGCCCCTAAGAGTGCGACCCTGCTTGCCAAGGCCGTTCGTCCGCTGCCCGAGAAGTTCCACGGCCTCTCCGACAAGGAGACCCGCTATCGCCAGCGCTATGTCGACCTGATCGCCAACGACGACGTTCGCGAGACCTTCCGTAAGCGTTCGCAGATTCTCTCCACCTTCCGTCGTTTTATGGAGTCCGACGGCTACATGGAGGTCGAGACCCCCATCTTGCAGACCATCCAGGGCGGCGCTACGGCTAAGCCGTTCATCACGCACTTCAACGCGCTCGATCAGGAGTGCTACCTGCGTATTGCCACCGAGCTGCACCTCAAGCGCTGCATCGTCGGCGGTTTTGAGCGCGTGTTCGAGATCGGCCGTATCTTCCGTAACGAGGGCATGGACCTTACCCACAACCCCGAGTTCACCACGATGGAGGCCTACCGTGCCTTCTCCGACCTCGAGGGCATGAAGGCGCTCGCCCAGGGTGTCATCAAGGCGGCTAACAAGGCCATCGGCAACCCCGAGGTTATCGAGTACCAGGGCCAGACCATCGACCTTTCTGGTGAGTGGGCCAGCCGTCCCATGACCGACATCGTCTCCGACGTGCTCGGCAAGCAGGTCACCATCGACACGCCGGTCGAGGAGCTTGCTGCCGCCGCGCGCGAGAAGGGCCTGGAGATTAAGCCCGAGTGGACTGCTGGCAAGATCATCGCCGAGATTTACGATGAGCTGGGCGAGGACACCATCGTCAACCCCACGTTCGTGTGCGATTACCCCATCGAGGTCAGCCCGCTTGCCAAGCGCTTTGAGGACGATCCGCGCCTGACGCATCGCTTTGAGCTGGTTATCGCCGGTCACGAGTACGCCAACGCGTTCTCCGAGCTCAACGACCCGGTCGACCAGGCCGAGCGCTTTGCCGCCCAGATGGCCGAGAAGGCTGGCGGCGACGACGAGGCCATGGAGTACGACGAGGACTACGTGCGCGCCCTCGAGTACGGTATGCCTCCTGCGGGCGGCATCGGCATCGGTATCGACCGCGTGGTCATGCTGCTCACCAACCAGGCTTCCATCCGCGACGTGCTACTGTTCCCGCACATGAAGCCCGAGAAGGGTTTCCAGTCCGGTGCCGCTGCCGCCAAGGCTGCCGAGGCCGGCAACGCCGCGAGCCCCTTCGTCAAGCCGCTCAAGCCCACGGTTGATTATTCCAAGATTGCCGTCGAGCCGCTGTTTGAGGAGTTCGTCGACTTTGATACCTTCTCCAAGAGCGACTTCCGCGCCGTGAAGGTCAAGGCATGCGAGGCCGTCAAGAAGTCCAAGAAGCTGCTGAACTTTACGCTCGACGACGGCACCGGCACCGACCGTACCATCCTCTCCGGCATTCACGGTTATTATGAGCCCGAGGACCTGGTCGGCAAGACCTTGCTCGCCATCACCAATCTGCCGCCGCGCAAGATGATGGGCATTCCCAGCTGCGGCATGCTCATCAGCGCTATCCACGAGGAGGATGGTGAGGAGCGTCTCAACCTGATCCAGCTCGACGCCTCCATCCCCGCCGGCGCAAAGATGTACTAATTGGTTCCGCCGTTCTACCGAACGGCGGACCGGCCGACGCTGCGCGGGCCGCATTTGGACAATCTGACGTTCAATTTCAAGGGCGCGACCAGAAGGTCAGCGCCCTTTCGTTTCACGTCACCTTGTCTCAAATGCGGCCCGCTCGCTGACGTTGCCAATACATTGGCGTTGCCTTGGCCGTCAATAGTCATTGGGGACGTTCTTAAACGACTACCCAACGGCTATTGAGCACATGGCTCGCATGGCAGCCGTCTCTTTTATGTTTCCTTTAGCCGTCGCTGCCTAGGATGGGGGTTAGTCGGTAGGAAGGGAGCGTCTATATGGACGACGCGAGCGAGCGTGCAATCGAAGAGGACATGCTCGATCAGTTCAATTACTTTGACGATGAGGATGAGGAGCTAATCGATCGTCGCGAGCCGGCATCGCTTGACTCATTTGATCTGGTCGATGAAGAGCCCGACGAGGACGAGGGCGAATCGGCGGAGCCCTCACAGCCTTCGCGCCTTAACTCGCTGCTTTCGAGAGCCCCCATGCACCACGGCGTTCGTGCCGGCGCGCTCCATATGAAAACTGACTGGCACCAGATCGTGACGGCAGGCGATGAGCTTGCCGTCGATGCGCCGCTCACCGATAAATCATCCATCATCTGCCGCACCGGCATGCTTATGCTGGCAAGCGGAACGGGTGCCTGGCGTGTTCGCGATACCATGAATCGTGTCGCCGCCGTACTCGGTGTGACCATCCACGTTGACTTAAGTCTCCTGTCGTTTGAGTGTACTTGCATCGAAGATGGTCACTGCTTTAATGAGGTCGTCAGCTTGCCCACAACGGGCGTCAATACCCATCGCATTTGGATGATGGAGAGTTTCCTCAAGGAAATCGAGACCTATGGTCGTCGCTTCACGGTACACGAGTATCACGAGATGCTCAAGACCGTTGAGAGTTCAAAACCTGATTACGCGCCTTGGCAACAGGGCCTTGCGGCGGCCTGCGCCTGTGGCGCCTTCGTTTTTTTGCTCGGCGGCGGCCCTATCGAGATGGCCTGCGCGTTCGTGGGCGCGGGTGTCGGCAACTTTGCCCGCTCCCATATTCTCAAGCAAGGCCTTGGTCAGTTCAGCGCGCTGACGACCGGCGTTGCGCTCGCTTGCGTTTCGTATCTGCTGGCATTGCTCGGCCTTGGCCAGGTCATACCGGGGGCAATGTCGCACCAAGAAGGCTATATCGGCGCCATGCTCTTTGTGATTCCCGGCTTTCCACTCATTACGGCAGGCCTCGACATCGCTAAGCTCGACATGCGAAGCGGTATCGAGCGCCTTTCATATGCCGTATCGATTATTGTGATGGCGACCCTCGTAGGTTGGATGGTTGCCGAGTGTGTTGGCCTGGCGCCGGACGACTTTGCCCCACTGGGCCTTTCGCCGCTTGCCCTTACGCTCCTGCGCGTGGTGATGAGCTTCGTTGGCGTATTCGGCTTCTCGGTGATGTTCAACAGCCCGGTAAAGATGGCCGCGGCAGCTGGGTTGATCGGCGCCGTGTCCAATACCCTGCGTCTGACCCTTGTCGATGCGCCGACGATGATTCCCTTCCTGGGCCTCAGCACGGGAATGCCTCCCGAGGCAGCAGCGTTTATCGGCGCGCTGGTATCGGGGCTGCTCGCAAGCTTGGCTGAAGTCAAGCTCACCTACCCGCGCATCGCCCTCACGGTGCCTTCGATTGTCATTATGGTGCCGGGCTTGTATCTGTATCGCTCGATGTATTACATGTGCACCTTCGACACGGTCAATATGCTCGGCTGGTTTGTGCGCGCAGTGCTCATCGTAGCGTTTCTGCCCGTTGGACTGGGTGTGGCGCGTACGCTCACCGACCCTCGCTGGCGCCACACCAGCTAATTGGTACAAGGGGGACAGGTTACTTTGCACCAAATGAGTTGCGGTGAAATAGGGACTGAATTGCTGCTTAAAGGGTCAAAACAGTCCGTATTCCACCGCAACTTATGGGGTCGGGGGATTATCGGTGCCCTGCATCTTCATAAACTCAACGCTTACGAAGCGCATGCGTTTCGTGCTAGGCTGGTTCCACCACATAAGTAGTCGCAGACGCGCGTACCACGGGCGGGCGAGATGAAGTCCCAACAGCTCCATCTTGCCCGCCCGTTTTTGTTGCGTGGTGCCGCGGCGTAACACAGAAAGGACAATGCCCTTTATGCCTATCAACAAACGAGAGAGCCTGCTGTTCACCTTTATCATGTGCTTTTGCATGGTGCTCTGGATGAGCATCTACAACGTTGCCCTGCAGCATGGGGCCATCAACGGCGAGGTTGTTGCCGCCGCGTGGCTCGGCTTCCCCGTTGCCTACATTTTTGCCATGTGCTGCGACTGGTTTGTTGCCAGCCCCCTTGCCAAGGGTTTCGCCTTTAAATTCCTGGTCACGCCGGGCAAGAGTTCGCCGCTTGCCATGACGCTCGCCGTCAGCTCCTGCATGGTCGTTCCCATGGTCATCATCATGTCGCTGTACGGTGCCTGTGAGGGTCTGACGCACATGCCCGGCGGCATCCTTGCGAACCTGTATTCCATGCCCGCGATCTGGATGATCAACATCCCGCATAATTTTGTGATGGCGCTGCCGTGGAACCTTTTGGTAGCCGGTCCGATTTCCCGCTTCGTCTTCCGTCGCGCCTTCCCTGTGGGGACGGTTTTCGAGGAGGAGCATGCCGAGCTCTTGGAGCAGGCTATGGCTCCTGAGTGCGAGTAGCTCGCTTAGGGATCTGCTGAGCGCGGGCGACTTGCTTGGTTGGAGCCCAAAGCGTGGATAGCTCTCTCGGCGACATCGCGGGCGTGAGCGGTGCGCATGACCGGAGGGCCCGTGCTGCTCCGTTGCCCGACGTGCTAGCGCGCAGAACAATCTGTTGGTGCATTCGGCGGCTGCTGAAGCGTTTCGGCAGCCGCTTTTTATACGGAGTTTAAATACAACAGTCTGTTGTATTACGTAGAGTGGTATATCTCTAGCGGGAAAAATGCGAGAGACGGAGCATTATGGCGTTGCTAGTAGGACTGGACGTAGGGTCGACGACGACCAAAGTTTACGCGATGCACGAGGATATGACCGAGGCGTGGTGGGGATATCGCCGCCACGGGGCGTGTCAGACAGCGAGCGTGCGCGCCATGCTCGGCGAGCTCGCCGAGCGCTTTCCCCATGAGTCACTGCGCGTTGCGGTGACCGGCTCGGGTGCGCGCGATATCGCGACCGCGCTGGGCGCCTCGTACGTTCAGGAGGTGGTCGCCAACGCGCTCGCGATCAGCAGGTTCTATCCGCAGACGCGCTGCGCCATCGAGCTGGGCGGCCAAGACGCCAAGATGATCTTCTTCCGCACCAACGATAAGGGAGACATCGAGGTTGCCGACATGCGCATGAACGGCTCGTGCGCAGGCGGTACCGGTGAATTTATCGACGAGATGGCAAAGCTCATGGGGGTCGGCACCGAATCGGGCGAGTTCGAGCAGCTCGCAAGCCGGGGAACGACCGTCCACGAGGTCTCGGGCCGCTGCGGCGTGTACGCAAAGACCGATATCCAGCCGCTGCTCAACGAGGGCATTCCTACCACCGACCTGGCGCTTTCGGCGCTTCACGCGGTCGCCCGCCAAACGATCGGCGGTCTGGCCCAGGGTATCGACATCGAGCCGCCGGTAATCTTCGAGGGCGGTACGCTCGCCTACAACCCCACACTGGTCCGCGTGTTCCGGGAGCAACTGAATCTATCGGACGATCAGGTTATCGTCCCGCGCGATCCGCAGATCATGGTCGCGCGCGGTGCCGCCCTGTCGCTGACCGACATGTTCGCATCGTCCCAACCGATCGACCTTCCCGACGCTTTTGTCCGGCTGGATAAGCTCGAGACGGTCGCGCCCGCAAGCGGGGAGGGACGTCTTGCCCAGCCCTTTTTTGCCACACCTGCCGAGCAGGCGGATTTTACGGCACGCCATGGCAAAGAGACGCCGGCAAAGGGTCCGGATGCGTATGCGCCCGGAGAGACGGTGCGTGTGGCGCTCGGTATCGATTCGGGGAGCACGACGACCAAGTTCGCCCTGGTCGATGAGGCGGGTGAGCTTGTCGATTCGTTCTACGCGTCTAATAACGGCAGACCGCTCGACGTCGCCCAACAGGGTCTTGTCAGCTTGAAGAACCGCTGGGAGACAGCGGGAGTCACGCTTGCGATCGATGCCGTGGGCACCACGGGATACGGCGAGGAGCTTTTCGCGCGCGCGTTCCACGCCGACTACCATACGGTCGAGACGGTCGCGCACGCCCGCGCCGCGTGCGCATACGTTCCCGATGCGACCTTCGTGCTCGACATCGGCGGACAGGATATGAAGGCCATCTGGCTCAACCACGGCGTGCTGACCGATATCGTCGTCAACGAGGCGTGCTCTGCGGGCTGCGGCTCGTTCCTCGAGGGTTTTGCCAAAAACCTCGGAATAGCCGTTGAGGATATCGCGACCGAGGCATTTTCGTCCAAAGCCCCCGCCGTTCTCGGCAGCCGCTGCACGGTGTTCATGAACAGCAGCGTCGTTTCCGAGCAGCGGCGCGGTAAGGGTCCGGGCGACATCATGGCCGGTCTCTGCCGTTCGATTATCGAGAACGTGTTCACCAAGGTCATTCGCGTTTCAAATCTCAACCGTCTGGGCGACAAAGTCGTCGTCCAGGGCGGCACGTTCCGAAACGACGCGGTGCTGCGCGCATTCGAGCAGTATCTGGGCAAACCCGTCACGCGTGCGCCCCACCCGGGGCTGATGGGCGCTATCGGTATCGCCCTGCTCGCGCGCGAGGAATGCCGCAAGGGCGACGCCGGCACGTCGTTTATCGGGCTCGATGCCGTGGAGCGCTTCGAGCATCGCGAGTTCGGCGGCGTTACCTGCCGTCGGTGCAACAACCGCTGCCAGCGCGCGGTCGTGGCATTTGGCGACGGCTCGCTTTACGTCACGGGCAATCGCTGCCCGCGCGGCGGCGCCATCTCATGGGATGAGCTCGTGCGCAAGGTTCCCGCGGCGGAGGAGCTGCGTCCGCAGGGTGCTTGCGAGGCACAGGCGCCCGCCACGGGGCGCGACCGGACCGCGGCTGCCCCCAATCTCTTTGTCGACCGCGAGAAGCTGCTGTTCGAGTCGTACCCCACGGTTCTCGTCTGCGGGGGGCGCGATGTCACGATCGGCATTCCCCGTGTGCTCGAGTTCTGGGACACCATGCCGTTCTGGTCGACGTTCTTCAGCACGCTCGGCTTTAAGGTGCGCGTCTCGGGACGCAGCACCAAGGCGATGTACGAGCGCGGTCTGGCGCACGTCACATCCGACACCGTGTGCTTCCCGGCCAAGCTCGTCCACGGGCACATCCGCAATCTCGTCGACGCCGGCGTCGACCGCATCTTCATGCCCATCATCACGACGGTGCCCACCGAAAACACCGCCTCTACCAGCGAGTGGATGTGCGCCGTCGTAAAGGGATACCCCTACGTGATGCGCAATTCCGATAACCCGGAGGAGCGTTTCGGCGTTCCGTTCGATACGCCGCTGTTCCACTGGTACGACGAGGGCGACCGAAACCGCCAGCTCAAGGCGTGGTGCAAGGAGACCTTCGATATCGATGCCGACCTGGTTGCCAAGGCGACCGAGCAGGCGGACCGCGCGCAGCAGACGTTTGAGAACCAGCTGCAGCTGCGCGGCAGGCAGGTGCTCGAGAACCTGCGCGAGGACGGCGGCTACGCGGTGGTGATCGCTTCGCGCCCGTACCACAACGACCCGCTGGTCAACCACGGGCTGCCCAAGCTCTTCTCTGAGCGCGGCATCCCCGTGCTGACGCCCGATGCGGTGCCGGGGGTCTGCAACGTCGACCTTTCCAACAGCCGCATCGACATCGTGAACAACTACCATGCGCGCATGCTGTCGTGCGCGGTCATCGTCGCATCGACGCCCGAGCTCGAGCTCGTGCAGATGGGCAGCTTCGGCTGCGGCCACGATGCGTATCTCACCGACGAGATCGCGCGCATGATGGGCGAGATGGGCTCCAAGGTTCCGATGATGATCAAGCTCGATGAGAGCGACGTCGCCGGTCCCATGGGCATTCGCGTGCGTTCGTTTATCGAGTCGGTCAACCGTCGTCGCGCGGAGGAGCGTGCCGAGGGCGCCCGGGTGCACGCGGTCCATCCGCTCGACGACCCGTATAAGGTCAAGTACACCAAGCGCGACCGGCACGACAAGATCGCGCTGGTCCCCAACACCTCCCATGCGTTCTGCAGGCTCATGACCGCGGCGATGCGCAATCAGGGCGTGCGCGCCGAGGCCCTTGATATCGGGCGCGAGGATGCCATCCGCCTGGGCAAACGCTATGTGCACAACGACATCTGCTTCCCCGCGCAAATCGTGATCGGCGAGGCGCTCGCGGCACTCGAGAGCGGTAAGTACGACCCGCACGACGTCGCCGTGGTGACTGGCAAGTATATCGGCGACTGCCGCCTGACGCACTACATGCCCCTGCTGCGCCGCGCGCTCGACGACGCGGGATACGACTATGTCCCGGTGCTCACCAACGACGA
The DNA here is from genome assembly GCA_019414345.1 of Collinsella sp. GTDB lineage: Bacteria > Actinomycetota > Coriobacteriia > Coriobacteriales > Coriobacteriaceae > Collinsella. The sequence continues at coordinate 129,209 of DXMF01000022.1, forward strand.
CGTCGATGCCCACAATGCGCATCCGGGCTTCAAGCTCGGCCTTGGCCCGAGCATCCAGATCGCCTACGGTCTTCCCATAATCGATGCCCTCGAGGCCATGCTTAGGCGCATCCGTCCCTACGAGCTCGAGAAGGGCGCGGCGGACGCTGCGTTCGACCGCGCGCTCGATGAGGTTATCGAGGGCATGGAGCGCTCCGGGCTGAGAGGCCAGGCGACGGGCTTCAAACGCGCGCTTGCGATCATGGACGCCGTTCCGTACGACCGCTCGAACCCGCATCCGACCGTTCTCATCGTGGGCGAGTACCTGCTCAATTTCCATCTCGGCGCCAACCACGAGATCGAGCGCTACCTCGAGGACAACGGGCTCGAGGTCATCGAGGCGCGCATGACCGACGTGATCCGCAAGACCTATTTCTACAAGCATGCGCAGTCGCGCGAGTTCCACGTCGACCTGTCGCTGCCCGAAAAGGCCTGGTACGCCACGGCGGACAACCTGTTCGAGCTCGCGCACGACCGTTGCGACCGCCTGGGCGCGGCGAGCCCGCTCTACGAGCCGCCGACGCGCATGCCCGAGCTCGTGCGCGCGAGCGATAAGATCCTGCACCATACGTTCGATGCGGGCGAGGGCGTGCTGATTCCGGCGGAGATTCTCGAGCACGCCAAGCGCGGCTGCCGCAACTTCGTGATCCTGCAGCCGTTCGGGTGTCTGCCCAACCATGTCGTGGGGCGCGGGCTCATCCATGCGCTCAAGGAGCAGTATCCCACGGCGCAGTTCCTGCCGCTCGACTACGATCCCGACGTGAGCTTCGCCAACGTGGAGAACCGTCTTCAGATGCTCATCATGAACGCCAAGGCGCAGGGGTGCGGTGAGGCGCATGGCGAGACCGCGTAAGGACGCCGATGCGCCCGATGCACGCACCCGTATCATCGAGGCGTTTTGGGAGCTCATCGAGAACAACAGCATCTTCGAGCTGTCGGTTGGCGAGGTGACCCGCGCCGCCCAGTGCAATCGCGGAACGTTTTACTACTATTTTCACGATTTCGATGAACTCGTCGCCATCGCCATAGCCCAGCTGCTGCAGGATAACGAGCTCATCACCGATGCCCTCTGGCATTTTTCGAGCGAGGGCGACCTTTCGGCGTTCGACCGGCGCGACGTCCGCTGCCTGCTGCGGCGCATCGTCATCACCATGAGGGCGGGTGCCGCCGAGCAGGTCGTGCAGGGCATCCATACGATCATCATCGACCGCGTGAGAGAGATCGTCCACCCCGACGGAGAAGAGCTCAAGGCAGATTCGAGCTTTGCGGTGGGCTTTCTGGTCTCGGGCATCATGGGCTTTGTGATGGCGGTCGGCTTTGCCCGGGAGGGCGGCGAGGAGATAGACCTCGAGCAGCCGGGGGACAGCGCGTGCGCGTACCTGAGGGCGGTCGCCATGCAGACGGTGGAAACGGTCGCGCAAGTCGAGGGCGTCGATACATCCGAGCTGCTCGAACGCGTCTCCAAGGAGGCCGATGCCTATCGCGCATCGCGTGCGACGAGTCCCGACGTGGTGAAAGACGCCTAGGGTTTCTCTTGCGGGGCGCCTGTCGCGCATCGCGCGGTGAGTCCCGCGATGCGGTCATAACCTGCATTCATGTGAGCCGGGTTTATAGATATTCCTCCAGCTGTTAACATAGACAACCTGTGGGTAAAGAGACAAAAGCGCCGCCGACGGGCGGGCGTTTTGATTTCGATGAACTCATGTAAGGAAACGAGCATGTTAGATAGATTTACCGATCGAGCGCGCAAGGTCATGTCGATGGCCAAACAGGAGGCGCTCGATCTGCACTCAAATAAGGTGGGCACCGAGCACCTGCTGCTCGCACTCGCCAAGGAGGACGAGGGCATCGCTGCCGAGGCGCTGCGCTCGCTTGATATCTCCTACGACGACATCATGGACACCCTCAAGGAGGTCCAGACCACGGTTCCCGAGCCCAGTGAGGAGACCGAGGCGGCCAAGCTCGCCTTTACGCCGCTCGTCATTAGCGTGATGGAGCGTTCATTCCGCGTGGCGCGTGAGAACAACCAGACCTACGTGTCGACCGAGCACTTGCTGATCGGCATCGTCGAAGAGGGCAACGGCATGGCCATGGACATCCTCATGCGCCTGGGTGTGTCGTCCGCCTCTATCAAAAAGGCTATCGAGAAACTCACCGCCAAGGACCAGGACAAGAAGCGTCCGCTCGCCGGCGCCGGTGCTGGTCGTCCCGGTGCGGGCCTGCCGTTCTTTAGCGGCTCGGATGCCTCTCAGCAAAAGGGAAGTGGCACCGATACGCTTAAGCAGTTCGCGACCAACCTCACGCAGAAGGCGCGCGACGGCGAGCTCGACCCTGTAATCGGTCGCGATAAGGAAGTCCAGCGTATGATGGAAATTCTTTCGCGCCGCACCAAGAACAACCCGCTCATTCTGGGCGACCCCGGCGTGGGCAAGACGGCCATCGTCGAGGGCCTGGCTCAGCAGATTGCAGCCGGCAACGTGCCCGAGAACCTCATGAACCAGAATATCTGGACGCTCGACCTGCCGGGCCTCGTGGCGGGTGCCAAGTATCGCGGCGAGTTTGAGGAGCGCCTCAAGAACGTGATTCAGGAGGCCACCGAAGCCGACGACGTCATCCTGTTTATCGACGAGATGCACACCATCATCGGTGCCGGTTCTGCCGAGGGCTCCATCGACGCGAGCTCCATGCTCAAGCCCGTGCTTGCGCGCGGCGCCTTCCAGATTATCGGCGCCACCACGGCCGAGGAATTCCGCAAGTACCTCACCAAGGACCCGGCCTTCGAGCGTCGCTTCCAGACCATCGATGTCGAGGAGCCGAGCGTCGAGGACACGGTCAAGATCCTGACCGCGCTCAAGCCGCGCTACGAGGAGCACCACCATGTGCGCTATACGCAGGGTGCTATCGAGGCTGCCGCGAACCTTTCCAACCGCTACATCCAGGATCGCTTCCTGCCCGATAAGGCCATCGACCTCATTGACGAGGCCGGCGCCCGCGCTCGCATCGCCGCGAATCGCGCGCCCGAGCCGGTGCGCGAGGCCGAGCATCGCGTGGAGGAGCTTAAGGCCGCCGCGCAGGAGGCCACCGAGAGCGACGACATGAACAAGGCCGCCGAGATCACCGAGCAGCAGAAGGCCGCCGAGATTGAGCTCGCCGAGGCCAAGGCCGCCTGGACCGCCGAGCTCGACGCCAGCCCGCTCACCATCGACGTGAGTCAGATTGCCGACATCGTGTCCGTGACTTCGGGCGTGCCGGTGTCCTCGCTTACCGAGAGCGAGAGCCGTCGCCTGCTGCAAGCCGAAAGCGTGCTCAAGACGCGCATCATCGGCCAGGATGAGGCTGTCGAGGCAGTTGCCAAGGCCGTGCGCCGCAGCCGCTCGCCGCTCAAGGATCCGCGTCGCCCCGGCGGCAGCTTTATCTTCCTGGGTCCCACCGGCACGGGCAAGACCGAGCTCGCCAAGACGCTCGCCGAGTACCTCTTTGGCAGCAAGGACGCGCTCATCAGCTTCGATATGTCCGAGTTCGGTAGCGAGTTCGAGGTCTCCAAGCTCATCGGTAGCCCTCCGGGTTACGTCGGCCACGACGAGGGTGGCCAGCTCACTAAAGCCGTTCGTCGCCACCCGTATTCGGTCGTGCTGTTCGACGAGATTGAGAAGGCGCACCCCGATATCTTCAACATCTTGCTGCAGGTGCTGGAGGAGGGCCGCCTGACCGATAGCCAGGGCAAGACGGTCGACTTCCGCAACACCGTGATCATCATGACGTCCAACGTGGGCGCCCGCGAGATTGCGCAGGATGCGAGCGTTGGCTTTGGCACCACCGGCGAACAGGGCCTCACCTCGAGTGAGATCCGCGGCCGCGCGATGGGCGAGCTCAAGCGCCTGTTCCGCCCCGAGCTGCTCAACCGTATCGACGACATCGTGGTGTTCCAGAAGCTCTCGGGCGAGAACCTGACCAAGATCGCGCACCTGCTGGTGGACGACCTGCGTCAGCGCCTGATTGCCAACGGCATGAACATCAAGCTCACCGATGCGGCGTACGACAAGATCGTGGCCGAGGGTACCGACCTCACCAACGGTGCGCGTCCACTGCGTCGTGCCATCCAAAAGCTCATCGAGGACCCGCTGTCCGAGGAGCTTCTGGCCGGCGAGTGGGGCGAGGGCGATACCGTCCTGTGCGACGTGGCCGATGGCAAGTTTGTCTTTAGCCATGGCACGGGCGAGATTCCGGCACCGCGTCCTGCCGGCGCGCTCGGCGGCGATACCGCCCCGGCGGCACCGCACACCGGCAACGCCGCGCCCGTGAGCAGTGGCGTGACCTCGGGCCCCGGCGGCATGATGCAAGCCGGTTCCGGCGCGCTGTAGGGCGTGGCGACAATTTGATACGCGCAATCGAGGCGCTCTGGCAAGGGCGCCTCGATTTGTAGAGCTGCGAAGTTGTGACCGTTACGCTATGCGGTCCACCGTTAGCCGATGATGCGAGAGCGCTCGGCGTTTTCGACTGGTTTATGCACGCAAAGTCTGGGAATATACAAGTCGTATGTCTTACTGTCTAACCAGTTGCGCCAAGGAGGCACCATGGACTACAAGATTACCGGCTACGAGCCCGCCCAGCTGTTCCATTTCTTTGAGGAGATCAGCGCGATCCCCCGTGGGTCTGGCAACGAGAAGGGCATCAGCGATTTCCTGGTTGCGTTTGCCAAGGAGCGCGGCCTCGACGTGTATCAGGACGAGGTCTACAACGTCATCATTCGCAAGCCCGCATCTGCCGGCGCCGAGAATGCCCCGACCGTGATGCTGCAGGGCCACATCGATATGGTTTGCGACAAGCTGGGCTCCGTTGAGCACGACTTTGCGACCGACGGTATCGACCTGGTCGTCAAGGACGGCGTCCTCACCGCTAACGGCACCACCTTGGGCGCCGACAACGGCATTGCTGTCGCTCTGATGCTTACCGTGCTCAACGACGATTCGATTGCTCATCCGGCCCTCGAGTGCGTGTTCACCACCGACGAGGAGACCGGCCTGGTCGGCGCCGAGACGCTCGACAAGTCCCAGATCAGCGCCCGCACCATGATCAACCTCGATTCCGAGGAGGAGGGCGTGGCCACCGTCAGCTGCGCCGGCGGCGTCGTCGTTACCTACACCTGCCCGATCGTGCGCGAGCACAAGACCGGCAGCACCCTTACGCTCGAGATCTCTGGCCTGCTGGGTGGTCACTCCGGCGCCGACATCAACCTGGAGCGCGGCAACGGCAACCTCATCATGGCCCGCATCATCGACCGCTTGATGGTAGCCGGCGAGCCCGCCGTCGTCAGCTTTAACGGCGGCACTAAGGACAACGCCATCAACCGTGAGTGCAAGGCTGTTCTGGTCTACGCCGACCACGCCGCCGCCGAGGCAGCGGCGCAGATCGCAAAGGGCATCATCGCCGACGTCACTGCCGAGCTCGAGGTCTTCGACCCCGGCTTTACCTGCACCGTCGAGATTGCCGACGACGCCGAGGTCGAGGCCATGGACCAGAAGTCCGCGCTTGCCCTCATCCGCGCCCTGCGTCTTGCCCCTAACGGCGTGATTCGCCGCAACGTCGCCACCGACGGCTCCGTCGAGGTTTCCTCCAACATCGGTGTGGTTGCCACCTCTGACGACCAGGTCAAGATCATGCTGTCCCCGCGCTCCTCGATCACTTCGCTGCAGAACGAGTTCAAGGACCGCCTGCAGACGCTGGCCGATGTCTTGGGCTTCGACGCCAAGTTTGAGTTCGAGTATCCCGGCTGGAGCTATGCCGAGCATTCGCCGGTCCGCGACATCTTTGTCGAGAGCTATCGCGAGCTCTTTGGCTCCGAGCTGCGCATCGAGTCCATTCACGCCGGCCTTGAGTGCGGCCTGTTTGCCGAGGCCCTGCACGGCCTGGACGCCATCGCCGTGGGCCCGACGCTCTCCGATGTCCACACCCCGGACGAGAGCATGGAGCTCGCTTCTGCCGAGCGCTTCTATGAGCTGCTCATCGACGTCCTCAAGCGCCTCGCTGCGTAAAGATTGCGCTAGCAGCAGCCCGAGCCACGTGCTAGCGGATTGCAAATGACATTACGAGAGGGGACACCCGGTCTTTTGCGACAGGTGCCCCCTCTCTTCTTTTGGGAAATGGCAAATTACGGACACCTAGCCTATATCCGCCTTGATGAGGTCGAGGGTGCGCTGGCAGTTTTCGCGGACGGGGCCGAGCATATGCTCGCGCAGGTCCGCCATGCCGGGCAGGTCGGCGTATTCGTCCATGACCTCTTCCATGCAAATGGGTACCTCGTAGGCGAGGTCCATCATGGTCGCAAAGCAAAACTTCTCAGATAGCCCGGCATCGGTGAGCGCCGCCTCCAGTGCGGGGTCGCCCATACCGTGGTATCGGCGGATGGCGCCTGGACCGATGCGCCCCACACGATTTTCGCCGCCAACGCTCATGGCGAGGCGCGCCCGGCGGCGCATGCGCTCATACGCCAAACCCGACGCGACATCGTACATACGAGCCATCATGGCTGTACTGTTGTTTCCGAGTAGCAGGGAATAGTTTTTCGCATGCGCATCAGGTGCACCGATAACGGCGTTGAAGAACAGTATCTGCGTAAACAGATACAGGTTAAGTTGATGGTGGCTCGTATTTACGAGGAGCTCTTGAATGTCGCGGGCGGTCGGGCCGCCGTCTGCCGTGTACTTTTGGGTGGGCATCACCCCAAGTGCCTGACAGAGGTCTTCTTGATGTAGGCGCCTGATCGTTCCGTCTTCGACTTTCACACGGTCATAGCGCTCAACAATGAGGGCAGGTTCGTCCTCAAACATACGATATTCGACGTTTGCCGTTGCGATGCCGGCGCGCTGGGCGCTTTTCATGCAGACAAACTCATTGAGAGCCTCGAGTTTAAATCCGATAACGCCATTTTTGAAAATATGCGTCGTGGGCGAGGAGCCCATGCATTCGCACCAGCGGCCGTTTATGAACGCGAGCGCGAACTTGCCCTGGTTGCCTCCGAGTGACCAACTTTCATCTAGACCCATCCACGATGCATCGCGGTCATCTCTGATCGACTTGAGACGGAGAGCAATTTCGTGGTCGTCTATAGGGCGGTATTCGCCAGCGCGATGCAGGACGGCATCGGCATCTTCTTCGGCACAAAACTGCACTCCGCCCGGACAGTCGAGTCCGATATGGCTGAGCAACGCAACGGGATTGTTGGGCCTAACGTCGAATTCGGCGGCAATCGCTTTTCGCTGGTCCTCGCTGTCGGGTAGAAGGCCAAACAGGTACGGATTCATGACCTGTTGTCCGTATGTGCGATTCGATACGGGTATGTTGGTCGATAGGGCTGGCCCGTCATAGTCATGATCGTAGGTAAAGCTGATAAGACCGTTCTCATCTTGCGTGAGCGTTCCCGCAGGTACGCCGCAAATAATGGTCCGAAGTGATGTTCTGGCCATTGGCTATTTCCCTTCGGGCTTGGTTTGGTTAGATGCGTTTGCGGCAATCGAGACTCCGAGATTGGACATGGCGAAATCGGCGAAGACCTCGTCGTAGAGTGCGGATGTAAAGGGGGCATCTGCAAGAGCCGGAATGGCGGTACTACGACGGTTGCGATGATGAGGACGTTGAGCGTGATGGCGCCTGGGGATGCTGCGAGGCAGCGGATTGGCATGCGGGGCGTCGACTGGTCGCTCGTTTTTCGCTTCGCCGATATCCCCTTGAGCGGCGAGTGCCAGTCCAAGAGCATTGAAAATCGTCAGCAACTTGTCGAGTCGAATGCCGGTGGCGTCTCCTAGCTCGAGCGATGCGAGCAAGCGCTCCGAAACACCGGCTTTTTTAGCGAGGGTTGCACGGGTGAGACCCTGAGCCTCGCGTGCCCGGCGCACGTAGATGCCAGCTTGGCGCGGTGTGGTGATGGGAAGGGTGCCCACGGCGATCTCCTAACGTGCAGACTTTTGCATATTAGTATGACATGCAAAAGTCTGCACGAAAAGGCCTCATGCAAAACTCTGCATGAGGCCTCTACATTGACGTTGAGCTTATGAGAGGCGTTTTTATATCGTGAGAATCCCCAGATGCTCAAGCAGGATCTTAAGCCCGATGAGGATGAGTACGACGCCACCCACGATGGTGGCGGGTTTTTCGTAGCGCGCGCCAAAGGTGTGGCCGATCGCTACGCCGGCGACGGAGAAGATAAACGTTGTGATGCCGATAAGCGATACAGCGGGAACGATGTCAACCGAGAGCGCCGCAAACGAGATGCCCACGGCTAGGGCGTCGATTGAGGTGGCGATGGCGAGGATCAGGTACTCGCCCAGGTCGATTTTTTCGGCATCCTTGTCGTCGCCTTCATCCTCGTCCTCGGTAAAGGCTTCCCACAGCATTTTGCCGCCGATGAAGGCCAGAAGGATAAAGGCGATCCAATGGTCGATGGGTCCGATGATGCCCATGAATTGACTGCCGAGCGCCCATCCGATTACGGGCATGCCGGCCTGAAAGCCGCCAAAGAACAGGCCGAGCACTACGGCGACTTTAAGGTTGATTTTCTTCATGCCAAGGCCCTTGCAGATGGAAACGGCAAAGGCGTCCATCGAAAGGCCAACGGCGAGCAACACGAGCTCTGCGAGTCCCATAGTCTGGCTCCCTCTCTGCGGGCGAGCCCGCGTGTACCTCTTGGGGGAATAACAAAAAAGACCCGTGGCGTACGCGTTGCGCGCACAACCACGAGTCTCGTTCATTAAGGCAAGCCAGGCCGCATCGGCCAGTGTGTTGACTTACCGCGCCACCGGAGGCGAATCCGGCCGCGCGACTACTCCCTCATTTATGCGAATCCCGATGCTACCACATAAGCAGCCCATTTGGGTTGGGCTCTCAGCTGTGTTCGCTCATTCTGTAAGCATCGGATTTCGCAAGCGCCGCGGGGACAAACCGTGAGAAACTAATTAGCGTTTATGGAGCGTATACGATGGGAGCGATGCCTTGGATAAGAACGAGCTGCAAAAGCGTATGGAACAGGCCATCCGCCTGACGGCACCTGGTCAGCCGATCCGCACCGCCCTCGACATGATCATCGCCGGTCACCTGGGCGCCCTTATCTGCGTCGGCGACACCGAAAACGTGCTCGCTGCCGGTAACGACGGCTTCCCGCTCAACATTTCGTTCACCTCGAACCGTCTGTTCGAGCTCTCCAAGATGGACGGTGCCATCGTCATCGACGGCGACCTCACCCAGATCCTGCGCGCCAACTTCCACCTCAATCCCGATCCCTCGCTTGCCACGAGCGAGACGGGCATGCGTCACCGCACCGCCGCTCGCATGTCGGTGCTCACCGATGCCATCGTGATCTCGGTCTCGGCCCGTCGTGCCGTCGTTAACGTGTACGTTCACGGCAAGAGCTACGAGATCCAGCCCGTCACCACCATCATGAGCTCGGTCAACCAGCTCGTCGCCACGCTCCAGACTACCCGTCAGTCGCTCGATCGCTCCCTGCTGCGCCTGACGGCCCTTGAGCTGGACGACTACGTCACGCTCGCCGACATCACTGGCATCTTCTCGAGCTTCGAGATCATGCAGCAGGCAAAGACCGAGCTTAAGGATTGCATCGTCAAGCTGGGCAACCAGGGCAAGCTCGTGCAGATGCAGCTCGAGCAGCTCGCCGGTTCCAGCATGGATACCGAATACGACCTGATGATCCGCGACTACGCGAGCGATTCCTCCGAGGCAAACGCCGAGAAGATTCGTGCAGAGCTCGCTCGCATGACGCCTAAGGACCTGTCCGACCCGCAGCACGTAGCGGCAGTTCTGGGTTACGACGACCTGGACGAGGACTCCGTCATGACGCCGCTGGGCCTGCGCACGCTTTCGCGCGTGTCCGTCGTGCGCGACGGCGTGGCCGAGAAGATCGTCGACGAGTATGGCTCGCTGCAGGAGCTCATGGACGACATTAGCGAGGATCCGGAGCGCCTGGGCGACTTTGGCGTCAACAACCCTGCCATTCTTGCGGACTCGCTGTATCGCATGAAGGGCACCAAACAGGGGAACGCATAATGGCGCCCGTATGCGCCGTGGTCGTTGCCGGTGGCAGCGGCCAGCGCTTTGGAAATCCCGGCGGCAAACAGCTCGTTAACGTGGCGGGCCGTCCGCTCATGAGCTGGTCCATCCGCGCGTTCGATCGGAGCGACAAGGTCGGCCACATCGTGGTGGTTTGTCCTGCCGAGCGCCGTGCCGAGATGCGCCGCCTGGCCATAGACCCGTTTGACTATGACACGCCCATCAGCTTTGCCGATGCCGGCGATACCCGTCAGGATTCCACCCGTGCCGGCGTGCGTGCGGCTCCGGCGGGCTTTGAATACGTTGCCATTCACGATGGCGCTCGTCCGCTCATTACGACCGAGGCCATCGATCATGCGATCGACGTGCTTGTGGGTGACCGCTCACTCGACGGTGTCGTGTGCGGTCAGCCCGCGATCGACACGCTCAAGATCGTCGACGGCGATAATATCGTCGAGACGCCGCCGCGCGAGCTCTATTGGGCCGCGCAGACGCCGCAGATCTTTAGCGTCGACGCCATGAAGCGAGCTCACGCCGCTGCTATCGCCGAGGGCTTTATCGGTACCGACGATTCATCGCTGATCGAGCGCATGGGCGGGCGCGTCCGCTGCGTTCAGAGCCCGCGCGACAACCTTAAGGTGACGGTGCCCGAGGACCTGCGTCCTGTAACCGCGATTCTGCTCGGTCGCATGGCCGAGGGAGAGGACCTTCCCCATGTTCAGTAACCTGCGCATTGGCCACGGCTACGACGTCCACCGTTTGGTGGAGGGGCGTCGATGTATCATCGGCGGGGTCGACATTCCCTACGAGCGCGGCCTGCTGGGCCACTCGGATGCCGATGTGCTCGCGCACGCCTTAGCCGACGCCATTCTGGGCGCCTGCCGCGGGGGAGACATCGGCAAGCTATTTCCCGACACCGATCCCGCCTACGAGGGCGCCGATTCGATGGTGCTGCTCGCTCGCGTGATGGACTATGCGCGTGAGCTGGGCTTTGAGTTTGTCGATGCCGATTGCACCATTGCCTGCCAGCAACCCAAGATCACCCCGCACCGCGATGCCATGCGCGCCAACCTTGCCCATGCCCTGGGCGTTGACGTCGAAAACGTGGGCGTCGCCGCCACTACGACCGAAAAGCTCGGTTGGGAAGGCCAGGGCGAGGGGATCGGCGCCTGGGCCGTCTGCCTGCTACAGAAAACCGTTAAGGAGTAACGAATGCGTATCTACAACAGCGCTACCCATAAAAAGGAAGAGTTCCAGCCCATCGAGTCCGGCAAGGTCCGCATGTACGTGTGCGGCCCCACGGTCTACGACAACATCCACATCGGCAACGCCCGTACGTTCATCAGCTTTGACGTGATTCGCCGCTGGCTCATCGCGAGCGGTTACGAGGTCACGTTCGCCCAGAACCTCACCGATGTCGATGACAAGATCATCAAGCGTGCCAACGAGCAGGGCCGTACGGCTGCCGAGGTCGCGACGGAGTTCTCCGACAAGTTCATCGGCGTCATGCGCGCCGCCAACGTGCTCGATCCCGATGTGCGCCCCCGCGCCACCAAGGAGATCGGCCCCATGATCGCCATGATCAAGACGCTTATCGAGCAGGGCCACGCTTACGCAGCCGATAACGGCGATGTGTACTTTGCCGTGCGCAGCGATCCCAACTATGGCCAGGTCTCGGGCCGCAACATCGACGACCTTATGGTCGGCGCGCGCATCGAGGAGAACGAGGACAAGAACGACCCGCTCGACTTTGCCCTGTGGAAGGCCGCCAAGCCCGGCGAGCCCAGCTGGCCGAGCCCCTGGGGCGAGGGCCGTCCCGGTTGGCACACCGAGTGTGCCGCCATGGTGCATCGCTACCTGGGTACCCCGATCGACATCCACGGCGGCGGCTCCGACCTTTCCTTCCCGCATCACGAGAACGAGTGCGCCCAGGCCACCTGCGCCTGGCACCAGGGCTTCTCCAACACCTGGATGCACACGGGCATGCTGCTGGTAGACGGCGAGAAGATGTCCAAGTCGCTCGGCAACTTCTTTACGCTGGCCGAGGTCCTGGAGCAGCACTCCGCTGCCGCCCTGCGCCTGCTGATGCTGCAGACGAGCTATCGCTCGCCGCTCGACTTTTCTTGGGAGCGCCTGGAGGGTGCCGAGAACTCGCTCACGCGTATCGCCGGTACGGTCGAGAACCTGCGCTGGGCCGCGAACCATGCGACGGCCGACGCCGATGCGGCAGCATCCGAGGCGTTTGCCGCCAAGGCCGCCGAGACCCGTGCCACCTTTAAGGAGTGCATGGACGACGACTTTAACACCGCTGGTGCCATGGGCGCCGTCTTTGGCTTTGTAACCGAGTGCAACCAGTATCTGGAGCAGGCGGGCGACGCTGCCGACAAGGCCGCCGCGCTTGCCGCCGCCGACACGCTGGCCGAGCTGCTCGATACGCTTGGCGTCGAGCTTCCCGAGCCCAAGGTCGAGCTGCCGCTGGGCCTGCTGGGCGTTGCCGCCGGTTTGGTTGCCTATACGGGTGACGACGTGGACGAGGCAGCTGCCAAGATTCTCGAGGCCCGCGCCGAGGCCCGTGCCGCCAAGAACTGGGATCTGGCCGACGCCATCCGCGACCAGCTCAAGGACCTGGGCCTCACCATTGAGGATACCGCCGCCGGCACCCGTATCAAATCTCTCTAATCCCCGCGGGTTTCCCAAGCACCCGACCTTGCCGTTCAAACCGTCGCTTGCGTACTCAAGTACGCGTCGCTCCTCTTTCACGGCAATCTCGGGCACTTGGAAAACCCGTACCGACCGCTTGAGCTATTCGTCTTAAGCGGTCGCTTCTTTTGTCCTGTTTGAAAAGTATTTAAAGGAGGCCGCTTTATGGCCGACAATCGCAAGCGTGCATCGCGTGGAGGCAAGCAGGCTGCTTCTGGCTCGCGTCCGATTCGCCGCAATGATCGCTCTGCCGCTTCCAAGGGCCAGCGCGATCGCACCCAGGCCGCACGTCCGCAGCGCGATCGCAACCGCGACGTTGTCCAGGCTCCCAAGGGCGAGTTTATCGAAGGTCGTCGTGCTGCCGCCGAGGCGCTGCGCACTGGTTTTCCCATCAAGTGCGCACTCATCGCCGAGGGCGGGGAGCGCGATGCTGCCTTGTCGCGCCTGGTCGACGACCTCAACGCCGCGGGCGTCCGCATTAAGTATGTGCCGCGCGCGCAGCTCGATGCGCTGTCGAGCCATGGCGCTCACCAGGGCATTGCGCTCGAGGTTGGCAACTTCCCCTATGCCGATGTCGCCGATATTCTCGACCGCGCAGGCGAGGGCCCGGCACTTGTCGTGGTGCTCGACCACGTGACTGACGACGGCAACTTTGGCGCCATCGTGCGCTCCGCCGAGGTTGTGGGCGCGGCCGGCGTCATCATCGCCAACAAGCGTGCCGCCGGCGTGACCGTGGGCAGCTACAAGACTTCTGCCGGCGCCGTCATGCATCTGCCCATCGCACAGGTTCCCAATATCGCCCGTGCGCTCGATGACCTCAAGGCCGCTGGCTTTTGGGTGGGTGGCGCCTCCGAGCACGCCGAGGGCAGCTGCTGGGACGCTCCCTTCGAGGGCCGCGTTGCGCTCGTCATGGGCTCCGAGGGCGACGGCATCTCGCGCCTGGTGCTCGAGAAGTGCGACTTTTTGACCAAGCTTCCCCAGCGCGGCATGACCGAGAGCCTCAATGTTGCCCAGGCGACCACGGCGCTGTGCTTTGAATGGCTGCGCCGCAATGCCGGCGAGCTCATGGGGGAGGAGTAGCGCATGTCCAAGAAGAACCGCGCCAAGTCCAAGGCCAAGCGCTTTGGCGAGGGCTCGGCCAAGCCGATTGTTTCGGCCGCGACCTATGGCGTGGGCGGCAATGCGTTTGCGCAGGCCATCGCCGACCCAGTCTCGACGGTGCACTCCAATAAGCCCGAGCTGCTGGTGGTCGACGGTTACAACGTGATCCACTGCACGCCGCGCTACGAAAAGCTCGTGTACGACCATTCCGACGATCCGTATTCCAGTGACGTCCACGATATGGCGCGCACCGCGCTCATCAACGACGTGGCGGCGTTTGCCCAGGGCCGCTACGAGGCCGTAGTCGTGTTCGACGGCGCGGGCAATATCTCCAGCGAGCGCCCCAACCTGCCAGCCCGCGGCGTGCGTATCGAGTTCTCACCGACGGGCGTCTCTGCCGATACCGTGGTGCAGAAGCTCTGCATCGAGGCGCGCGAGGAAGGCCGCGCGTGCTCCGTGGTATCGAGTGACGGCACAATACAGGCCGTCGTCATGGGCAAGGGCGTCACGCGCATCTCGAGCCGTATGCTGGTGGACGAGATCAAACAGATCGATAACGACGTTCACGAGGCAGGGGAAGCTCCGCAGATCAAGATGACTCTGGGCAGCCGCCTGAGCCCCGATACCCTGGCCAAGCTCAAGGCGTTGCGCGGACGGTAGGGGAGTTGGCGGGGCAATGCTGCCTTGCTAACTCCATTCAGCGATGTCGATCATTCTTTCGAGGCGCCACGTTAGCGCCTCTTTTAGATAAGGTAGTCTCGCTGCTAGAGCATCGTTTTTAGACAGAATCTCGATTGCCTCGTCGACAAAGCCTTTGAGTTTGTCTCCATCGAACCAGCCCATGTCCTCGACGAGCAGCATTTGTTTGGCGGGGCTTGAATGAAACTGCGCGCTGGTAAAACTGTGCTCTCCCGCCCTAAGCTCCTCTAGTGATATGTTGCACCAGAGTGATGAGCCTGAATCGAAGATGGGGGCTGGTCTGCAGACTAGTGAGTTGACGTTTCGCACGAGGCCAAAGTTACGCCAATGACGATCGTAGTTGGCAATAATGTCGTCACATACGATCATGTGGTCAAGGGCATCCTTGACGCCTGTCACCCCGAGCTCCTCGCAGTTTGCTACATACCGTTCGTAATCGGTTAGTCGCTCGTCTGCATTTGCATGCTGGGTTACATAGAACGCAGGGACATACTCTTCTTCATCAGTTAAGAAGACATCGCATATGCTCAGGGCGGAAGTGCCCGTGCCCTCGAGCGAGTAAGGCACATAATCGCAAGCGTTTAGGATGCGACGGTGAAGTGCAGTCGCCACCAGCTCGTTATAAGGTTCCTGGTTTAGATGTGCACCTGCCTTGTGGAGGATTCGACGGTCATCCTCGCATGTCCAGTACTTTTGAAGATTGCCGTCCGAGGTGTTATCGGGCTTTGCGGCAGCTGCCTTGCCCTCTGGGGCGAAGGGCGCGATGCTGAGAGAGACGTCGTCAAAAGCATTATTGAAGAAATTGATATCTTCCCACGCGAGACCGGAGTCTTGGGGCCTGATCCAATACTGGTCGGATAAGGAGAGACCAAGATTTCGCTGTACGAGTTCATCGGGAACATCGACTGCGGCTTCTGCAAGCAGGGAGGCTAGTCCAATGCGTGCGAGCGGGATACCGCGGCCGCGCCACCAGATGCGGAAGGAGTCGAGCGATATGGGGCTATTAGGGCCAAATACTCCAATAGGGGCGTGGGCGTAATCGATGTCGGCACCGATGTGGGTAAAGTCTTTTCGCGATGTGTTGTAGACCAGCTGAGCGACTTCGTACGTGCGGTTCATGAGGGTGAACGCGATCTCGCTCTTACCGTGGCCGCGGCGGGGACGTCCCCCCGTTTTGGTCACGGAGCGGAGTCGCGTGTCGACGCTGTCTTTGTCGATGAGCCATACACCAGAAGCCTTGCGGGCGGTCAGCGCGCCGTTCTTAATGAGCTCCTGTACCCTGCGTGGGGTGATGTCGAGTAGCTCTGCAGCTTCCTTCGTGGTCAACATCGCGAAACCCTTCGCCAGAACGAATAGTTTTATATAGCCAATTGTAATTAAAACTATTCGTTCTGACGAATGGTTTTAAGATTGAGGGCGCACTGACAGAAATGAACGGGCCTGGTACGCGTTGTTGCTGGATTTTGCATATTTGTATAACGCCGTGCGGCCTGTTGCGCCCCGTCCGCAATTCCTTTATTCTTGACTCGCTTCGCGTGAAAGCGCCAAGTGTGCCAGTGTGGCGCAACGGTAGCGCAACTGATTTGTAATCAGTGGGTTGCAGGTTCGATTCCTGTCACTGGCTCCATGAGAGTTTCGGGCTCTGTCTCTATATGGGACAGAGCCCGTTTCTATTTGGGTGGTGCGCCATCGGGTTAGCGCCCATCCCGTTTTTGGTTTGTCTCGTCCTCCAGTTTGTCTAAATCTGTAACACCAAGACCGATATTTGGCATCTAACTGTTACAGATTGAGATGAAACTTAGGGTGTTTTAGGAATATCTTGATCTGTAACATGTAGAAGTGGAATAGGCCGGTGACGCATAATTTCTTTCGCAAATTGACAACCGCATAGCGGAACACGGCCCG
>DXMF01000023.1 GCA_019414345.1 Collinsella sp.
CGTTGCCGCGCCCCGCAGTGCCCGCTTCCCCCGAGAACAATTATCAGTGCAGGTAAATTGCCCGCGGTTTTTCATGAAACGCGGCTATGGTCAGGGGTATCGGGTCAAACGTAGTAGACGGGCCGGTTTCGTGGCGAGCGCCATCGACTGCCCCCTTTGGGGACGGAGGAAAGCGGATCATTTTTGCCTGATGGCTCCGAGTCGCACCCGTTTTCCTGCGAAAACGCCGTGTCTCAACTTTGGTGAGACATTTGTCTCACGCCCAAAACAGAATCTGGAACATGTGTCACCTGCCCAAATTGTGTCTCATTTCGTAACTTTAGGCTGTTGCAAGGTCTGAGACCGCGAGAAGGGAGACGCGATGAGTAAGTACACGAGGGGTCTCTTGGCGGTGATACTGGCCGTGGTGCTGGTGTTGCCGGCTGCAGCATTTGCCATGCTGCCCGAGGCCAACGCCAGGTCCAGCACAGGAATGGACGGACCGACGGCGAGCAAAAAGATAGTCGACCCCGACACTACCGGCCGCTGGCAATACTGGGCGTCGGGCGGCGAGCAGGACCAGACGACACGTTATGTAGGCCGAATCTGGACGGACAAGACGGTCGAGCCCACAGAGGACGAAAAGTCCGACTTTGTGACGACGCTCTCCACGATGTCTTCGACTTCTGACACAACGTCGCTGGTCACTAAACCGCTCGATATCGTGATGGTGCTTGATGCCTCCGGCTCGATGGATAAGAGCATGGGCGGCAATGATCAGATCAAACGCATCACCGCACTTAAGAACGCTGCCAGTTCCTTTATCGACGCTATTGCCGAGCAGAATGCAAAGATCGAAGATGATTCCAAGCAGCATCAGGTTGCCATCGTTAAATTCGCGGGTGCAAAGAGCAACGAGATCGGCAACGATATGTATCGCGAATATCAGGGATTTACGTACGACGATTACAACTATTCGCAGGTTATGAAGAGTCTGACGCCGTGTGTCGGTAGCGATGCGACGGAACTTAAGGATACGGTCGGCTCTATCAAGCCCGCCGGCGCCACGCAGGCTGATTACGGCCTTGAGCTTGCTCGCGGCATGTCAGGCCGCGAGGATGCCCAGAAGGTAGTCGTGTTCTTTACGGATGGCACGCCCACAGACTTCAGTGAATTCAACTCTACGGTTGCCAACAATGCCATAGCCGCGGCCAAGAAAATGAAGGAGAAAGGCGCTACGGTCTACACCATCGGCATCTTTGATGACGCGAATCCCGCTGCCGATCCTACGAACTACCGGACGAGCAACGAAAACAAGTTCATGCACGCCGTGTCGAGTAACTATCCAAACGCCACGTCCTACACAACCAATAGTCTTGGTAAGCGCGCCGAGAATTCCGACTTCTACAAGGCTGCGTCGAATGCCGATGAGCTCAAGAAGGTGTTTGATGATATCTCGAGCTCTATCACCTCGGGCAAGGGTTCTCCCACTCAGATCGAGGATGGTTACGACGAGAGCAAGTCCGGCTACATCACCTTTAGTGATGAGCTGGGCGACTTTATGCAGGTCGATACGTTTGTCAGCGCTCAGATTAATGGCGTCCCCTTTGATGAAGTGACCAAGACAACCAAGGGCAATACGGACACGTACGAGTTTTCGGGCGTGGCCAAGGACCTGGTCATCACCGTCGAGCGCTCTGCCAATGCGCAGCAGGGCGATATCGTGACGGTCAAGATTCCCGCATCGCTGATTCCGCTGATCCGCTATCACGTGGACATGGAAAACGGGATCTTTGAGCGCACGTCGCTCAATGACATCAAGCCTATTCAGATTAAATACACCTCGAGCGTCAAGGACGCCGCGCGTAACAACCTGTTTACGCCCGATGACGGACTCAAGAAGTATATCGAGAAACATAAGGGTGCCGACAACCAGACGGTCTACTTCCTAGCCAACAAGTGGTCGGGCGGCGAGCTGGGCGATGTTGTCGCCGAGTTTGAGCCCGCCGATACCAACAGCTACTATTACTTCCAAAAAATCACGCCTATCTACACGGACAAGGAATGCACCCAGCGCGCGACGGTAAAGCCGCAGGGCAACGACGTCTATTACTACAAGGACGAGTTTGTGGCGATGGGCGCAAACGGCAAGCCGAAGGACGACTATGCCGTTGTGGAGTTTGAGGGGCACGAGATCGCCAACTACGACGGCGCTCTGGTCAAAGATGACGGCTATTGGTCCTTTAATAAGGGAACCGCGCGCTTGGCCTATATCGACCAGCTGCATACCACCAAGGACGATGTGGAGGCGAACGGCAACAAGACCGAGACCGCGCGCGACGTGCTTAACCCCAGGTGGAATGACCTTTCCTCCGTTGCGACTTCCACGCACGTGCATTCGCACCTGGGCAACAACGGCAAGATTATCTTTAGCCTTGCAACCAAGCCGACAACGGTGGATACCAAGACTGACTTTGGTCTGACCAAGGTGCTCGAGGGCCGCAAGTGGGCGGATACGGATGCGTTTGAGTTTGAGCTCTCCGCGACGTCCGACAACAATGCCCCGATGCCCGACCCCGCGACCGTAACTGTGACCAATGCCGATCTCGACAAGGGCAAGGCAGCCATTAACTTTGGCAAGATTACTTATGTCGAGCCGGGCGAGTACACCTATGAGGTCCGCGAGGTCAAGGGCGACGCCGGTGGCATTACCTACAGCAAGAACGTTGTCACGTTCAAGGTGACTGTGACGGTTAACGCCAAGGGCGAGCTTAAGGCTGACGTTGAAAAGACCTCGGGTGAGACTAAGTTCACGAACACCTATAGCGCCAAGACGGAAACCCCGCTGACTCTTGAGGCTACCAAGACGCTCACGGGGCGCCTGATGGCCGACGGTGAATTCAAGTTTACGTTGAGCTACGCGGGGCACGACGAGGTCCTGCTGAACGCAACCAACAAGAGTGGCAAGGTTGAGTTCGGTCCGCTGACGTACACGACCAAGTCGCTTGTCAAGCTTGTCGAG
The DNA here is from genome assembly GCA_019414345.1 of Collinsella sp. GTDB lineage: Bacteria > Actinomycetota > Coriobacteriia > Coriobacteriales > Coriobacteriaceae > Collinsella. The sequence continues at coordinate 3,002 of DXMF01000023.1, forward strand.
GAAGACAAGGCGTTGTTTGACGCCAGCGCAGATAAGCCCACGTGGACTATTCATTACATTGCTGCCGAGCAGACCGGCGAGCTGCCTGCGGGCGTGAGCGCTACCACGGCGGCAATTGACGCATATGTGACCGTTGCCGACAACGGCGATGGTACCCTGACGGCGACGGCCGTCTACGGCGACGCCGGCAACGAGTTTGTGAACTCCTACACTGCCGCGCCTGTCGAGGTATCGCTTGTGGGCAAGAAGAATCTGCAGGTTCCTGATGGCCTGACCCCGGCTGACATTGCCGGCAAGTTCACCTTTACCGTGACCGGTGAAGAGGGCGCGCCCATGCCCGCGAACGCGAGCGTGACCAATGATGCCAAGGGCAAGGTCGACTTTGGCAAGATCGCCTTTACGCTCGACGACCTTAACAAGGCTCTGGGCGAGAAGCGCGAGAAGCGCGAGCACACCTTTACCTACACCGTGACCGAGTCCGGTAAGGTTGCTGGCGTGACCAACGACGCCAACGCCACGCGCAAGGTTTCCTACACCGTGATCGATGACGGCAAGGGTAATCTGAGCGTATCCCACAAGCCAGACGGCGATGTGGCATTTACGTTCACCAATGCCTATAACGTGAAGCCTGTCGAGGATCGGATCACCGCGACCAAGGTCCTGACCGGGCGCGACATGACTGAGGGCGAGTTCTCCTTCGAGCTCGTCGAGGGCGAGGGCAAGGACGCCAAGGTCGTTGCCACCGGCAAGAACGCCGCCGACGGCACGATTACGATGAGCCCCGTGAAGTACGACAAGGCTGGAACGCACACCTACACGCTGCGCGAGGTTAACGGCGGAACCACCAGCAAGGGCGTCACCTACAGTGATGCCAAGTTCACCATCGTGACGACCATCACCGATAACGGCGACGGTACGCTCAGTGCCACGCATGTTCTGAAGGACGTCAAGGTTGCCGAGTTCAAGAACTCCTACAACGTGACCCCCAAGAGCTCCAGCGTCACCGACCTGATCACCGCGGACAAGGTCCTGGACGGGCGCGACCTCAAGGCTGGCGAGTTCCGTTTCGAGCTCGTCGAGGGCAATAACGTGGTCGCCACCGGTACCAACAATGCCGACGGCAAGATCGTAATGGATCCTGTCACCTACACTGCGGCTGGCGAGCACACCTACATACTGCGCGAGACCAAGGCCGGCACCACCGAAAATGGCATTACTTACAGCACCGCTGAGTACACTATTGTGACCACCGTCAAGGATAACAACGATGGCACCCTCAGCGTGGAGCACAAGCTGCAGAATGTTGACAAGGCGACCTTCGAGAACGCCTACACCGTAACCCCCAAGAGCTTCAGTGTTACTGATCAGATCACGGCGACCAAGGTCCTGACCGGGCGCGATCTCAAGGAAGGCGAGTTCTCCTTCGAGCTCGTCGAGGGCAACGATGTTGTTGCCACCGGCAAGAACGATGCCCGCGGCAAGATCAAGATGAGCCCCATCGAGTACACCGCTGCCGGCGAGCACACCTACACGCTGCGCGAGGTCAAGGGCGACGCCGGCAACGGCATCACCTACGATGGCAAGACCTACACCATCGAGACCACCATCACCGACAAGGGCGACGGCACGCTCGAGGCGAAGCATGTCCTGAAGGGCGACGGCGAGGCGAAGTTCAGCAACAGCTACAAGCCGAATCCTGGTGAGTTCAGCGTCACCGACCAGATCACCGCGACCAAGTCCCTGACCGGCCGCGACCTCAAGGACGGCGAGTTCTCCTTCGAGCTCGTCGAGGGCGAGGACGAGGACGCCAAGGTCGTCGCCACCGGCACCAATGCCGCCGATGGCAAGATCACGATGAACGCCGTGAAGTACACCGAGGCCGGCAAGCACGCCTACACGCTGCGCGAGATCAAGGGCGGAACCACCAGCAAGGGCATCACCTACAGTGACGCCAAGTACACCATCGAGACCACCATCACGGACAACGGCGACGGCACCCTCAAGGCCGAGCATGTCCTGAAGGACGCCACGGCTGCGACTTTCAAGAACACCTACAGCGTGGCCCCGCTCGATGCGGAGCTCGACTTTGACCTGGGCAAGGTCATCAGCGGCCGCGACTGGACGGATGGGGACGAGTTCAGCTTTACCATCACCGCCCCCGAAGACGCCCCACTGCCCGATCCCGCAACCGTAATCGTGAGCAAGAAGGACGCGAAGGACGGCATTGCCGCCATCAAGTTCGGCAAGATTCACTACGCTGCCGCCGGAACCTATAAGTACGAGATTCGCGAGAACGCGGGCAGCACGGTCGGCTTGACGTATGACGCGCATGTCGCAACCGCCGAAGTGACCGTGACCGAGAACGGCGATGGCAGCCTGACCGCCAACGTCACCAAGAAGGAAAACGGACGCTTTACCAACACGTACCGCACTGAGCTTAACTACACCGCTGCCGGCGGTCTGTGGCTCAGCAAGTATCTGGATGGCCGCCCCATGACCGAGGGTCAGTTCACCTTTACCGTGACACCTGCTGACGACGCTTCGGCTCGCGCGCTCGGTCTGCTGCCCGGGGCTAATAGCTTCAAGTCCCCCGCAGCGGCAGAGGCAACGGTCGGACTGATCGACATTCTGGCTGGTCATGAGGTTATATTTACGCAGGCTGACGCCGGCAAGACCTTTACGTACACCGTGGCCGAGAAGAACGACGGCCAGCCCGGTTACACCTACGACGACGCCGTGCGCACGGTGACGATCGCCATCGCCGACGACACCGCCGGCACGCTCACTGCTACGACGACCGTTTCCGGCGGTCCCGAGGGCACGCATGAGACGGTCCACAAGAGTGGCGAGAACAAGGTCGAGAAGGCCCTGGTGCCGTTCCACAACAGTTACAGCGCTACGACCAACACGCCTGGCGGCACCGCCGCTCAGGTCGTTGCCACCAAGACTCTGACCGGCCGCCCGATGGCCGACGGCGAGTTCTGGTTCGGCATCGCCTATCAGGGTGAGCTTGTGGCATACGAAAACCTCAAGCCCAATATCGGCGGGCACGTGAGCTTTGATACGCTGCACTACGACACTAAGATGCTTGCTAATCTTGAGGCTGCTGGGCTTGCCCATCGTACCGATAAGGACGGTAAGCTTGCCTGGACCATTAACTACACGGCCTACGAAGATTTATTCGGGCTGCCGAATGGCGTTTCCGCTACAACGTGGAGCTTTGGCTTTAAGGTTATCGTCGTCGACAACGGTGACGGTACCCTGACGGCAACGGTCGACTACGGCGGCGTCGAGCCCTTGTTCGAGAACGTCTACGGCGCCGAAGCCGTCGATGCCGCGCTCACCGGCACTAAGAAGCTCCAAGCTGCCGAGGGCCTGACCCCGGTTGACATCACGGGCAAGTTCACCTTTACCGTGACCGCCGACGAGGCTGGTGCCCCGATGCCCGAGCGCACGACCGCAACCAACGACGCGGCTGGCAACGTGGGCTTTGGCAAGATCCACTTTACGCTCGAGGACCTCAACCGCGCTCTGGGCGCGACGGACGATGCGACCGATAAGGCCGAGGCAGACGAAGCTGACGAAGCCGAGGCCAACGCCGGCGAGGCCGAGGTTGACGCCGACGCTGCCGACACCGACGAGTCCAACGACGAGTCCGAGCCTGCAGCCCCCACCGCTCCGCGCTCGCACACCTTTACCTACACGGTGACCGAGTCCGGTAGTGCCCCTGGTGTGACCAACGACGCCAACGCCATGCGCAAGGTTTCCTACACCGTGACTGACGACGGTATCGGACATCTGCGTGTCGTGCGCGAGGGCGACGACGGTGCTGCCTTCACGTTCACCAACACCTACGGCGTGGCACCTACCGATTCTTCCGTGACCGATCAGGTCAAGACGGTCAAGCGTCTGACCGGACGCGACCTTGCAGCTGGCGAGTTCACGTTTGAGCTGCTCGAGGACGGCGTGGTTGTCGCGAGCGGCACCAATGACGTCGACGGTAACGTTACGCTGAGCCCGATCCGCTACGAGGCGCCCGGCACGCACACGTACATGCTGCGCGAGGCTTGCCCCAACGCGCTCGGCCTGCACAAGGGCGTCACCTATGACGGCGCGACCTACACCGTCGTGACCACCGTCTCCGACAACGGCGACGGCACACTGACCGCGACGCACAAGCTCGAGGGAACCACCGAGTCGGCTGGCTTTACCAACAAGTATCACGCCATGCCCACGCAGGTTTCCATCGGGGCCATCAAGGTGCTCGAGGGACGTGAGCTCAAGAAGGACGAGTTTAGCTTTAAGCTCGTTGGCGAGGACATCGAGTCTACGGTTACCAACGATGCCGACGGCAAGATCAACTTCGACAAGTTCGAGTACGACGAGCCTGGTACGTACGTCTACACCGTCAGCGAGGTCAAGGGCGACGAGGCCGGTATGACCTACGACAAGTCCGTCTTTACCGCGACCGTCAACGTGGTCGACGACGGTGAGGGTAACCTCAAGGCGAGCGTTACCTATACCAAGGGCGACAAAAGCGTCGAGGGTATCGTGTTCAACAACGCGTACAAGAAGCCCGAGACTCCTACGCCGGCACCCGATCCCGGCACGCCCAAGACCGTGACGAACATCGTCAAGACGGTCAAGGGTTTCCTGCCCACCACAGGCGACCAGCAGGCTGCCGCTCTGCTTATGGCATTTGTCATCGCCATGGCCGGCGTCGGAGCCCTGGTCTGGGGTATCCGTAAGCGCTAGGCACGTCGACAGCGCCCGGGGCCAAAAGGCCCCGGGCGGCCGGCGGGGAGCCAGAACATAGCCCCACCCCCAGCCCCAGCCGCCACGGAGGCATCTCCCTCCTCCGTGGCGGCGCTTTTGTGCGTTGGGGAGGAGAGCTCGCCACGAAATCGGCCCATCTACTACGTCTAACCCCTTACCCCCAACCATACTAAAAAAACGCCAAAACATAACCGCAGGTAGAACGCCTGCGATTTTTCATGAAAAGCGGGTATGGTCGGGGGTATCGGGTCAAACGTAGTAGATGGGCCGGTTTCGTGGCAAGCGGTTCCGGCCGATCTCTTGGGGACGGAGGAAAACGGATCATTTTGGTCCCGCGAGGCTTGCGGGAGCACTCGTGTAGGGCCGATCGAACAAAACTCTGCCGGTTTACGGGGCTGAGCCATGAGTTCCCAACCATACCGATATTCGTGAAAATAAAACCGCAGGTAGACAAGCCATCATTTGGCGGAAGCAATGGGTGTGGATGGGGGCCCTGAGTTTAGCCCCGTAATCCGGCATAGTTTTGAAATGGCATTAAATCGATAACAGCCATTTTGCTATGCCGGGGCGGTCGGTCGTTGGGTAATTACCCTCGCAGGTAGGCGATGGCGATTTGGGTGCGGTTGCGCAGACCCATTTTGGCCAGGATCGAGCTGATGTGGTTGCGCACCGTGCCTTCTCCCATATAAGCCGTGGCGGCAATCTCCTTGTTATCGAGGCCGCGGGCGATGAGCTCGGCGACTTCGAACTCGCGGTCGGTCAGGCCGGCAAAGGCGGCGGGCCGGCGGGTCGCGCCGGCCTCGACGTCCGCCCCATCAAAGTTGATATCTTCGATCGCCTTGCCCTCGAGCACGCGTTTGCCGTCCATGACCTGCGCCAACGCCGGCGGAATGGCAGCGACATCGGTCTTGATCAGGTAGCCGCGGGCGCCCAGCTTGAGCGCCGACACAATGTACTCGTCATCCAAGAATGTCGTCAGAAACACCACGCGCGCCGCAGGGTCGTGCTCAAGGATCTCGCGCGCGGCCGAAAGGCCGTCGCGTCCCGGCATCTGGATGTCGAGCAGCGCGATATCGGGTGCGTGCTCAGCGTAGAGCGCCACCGCATCGTTGCCGTTGGCACCGGTGCCCACCACTTCGATCTGCGGCTGGGCGCCCAAGATAATCTTGAGCGAATCGACCACCAAGCGGTCGTCGTCGACAACGATGAGCCTCATCGGCCCTCATCTCCTTGCTGTTTGGGAACGGTGGCAAACACACGCCAGCCGCCGGCGCCGGCACGCGGGCCGGCGGTGAAGGTGCCGCCAAGCGCCTCGATGCGCTCGCGCATGGAGGTAAGCCCCATGCCCTCCGCGGTGCCGCGGCCGCTTGCTTGGACCTCACCCACGCCATCGTCGGTAACAATGAGCTGGTAAAACGACGGATGCTCCATGCACCGTACGGTGACGGTCTGGGCGCAAGCGTGGCGCATGGTATTGGAGAGCGCTTCGCGCAGGACCGCTGCAAAGCAGTTGGCGACGTTTGCGGGCGCATGTTCGGCCATAACTTCAAGCTCAATCTGCGGGCCGCCGTCCGAGCGTGTGCCTTCGACAATGCGTTCGAGCTGCACGGAAAGGTCGACGGCGTTGTCGTTGAGCGCGTGGACGCTGGTGCGCACAAGCTGGAGCGCCTCGTCAACCGTGCGTTTAACGTCGGCGAAATCGGCGGCGACGCCAGGCTCGTCGGCGTGGACCACGCGTAGGGCTTCGGCCTGCAGTGAGGCGCGCGTGAGCTGGTGCCCGACGTTATCGTGGATCTCGCGCGCGATGCGGGCGCGTTCGGCGAGCGTCGCGAGCTCGACTTCGTAGTCCTGGCGGTCGGCGAGGTCGCGGTTGCGTGCCTCGAGTGCCAGGGCGCGTTCTTGCAGCTTGTCGCGGGTGCGACGCATGCGTTCCTGTTCGCGCTCCAGCTGCGCGGTGCGCAGCGACAGCAACGTGGCGGCGACCGAAAGGATGGCGGTTAACAGCAGCGTTCGGGTGGTGAGCACGCCACCACGAAGGTCCGCGACAAGCGCGCAGACAAGCACGGCGCCAATCGCCAGCGCGGGCCAGATTCGTTCACGGTGAACGCGTCGCGCGATGTCATAGAGAGCGAGAGGCGCAAACGGCACAAACGGCGGCACGAAGACGGCCGCGATGATGTAAGCGTAACTCGCGGCCTTGCCCGCACGGCGGGCGCGGTTTCCCTGTGCGACCTCGGCCAGCGAAGTGGCAATAACGCCAAGGCAAAACGCCACAACCAGACGAGCGTCCACGGCAAGACCCATGGCGGCCGCAATACAGCACGCCAGCACGATCGATTTGTCGAAAAGCCTGTTCATACGGGTATTGTACGCGAAGCTGCGCGTGGTGGAGGGGCCGCCTAGCGCAACCGTGACATTCCTCCCGCGCGGCAAAGCGGCGTCGATCGCTCGCGCGAGCGGGGGTTTCACCTCTGCCCCCTCGCACTCGTGACAAAGCTCACTGGTGCGCGTCGGCGGCTCCTGCGATGATGCAATCGTACCGGGCCGCAATCAACAGAAGGGCCGCCTCATGACAGACATCGTCCACGTCGAAAACCTCGTCAAGCGCTACGACGATCTTATTGCGCTCGACCACTTTAACCTGAGCATCGCCCCCGGCGAGATCTTTGGCCTGCTGGGCCCCAACGGCTCGGGCAAGACCACGTCCATCAACTGCATCCTGCAGCTGCTCGCCTACGACAAAGGTACCATCGAGCTGTTCGGCGAGCCCATGACGCCCACGCGTTACGACCTCAAGCGCCGCATCGGCGTGGTACCGCAGCAGGTGGCGGTGTTTGACGAGCTCACGGTGCGCGAGAACATCGACTATTTCTGCAGCCTCTACGTTAACGACCGCAAGCGCCGCCGCGCGCTGGTGGACGAGGCGATCGACTTTGTCGGCCTGGGCGACTTTACCAAGTTCCGCCCCGGCAAGCTCTCGGGCGGCCTGGCGCGTCGTCTCAACATTGCCTGCGGCATCGCGCACAAGCCCGAGCTCATCTTTTTTGACGAGCCCACGGTGGCGGTCGACCCGCAGAGCCGCAACGCCATCCTGGAGGGCATCTGCCGCCTGCGCGACGAGGGCGCCACGGTGGTGTATACCAGCCATTACATGGAGGAAGTCGAGCAGATCTGCAGCCGCATCATGATCATGGACGGCGGTCGCGTGCTGGCGCAGGGCACTAACGACGAGCTCAAGCGCATGATTCAGATGGGCGAGCGCGTGACCGTCGAGGTCGGTGCCGTCGAGGCCGCCACGGTCGAGCGGCTACGCGCCCTCGAGCACGTGCTTTCGGTTGAGCTGTCCGGCGGCGAGCTCGTCTGCACCTGCGAGGCGAGCCCGCACAATCTGGTTGACATCCTCGACACGCTGCGCGCTGCTGACGTGGCGCTCGGCCGCGTGTGGAGCGAACCGCCGACCCTCAACGACGTATTCCTCGAGATCACCGGCCGCGAGCTGCGCGACTAGGGGGCGGCCATGTTCAACACCATCATCACCACGGTCAAGACGCTGCTGCGCCGGCCGAGCACGTGGGTCTGGGGCGCTCTCTTTCCTATCGCGCTTTCCACGATGTTCATGTTTATGTTTGCGAACCTCAGCTCCGACGGCACGGTCGACCCGGTGCCGGTTGCCGTCGTGGCGGACGAGGCCTGGGATGCCTCGACCTTTAAGGATGTGGCAGCTTCGCTTGCCAAGGCAGGCGACGATCAGCTGCTCGATGTGAGCGAGTACGAAGACTTGGCTGCCGCGCGCAAAGCGCTCAAGGCCGGCGAGGTCGCGGGCATCTATACGGTTGATGCCGCGGGCACGCCCAGGCTCACGCTGCTATCGAGTTACGACAGCTCGCGCGCCTCGTCGGTGCTTACCGACCGCAGCATCCTTGAAACGGTGGCAAGCTCGTATACGCAAAATGCCGAGCTCATGTCCCAGATTGCCCAGGATGACCCGGCGGCGCTCGCCGACCCGGAGGCGGTTGCGCGCGCTCTGTCGCTCGAGGGCGGAACCCGCCGCGTGAGCCTGACTCGTGCCACGCCCGATGGCACGGTCATCTACTATTACGCGCTTTTTGGCCTGGTCGCGATGATGTCTGCCGAGTTTGCCGCCTTGAGCGTCGTCGATTTGCAGCCTAATCTGTCGGGCCTTGGCGCGCGCCGCTGCGTGGGCGGTCTCTCCAAGACGGCGTCACTGGCCGGCATTTTTGTCGGCTCGTGGCTGGTTTCCTTTGCATCGATGGCGGTTGCGATCGGCTACGTGCGCCTGGTCGTGGGCGTCGACTTTGGCGGGCGCGAGGGGTTGTGCCTGCTGGGCGGGGCTGCATCCGCGCTTGCCGCCACGGGCCTGGGGCTCTTTGTGGGCACGCTTCCCGTTAAGGGCGGCAAGGCGTCCAAGTCCGGTATCCTCACGGGCTTCGCTACCACGTGCGCCCTGTTCGCCGGACTCTACGGCGAGCCGGCGATGGCGCTTGCCGACGATGTCGCCCGCGCCTGCCCGGCCGAGTGCTGGCTCAACCCCGTCAAGCTCATCTGCGACATGTTCAACCGCCTGTATTTCTTTGAGGATCTGGGGCCCTTCGCCGTCCGCGCCGGCGCGCTCGTCCTGATGACCCTGGTGTTTGTCGTCGCCGCTACGCTGATCTTTGGAAGGAGCCGCTATGAGCACCTTTAAGACCGCGCTTCGCATGGCGCTCGCGCACCCGTTATACCTGCTTATCTATACGGTGTTCATCTCGCTCATGGGCGTATTCATCGCGGCCTCGGTGAGCTGGAACTCGTCGCAGCTTACCGAGTACAAGCCCTACGACACCAATGTGATCGTGGTCGACCGCGACAATAGCGACCTTTCGCGGGCGCTTACCAAGCACCTAGGCTCACGCTTTGACCTGGTCACGGGCGTTGGTGACGACATGTACGACCTTGCGGATGCGCTCGCCAAGAGTAACAGCGCCAAGGGCAGCGCCGATTGCGTGTTCTTTATCCCGGAGGGGTTTGAGGACGATCTTGTTGCAGCCGCGCGTGCGGGGGAAGACCTGCCCAAGCTCGATGTGACGTACGGCTCCGGCACCATGGCGGCAGCGCTTTCGTCTGCCGAGGCCTCGCGGTGGGTCTCGCTCGCGGGTACTGCGGCGGCACTTGAGCCAGCTGCTTCCGACGGCGATGTCGCCAAGGCCGCCGAGCATGCTGCCGCAAAGCGTGCGGAGGTCCAGATCGAGCAGGTCAAGGTTGACTCGACTGCCGCCGCTACACTCGAGTCGTACTTCAACTTTGGCGCGTATGCGATCATCTCGTCGGTCATCGTGTCGGTGGGGCTGGTGTTCTCGGGCATGAACGAGCCCGAGCGCGTGCGCCGCATGGAGGCCGGTCCGCTCTCCGAGCGCCAGCGTTCGCTTGCCGTGTTCGCGGCCGCCGCCGTGCTCACTGTCTGTATCTGGTTTGTGTCGAGCATGATGGGCGTCGTGGGCTTTGCCGGCGCGGTCGCCGAGGTCGGCGTGGGCCGTGTGTGCCTGGCGCTGGCGGCAACGTTTGCCCTGGCGTGCACGCCGCTGGCCGTTGGCTTTGCCCTTTCGAGCCTGGGCGCGCGCGAAGAGCTGCTCAACGGTGTGGGCAACCTGCTTGGCTTGCTCATGACGTTTTTGGGCGGCGCCTGGATGCCGCTTTCGATGATGGGCTCGGCCGTGCAGACGGTGGCGCACTTTGTGCCGACGTTTTGGGTGAACGACGCGATCGGCAAGGCGCTTGCCTCTGATTTGACGTCTACCGTGCTGGGCGACATCGCCTGCGACCTGGGCGTCACGGTGCTCTTTGCCGCGGCCATCGCCGCCGTAGGCCTAGCCCTCTCGCGCACCAAATCCCGTGCTTAGCCACCTGGTCATTTAAGAACGTCCCCAATGACTAGTCTGGAATAAATCCCAGGCCTCGCTCCAAAATAGTTCGCCAAGGTTTACTATTACGCTCATAAAGTAGTATGAGGCTAACAATGGGGGATAGCATGGCGACGAAGCAAGCCTACGTCCAGGTCAAGGGGCTCAAGAAGCACTACGGCGATGGAGATGCGCGCCTGACGGTGCTCGACGGCATCGACACGTCCATCAATCGCGGTGAGATCTGCGTCATGCTGGGGCCCTCGGGTTCGGGCAAGTCGACGTTTCTTAACCTGATCGGCGGCCTGGAGGATGCCGACGCCGGCTCTATTCTGGTGGACGGCTGCGACCTCACCACGCTCAAGCCCGCCGACCTGGGTGAGTACCGCCGCCGCGAGCTGGGCTTTGTCTTCCAGTTCTACAACCTGGTGCCCGATCTCACCATCAAGGAGAACATCGAGGTCACGGCGCACCTGTCCAAAAACCCGCTCAATGTCGACGACCTGCTGCGTTCGCTGGGTCTCTACGAGCACCGCAACAAGTTCCCGCGCCAGGTCTCGGGCGGCCAGCAGCAGCGCTGTGCCATCGGCCGCGCACTCGTCAAAAACCCGGGCCTGCTGCTGTGCGACGAGCCCACGGGCGCGCTTGACTACAAGACGTCCAAGGAAATCTTGCAGCTCATGGAGGATGTCAACCGCACCTACGGCTGCACCATCATCATTGTCACCCACAATGCCGCCATCGCGCGCATGGCCAATCGCGTGCTGCGCCTGCGCGACGGGCGCATCGTCGAGGATGAGCTCAACGAGTCGCCCGTCGCGGCCGCCGAGCTCGATTGGTAGGCGGCGCCATGACACCTCTCACAAAACGTCTCCCGCGCGAGCTGCGCCGCAATATCGGCAAGTACCTGGGCATCTTTTTGCTTATGTGCGGAAGCATCGCCCTTACCTCGGGCTTTTTGCTCGCAGCGCATTCCATCGGTTGCCTTATCGACGACATGCGCGATGCGTACACGATTGAGGACGGCCGCGTGACCACCTCTTTCGAGGCCACCAAAGACCAGCTCAAGGCAGCCGAGGGTGCAGCCGGCGACGTCGGCGGCGTCACGCTCTACAAGAACTTCTCCATCGACGCCATCATCAAAAAGGCGTCCGGCGACGACGGCACCAAGCGCACGCTGCGCACCTATGCGCACCGCACCAAGGTCGATATCGCGTCCTACTGTGAGGGCAAGGAGCCCAAGACGGACGATGAGGTGGCAATCGACCGTGTCTTTGCCACCAATAACAACCTGTCCGTGGGCGATAAGGTCGAGCTCGAGGGTCGCACCTACACCATCTGCGGCATCATGACTCAACCCGATAGCCAGGCGCTGTTCCTCAACAACTCCGACTTTACGGTGAACACCATCACCTATGGCGTGGCCGAGGTCACCGACGCTGGCTTTGCCGCGCTCGAGGACGTCGGCGGCGCGCCCGCCTACACCTACTCCTTTACCTTTACCGATCGCGACCTCTCCACTGCGGACCGCATCGATGCGGAGCAGGATATGGTCGAGGCGCTGACCGATGCCGATACGCGCGTGGACGATCTGATCGACGCCGATTCCAACCAGGGTATTGGCTACGCGCGCGACGACGTGGACGGCGACTCTATGATGTGGATGACGCTGCTCGACATCATCATCGTGATCATGGCGTTCGTCTTTGTGGTCCTTACCGACGCCACCATCGAGGAGGAGAGCGCCATCATTGGCACACTGCTCGCCAGCGGCTATCGCCGTCGCGAGATCGTGCTGCACTACCTTGCGCTTCCCGCCATCGTGGGCGTGCTCGCAGCGCTTTTGGGCACTGCGCTCGGCGTTGTGTTCTTTACCGAGCCCATGCGCAGCCTCTATTACGGTTCGTATAGCCTGCCGCCCTTCCAGGTGTACTGGAGCTGGGAGATCTTTGTGAAGTGCGCCGTGGTTCCCGCCGCCGCGCTCATCCTCATCACGCTGGTGGGCCTGCTTCGCAAAATGGGCAAGACGCCGTTGCAATTCCTTCGTCACGAGGCGAGCGGCAAATCGGGTACCAAGTGCGGCCTGCAGCTGCCGGAGCGCATGGGTTTTGTCTCGCGCTTCCGCCTGCGTATCTTCCTGCGCAACCTGGGCAACTTCGCCACGCTCTTCGTGGGCATTGCATTTGCGTCGCTGCTGATGCTTTTTGGCCTGGCGATTCTGCCCACGATGACGCACTACGCGGACAACCTGAAGACGAGCCTGGTCGCCGAGCACCAGTACACGCTCAAGGCGCCGCTGGAGCTCGAGGGCACCGCCGAGGAGCGCGAGCAGTGGTCGGCACTCGAGCGCTTGCAGTCGGTTGACGGCGCGCTGCTAACCGCTGCCCAGGATGCCGATGACGAGCTTGACGACGCGGCCGATGCGGCGCAGACGGCAGCCGATGCCGCGACCGCATCTCCGTCTGCCGAGAGCCTGACTGCGGCGCAGGATGCGCTTGCCAAGGTCCAGGACAAGAAGGATGCGCTTTATGCGCGCCTCGATGATCTTGCCGATGCCCTCGGCTGCAACCGTGATGAGGCTATCGACCTGATCGACAAAGCCTCCAAGATTGACACTGACAACGACGATATCCACCCGGTCAATACGACCGACAACGGCGCGGGCGCAATCGCACAGGCTGAGAAATACGCCGTTTACCAGCTGCAATACGACCGCGGCGATGGAAATGGCGAGGAGACGATTTCCGTCTACGGCATTTCAACCGATTCGCGCTATTGGAAAGACCTCAACGTCGGCGATGGGCGCATCGTCTTTGGCGGCGGTCTGCTCGATAAGTTTGGCTGGAGCGAGGGTCAGAAGGTCATGCTCGGCGACAAGTACGAGGGCGAGCATTATTCCCTTGAGTACGCGGGCAAGGATTGTACCTGGGGCTCCAAGTCGGACATGAATATCTATATGAGTATCGATGACTTTAACGAGCTGTTCGACAACGACGCCGCCTACTTTAACGGCTATGTGAGCGACGAGAAGCTCGATCTCGATGCTCGTTACTTTGCCGGCGACACCACGCCCGACGACATGCGCGCCGTGGGCGACCAGTTTATCGGCATGATGAGCAAAATGATCGGCATGATGGTTGGGCTCGCGGTGTTTATTTTCCTGCTGTTTATGTACCTGTTGACCAAGGCTGTGATCGACCACGGCGCCCGTTCGATCAGCTACATGAAAGTCTTTGGCTATCGCGATAGCGAGATCTCGCATCTGTACATCCGCTCGATCACGCTGTGCGTGGTGGCGTCGCTTGTGCTGAGCCTGCCGGTCATTATTGGCTCGCTTACGGCCATCTTCCGCTCGATGCTGCTCGCCTACAACGGCAATATCGAGATCTACGTGCCCGCTTGGTCCATGACGGCGTGCGTGGGCATTGGCTTTGCGACCTACCTGGTCGTGGCGCTGCTACACACGCGTTCTATCAAGCGCGTCAGCCTAGCCGAGGCCCTTAAAGTCCAAGAGTAGTCGTTTAAGAACCTCCCCAACGACTAGGTTTCGCGCTTGACTTTGACCCTACTTCAACGGGTACCATCCTCTATGTCTGTAACGCCATATAGACCGAGGGGATATAACTATGACCGCAACTGCACCCGCAGCACCCGCTAAGGTGTACTTCACCAACCTGCGCACGCATGCTCGCGAGAGCCAGCTCGACAAGCTCAAGCGCCTCATCCGTCACGCCGGTATTGAGCAGATCGACTTTGAGAACAAGTTCGTCGCCATCAAGATTCACTTTGGCGAGCTGGGCAACCTGAGCTTTTTGCGTCCCAACTACGCCCGCGCCGTCGCGGATGTCGTCAAGGAGCTGGGCGGCAAGCCCTTCCTCACTGACTGCAACACGCTCTACGTCGGTAGCCGCAAAAACGCGCTCGAGCACATCGATACCGCCTATCAGAACGGCTTTACCCCGTATGCCACGGGTTGCCAGATCATCATCGCCGACGGCCTCAAGGGTACCGACGAGGCGCTCGTCCCGGTCGAGGGCGGCGAGTACGTGCACGAGGCCAAGATCGGTCAGGCACTCATGGATGCCGATATCGTGATCAGCCTCACCCACTTTAAGGGCCATGAACAGGCCGGCTTTGGCGGCGCCATGAAGAACCTGGGCATGGGAGGCGGCAGCCGTGCCGGCAAGATGGAGCAGCATGCCGCCGGCAAGCCGAATGTCGCGACCGAGCACTGTGTTGGCTGCCGTGCCTGCGAAAAGATTTGCGCACACAACGTTGTCTCGTTCACCGACACCCGCGAGCGCGAGCTTGTTAACGGCAACACCCGCACGGTGCACGTGGCCGCCATCGACCACGATCGCTGCGTGGGCTGCGGCCGCTGCATTGCGGCATGCAACCAGGATTGCATCAAGCCCGGCTATGACGCCGCGGCCGATGTGCTCAACTGCAAGATCGCCGAGTACACCAAGGCCGTTGTCGACGGCCGCCCGAGCTTCCATATCTCGCTTGCCATGGATATTAGCCCCAACTGCGATTGCCATCCCGAAAACGACACGCCTATCGTCAACGATATCGGCATGTTCGCGAGCTTCGACCCGGTCGCCATCGACCAGGCCTGTGCCGATGCCGTCATGGCATCCGAGCCGCTGCCCAACACCGAGCTTACCGATAGCGCGGCCAAGATGGAGCACAACCACGAGCATCTGGCGGGCGATCAGGCCAAGGACCCCTTCTGCATCACGCATCCCGACACCGACTGGCGCACCTGCATCGCGCATGCCGAGAAGATCGGCCTGGGCACGAGCAAGTACGAGCTCATCGAGGTCAAGTAGCGCCTAGTTATTGGACAAATCAAGCGCTTTTCTGGCGCAAGTAGAGCAAAAGCCGCCCGTGGGCACAGCGCTCACGGGCGGCTTTTTGGAAGTATGCGGCAAATTTCGAGACCGCCGAGCACACGACGTTTTTTGGCAACAAAACCCCTGATAAATTGTTGGTAAAACTGTGGTCTGGTCGGCAGTTCCAGATTTTGCCGCATACTTCCGAAAATAGGGGGTCAGATAAAGCCTCAGACGTTGCTATTCGCCTAAAAATACTCGTCGAGGAAGTTGTTGACTGTGTTCCAGTAGAGCTCGGGGTCAACTTGCGCACTCTTGGCGTGGGTGGCGCCATGGATGGTGAGCTTTTGCTTGACCTTGCTGGCGCACGCGTCGTAGTTTTGGTCGAGCATGCTGTACGGCACAAAGGTGTCCTGGTCGCCGTGGATAAACAGCATGGGAACCGTCGCGTGTTTGAGTTGCTCCACACTGCTCGCCTTATGAAAGTCGTAGCCCGCGCGCACGTTGCACACCAAGTTTGCTACATCGAGCAAGGGAAAGCTGGGCAGGCCGAACACGTCCTTGAGTTGCAGGGAAAACTCGTCCCAAACACTCGTATAACCACAGTCCTCGATAATGCATTTTACGTTTGCGGGTAGAGATTCCCCCGCGACGTTCATGGCAGTTGCTGCACCCATCGACTCGCCAAAGACCAGGATGCGCGCCTCGGGGTCAGCCTGAACGATCCGCCCAATCCATGCAACGACATCGAGCCGCTCGGGCCAGCCCATGCCGATATAGTCGCCGCCGGAGCGCTCGTGGGCGCGGGCGGCAGGCGCGAGCACGTTCATGCCGCGGTCGTGGAATCGCTTGACGTATCGGGCCATGCCGATGGGCTCGTTGGTATATCCATGCAGGCAGACGGCGTAATCGTGGGTGTTCTCCGAGGCGGCAAAAAACCAAGCGGCGAGCTCGGTTCCGTCATCTGCGGTGAGGCTGCTGCTCTTGCGGTTTTCTTTAAACCATGCCCGCGCCTCGGTGTCCTCGGCATCCGGCTGCTCGCCTTCTTTGTCGTTCTTGCTATCCTGCATCATCTTCATGGTGTACGGCGCTTGGGGATTCAGCGCGAAGTCAAACAGAAAGTTGCCGGCAAATCCGAGCAGCACAACGACAACCACCAGTGCAACGATGCCGGCCATCTTGAGCTTTCGATGGGAACGTGCGTTTTGAGCCATGCGGTATTCTCCTATAAGATGTTAATACGTCAACATTTAATGCAAGCGCATTATGGACGTTCGCCGTTGATGCGTCAACAGGCAAAGAATGGGTAAACAAAGGGTCACGTATGGTGCAAATTTCGCACGTACCTAGACGCTTTGATATAGTGTTGAGAACTCTTTACGTTGGAGGATGTAACCGGCATGTCCGATTCGAGCGACAGTTCTAAGCCGCGACCCAAGACCGCGGCCGTTCCACACTACACGGTGGGCGAGGAGATCATGAACTCCGTCACCCATGGTGTCGGCTGCCTGCTGGGTATCGCGGGTCTGGTGCTCCTGATCGTATTCGCCGCCCTGCGCGGCGGAGGCCCGGCCCACATGGCCGCGGCGATTGTCTACGGTGTCAGCATTATCCTCGAATACCTTGCCTCCACGCTCTACCATGCGATTCAGCCCGCGGGCGCCAAGCGCGTGTTCCGCATTATCGACCACAGCTGCATCTACCTGCTCATAGCCGGCAGCTATACGCCGTTTTGCCTCATCACGCTCGCAAACGACGGCGGCCCTGCGCTGTTCTTTGCCGTATGGGCCATCGCCATTATCGGCATCGCCCTCGAGTGCTTTATGCGTGAGCGTCAACCGCACTGGGTAAGCGGCCTGGTCTACCTGCTGATGGGCTGGCTCGTTGTCTTTAAGCTGCCCGAGCTCGTGTTGCTGCTCAACCCCGTGGCACTTGCCCTGCTCGCCGTCGGCGGCGTGTGCTACACCGCGGGCGTGCCGTTCTATATCGCCAAAAACGTGCGCTATCTGCACAGCGTGTTTCACCTGTGGGTGCTCGCCGGCAGCATCTTCCAGTTCATGGCGGTGATCCTTTTCGTAATCTAGCGACCATGCCTGCGCGCCCGCGTCCTCGTTTGGGCGCCGGCGCAATTGCCGTATCCGTAATCAACGTTTTACCCTAACGTCCCGAATCTTGGAGGTTCGAGAAACTCCCGATGGACATAACCATCTCCCTTATCACCACCCTCGTTTTAACCCTCATCAACGGCTACTTCTCTATGTCCGAGATGGCGCTCACCACGGCAAAGCGCGCTGTGCTGGAGCACGAGGCCGAGGAAGGCGACAAACGCGCCGAGCGCGCCATTAAGCTGGCCGCCGATTCCGACCAGCTGCTCGCCACCATCCAGGTCGCCATCACGCTCGTGGGCTTTGCCTCATCCGCCGTCGCCTCGACGAGCCTGTCCGATCCGCTTGCCACGTGGCTCATGAGCTTTGGCATCGCGCCACTCTCTGCCATCGCGCGCGGCCTGGCGCCGGTCATCATCACCGTCGCCGTCGCCTTTGTGTCCATCGTGATTGGCGAGCTCGTGCCCAAGCGCATCGGCCTTGCCAACGCCGAGGGCGTATCCAAGCAGGTCGTGGGGCCGCTTTCGGTGTTTCAAAAGATCGCCCGTCCGCTCGTGTGGCTGACCGGTGCCTGCTCCGACGGCCTGGCCCGCATCCTGCGCATCAAGAGCGCCGATGACCGCCAGAACGTCTCGGAGGAAGAGATCAAGTACATGGTCTCGGAGCAGGACGACCTGCTCGACGAGGAAAAGCGCATGATCCACGAGATCTTCGACCTGGGCGACACCGTTGCCCGTGAGGTCATGGTGCCGCGCGTGGACACCACCATGTGCGAGGACGACGAGACGGTCGCCGACGTGCTGTCCGCCATGCGCCAGACCGGCTTTAGCCGCATCCCCGTCTATCACGAGGATCCCGACAACGTCGTGGGCATCGCGCACATCAAGGACCTGATCCAGCCTTCGCTCGACGGCAAGGGCGGCCAGCCCATCGCCGACTTTTTGCGCGACGCCACCTTTGTGCCCGACACCAAGGACATCCTGCCGCTGCTGTCCGAGATGCAGACCTCGCACGACCAGATCGTAGTGGTCGTGGACGAGTACGGTGGCACGGCCGGCATCATCACCATCGAGGACATCGTCGAGGAGATCGTGGGCGAGATCGAGGACGAGTTCGACCCCGACAACAAGTACCTCACGCGCCTTTCGCGCCGCGAGTGGCTCGTCGATGGGCGTTTTTCGTGCGATGACGCGATTGAGCTTGGTTGGCCGCTCGAGGAAAGCGATGATTATGAGACCATCGCCGGCTGGATTTTGGAGCTTTGCGACTCGGTGCCCGACATCGGAGAGGTGTTTGAGGTTGCGGGGTACAAGTTTAAGGTGCAGTCGATGCGTGGCCAGCGCATCTCGCTCATTCGCGTGATCGCTCCGGCCGAAACCGATAAGAAGGATTCCGAGCCCTCGGCAGACGAGCCGACGGCGTCTGGTGCGGGCTCTGCGGACCCGCACGACGGCGACGAGTAGGGTAAGGAAGAGTAGGGGAGAGTTATGGCAGGCCTGTTCAACATCCTTAAGGTCACCGTCAGCGAGGACAAGATCTGCGCGCACGTGCTGGTGAACCCCGGCATGCCGCTCATGACCTCGGAGGACATCGAGGCCACGGCGCGCGTGTACTACCTGGTACCCGCAATTGCCAAGCACCTGTGCCTGGGCGATTCCGGTCGAGAGTTCCAGGACTGCATGGGCCAGACCGAGCTTTGCCATCTGCTGGAGCACGTGACGGTCGAGCTCATGAACGAGACCGGTCTCGCTGGCAGCATTTCGTGCGGCCGCACCCGCGTGAGTGAGCACGATGAGCGTGTCTTTGAGGTCGAGCTTTCGTGTCCCGACGACGCGCTGGCCATCGGTGCGCTGTCTTCGGCGACCTTTATGATGGACTGGGCGTACCTGCACGCCGACCAGCCGGCCCCCGATGTGGAAGGTACGGTCGCGGGCCTGCGCAACCTGGTGCTGGGCATGCGTGCCGAGGCCGAGGGCAAGGACCCGCACGAGGCCGTTGCCGCTGCGAACGGCGAGGGCGAGACCGGGGACGCGAACGAGGGCGAGGCGCCTGCTGAGGAGGCCGTCGATCCTGTCGACGAGGCCCCTGCCGAGGCTGCCGTCGAGCTCGAGTCCGCGGAGCCCCAGGGCGTCCCGAGCTTTGACGACGAGCCGCAGGAGGCAATCGATACCGAGGGCGCGACCGCCGAAAGCCACGAGGCCCCCGCTGCCGTCTACGGTGGCGCGGCGACGGCTCCGGTTGCCCCCGCGCACGAGGGCAACCTACCGCTCGTTGACGGCGCTGGCGAGGACCCGGCCGCCACGGTGGCCATGCCTGCCATGCCGCAGGAGTAGGCTCACCCGCTTATTACCATCATGTACCTGCGCCTTTACCGTACGCAGATGAGTAAGACGGCAAGCGCTGTGCTGCGGGTATAATGGACAGCATTCAAACGGTGGGCGCCGAGGTGCCCGCAGGAGAGGAATGAACATGGGTAAGACTTTCAACTTTATCTCGGGTGCGCTCTTCGGTGCCGCCGCCGGCGCCATCATCGGCGTTGCCCTGGCTCCGCGCTCGGGCGCCGAGACCCGCGCCATGGCTGCCGATATCGCCAACGACGCCTGGGATAACATGCGCGACACCTACGAGCACGGTGCCGAGGAGGCCCGCGCTGCGGTCAACGATTTTGGCCCGATGGTCGACGCCAAGGCCGATGACCTGCGTGCCAAGGTTGACCTTGCCCGCGAGCGCATGGACCAGCTGCGTGAGCAGCTCAACGACGCCATCTCGGGCGGTAACGTGACGCCCGCCGCCGATGTCGTGGTCGAAAACGCCGTCGAGGCCGACGCCGAGGCCGCGGAGCCTTCGACCGAGGCATAATGCGCGCCGGGGATTTTGTCGGCGCCAAGATCTATCGCAAGCCTACCGAGGATAAGCGCACCAAAAAGGACGGCACGCCGCGCAGCCCTAAAAAGCTCGGCAAGATTCACTTTCCGGTCTTTACCCCGGGCGGTACGCGTGTGGTGGGCTTTATGGTTCGCCAGTCCGATATCGCGGGCATGATCGAGCGCCCCGACCGGTTTGTGGCGCTCGATGCCATTGGTGTCTACGAGGGCGCCATCGCGGTTGACGACGTCAAGGGCACCTACGATGCCGCTGCGGCCAAGCGCCTCGACATCAACCTGGACGATTGCATTATCTGGGTTGGCATGGACGTGCGCACGGAGTCGGGCGATGTCGTGGGCTATTGCTCGGATGTGGAGTTCAAGCCGCGTTCGGGCATCGTGCAGACGTTCTACGTGACCGCCGGCACTGCCTCGAGTGTGCTGGTGGGCGACACGCAGATGCCGCCGACGATGCTGCGCGGCTATGCGGACGGCGCGATGATCGTTTCGGACGAGGTCAAGTCGCTCGGGTATTCGGGCGGCGCCGCCGCAAAGGCTGCCGAGGCAAGCGTCGTGGTGGGCGATAAGGTCAAGAAGGGCGCCAAGGTGCTCGATGACAAGGGCTCGGTCGCCGTGGACAAGGGCAGTCGCGCGCTGGGCAAGCAGCTCGGCAAGACGCGCGGTATGTTCAAGGCCTTTAAGGACGAATATCAAAAGGCGAGCGGTGGCTCGTCGAAAGCTAGCAAATAGCGACGTACCAAATGATGGGAGGCAAGCCGGAGACCTGTTGCTCCGGCTTGCTGCGTTTATGGGGGAGGGCACATGCGCCAAAACGGATCATATTCACACGGACGCTCGGGCTCGCGTCCGACGGCGCGCCGCGATCTGGGGCAGCTGCCCAGCGGTCAGCGCAAGCGTCACCGTAAGCCCGGCGCGATGTATCTCAACCATAGCCGCGGCTTTAGCGACCGCAGCGCTCGCATCGGCAACGGCCGCACGCCCCGCCGTCCGTCTCGCCTGCCCTATGCGCTCATCGCCGTGGGTTGCGCGCTCGTGCTGTTCATCGCTGCTGTCGTGGGCTACGTCAACCGCAGCGTGGACGTGGAGCTCAACGGCCAGAAGACCGCGGTGCGTGTGGGCTCTACGCTGCAGAATCTCATCGACGACCAGGAGTTGACTGACACCTACGACGCAGGCGACCTGCTGGCCGTCGATGACAGCGTGCTCAAGCGCCATGGGGGCGAAAAGCTGTCGGTGAAGGTCGACGGCAAGCGCGTGAAGCAGGGCAAATGGGATAGCCGCGAACTCGAGGGCGGCGAGAAGGTGACGGTCAAGGATGGCCGTAACACTTACGAGAAGCACGAGGTTCAGGCTACGGTTATCGAGCCCAAGCTCAAGGTCGAGGGCACGGGCGCTATCGAGTATGTGCAGACATGGGGTGTCCAGGGCCGATCCGAGGTGTGGGTTGGTGAGCAGTCAGGCAAGACGCAAGACCGCGGCGAGGTTGTGCCCGCCACCGATTGCGTTGTTGCGTGCGCCAGCGTGGCGCCCAAGGGCAACAAAAAGTACGTGGCGCTGACGTTTGACGAGGGTCCGAGCAGCGCTACCAAGCAGATCTTGCAGGTACTCAAGGAAAAGGGCGTCACCGCGACGTTCTTCCTGTCGGGCGATGCGGCCGAGGCATCGCCTGCCACGGCCAAGGCGATTGTCGATGCCGGGTGCGAGATCGGATCCAACAGCTACAGCGACGATTCGCTCAAGGGTCAGGACCGTGAGGCGGTACGCGAACAGATCACGAAAGGCACCGATGCGATTAAGTCGGCGACCGGCGTGAAGACGATGCTGCTGCGTGCTCCCTATGCTGCCTTTGACGAGCAAAACTGGATTGATGCGATGGACTTGGTCTCCGCCGTGGTCTCGTGGAATATTGACTCGGGCGACTGGCTGCTCAACGGTGCCGACGAGCAGGTCTCGACGGTGCTCGATTCGGTGACGCCGGGCAATATCGTGCTGCTCACCGATAGAGACGAATGCGCCGAGCAGACGCTCGAGGCGCTGCCGCAGATTATCGACGGCCTCATTGCCGACGGCTACAAGATCGTGACGCTCAGCGACCTGGTCAAGACGGACACGTCGCTGAGAAAAAAGCTCACCTCGCTGACGAAGGTCACCATGCCCAAGGATGCCGTGTTCCCCCAACTTGCCGAGGACAACGACACCGCAGAGTAGTTATTGGGTAGTCATTTAAGAACGTCCCCAATGACTATGTCACGGATGCGTCAGCCTTTGGTATGCCTGCGATGTGCAGCGCATAAATTTGGCGCCACAGCGCGATGCTGATGCTATAGTTACTGCGGATAATAAGGGTCAAGAGAAAGGTTACAGGTGAAATCCAAACCTCGACCATACAGTCGATGACCCCATGCAGGTGCTTTCTGCGCATGCACGGGGTGTGAGCGCCGAGCGGCGTGCCGCCCGCGCATGCGTATACATATCTAAAAGTCCACGGATGGCGCGCCGGCATGGCCGCGTCCGGAGGAATAATGATGGGGAGCACCATTGAATTATCTGAGTGAGATGCTCAAATTGCCGGTCTTGGACGTCGACGGCGAAAAGCTCGGCGTGGTCAACGATTTTGGTATTGCTACCGGCGAAGTTTTTCCGCACGTGACGTCGCTCGCGTTCCGCGGACCCGGCAAGACGCCGTTTATGATCAGTTGGCGCAAATGGGTCGACCGTATCGACGAGACGGGCGTGTACCTTAAGGCGTCGGCCACCGAAATCCGTTTTTCGTACCTGCAGCCGACCGAGCTCTTGCTCGCACGCGACGTGCTCAACAAGCAGATCGTCGACACGCAGGGCATGAAGGTCGTGCGCGTAAACGACATCAAGTTTTCCATGTCGGGCGAAAACCAGCTGCGCCTGCTGGGTGCCGAGGTCGGTGCCCGCGGTCTGCTACGCGCCATCAGCCCCGCGCTCGAGCATATCGTCGAAGGCTTTATGAAGCACCTGGGTAAGCCGCTCAGTGAGGACATCATCGCTTGGTCCTACATGGACCTGCTCGATCGCTCGACTAAGAACATCCAGCTCTCGGTGTCGCACAAGACGCTCGGCGAGCTGCACCCTGCCGACATCGCCGACATTATCGAGCAGCTCGACCCACGTCTGCGTGCGCAGGTGTTTGCGCAGCTCGATACTGCCCAGGCCGCCGAGGCCATCTCGGAGTTCGATGACGACGAGCTTATGACCGAGATGCTCGAGGGCCTGTCCGACACCGACGCATCGTCGATGCTGGCCATGATGGACCCGGACGACGCTGCCGACCTGATCGACGAGCTCGATTACGAGAAGGCCGAGAAGCTCCTGCGCCTGATGGGCGTCAAGGAGGAGAAGGCGATTCGTAATCTGCTGGGGTATGAGGACAACACCGCCGGCCGCATCATGACCTCGGAGTTTGTCTCCCTGCCCGCGACGGCAACGGTCGGTGATGCCATCGAGGCGATTCGCGAGCTCGACGAGGACTTCGAAAGCGTCTACTACGTCTATACCGAGGATCCGAGCGGCATGCTGACTGGCGTGCTTTCGCTGCGCACGCTGATCGTGGCCGATCGCGACGCCACGCTGGGCCAGCTGGCCTATCGCGACCTGGTTTATGTGTCGCCCGACGACGACCAGGAAGACGTAACGGACGAGATGACCAAGTATGACCTGGTCGCTATCCCCGTCTGCGACGAGAACCGTCATATCCTGGGTATCGTAACCTTCGACGACGCCATGGACGTTATCGCCGAGGAGCATCAGGAGGACCTGCAGATCGCCGGTGTCGGCTCGGGCGACAGCGCATCGGACGACTCGACGAACGTGCTCAGCTGGTTCGTGCATCGCCAGTACTGGGTTGTTGTATGGGGCATCGCGTCGTGCATCATGGCGACCGTGCTGGGGACGGCGCTCGGCTCCGCGCATCTGGTGGTGTTCCCCATGTGCGCCATGCCGCTCGTGCTGCTGGCGGCCTCGCGCATGGTGTCGTTCGTCAAGAACTACTTCCTGGAGTATGACGGTCACGACGACGAGCCCAAGCCGTATCTGGGGTTCTTCTTCCAGAGCACGGGCATGGGCCTGATTCTGTCACTCGTGACCTACCTGTGCGCCCAGCTGGTGCGCACCGCTGCGTTCCTCGATGCGCCCATGTTTGAGGAGCAGCTCTTTACCGGGTGCTTTAATATCGCTGCCATTATTTGCCTGGTTGGCAACATGAGCGCCGTGATTTACCTGATGGTGCTGTTCTGGCGTGACGAGCATGACCTCAACACGTCGGGCACCGCCATGAACGTTATTGCCGTCATGATCTCGTGTGTGGCGTATTGCATCGCCGCGGTGCTGCTCGCCATGTCAGTCATGGGCTAGGTGGTCGCGTGCAAAATACCAAGCAAAAGTCGGGCACCAAGCAAAAGCTGACCATCGCGGCCATCTTTGGCGCTATGGGTCCCGGTCTGCTGGCGGCGCTTTCGGGCAATGACGCCGGCGGCATTGCAACGTATTCCAGCGCGGGCGCCAGCTATGGCTATAAGATGCTCTGGATGCTTCCCGTCATGACTGTGCTGCTCATCGTGACGCAGGAGACCGCGGCGCGCTGCGGCTGCGTCACGGGCAAGGGCCTGGCATCGCTCATTCGCGAGCGCTTTGGCGTGCGCAAGAGTGTACTTGCTATGGCGGCGCTGTTGATCGCCAACACGGCTGTGACCATTTCGGAGTTTGCGGGCATCGCCAGCGGCCTTGCTCTTTTTGGCGTGCCGGCGAGCATCTCGGTGCCGTTGGTGGCGCTGCTGGTATGGATGCTTACCATGTCGGGTAGTTTCCAGCGCATCGAGAAGATTCTGCTGCTGGTGAGCTGCGTGTTCGTGACCTACATCGTCGCCGCGTTTATGGCTGGCCCCAACTGGGGTGAGGTCGCGGTCGACCTGGTCGTGCCCAACATTCAAAATGACCCCAGCTACGTGTCGCTCGTGGTCGCAACGATCGGTACCACCATCGCGCCGTGGATGATTTTCTTGGCGCAGAACAACGTGGTCGATAAGAATGCGGGCGAGGACGACATCGTGCTGCAGCGTATTGATACCGTGAGCGGCTCGATCGCTGCCGATATCATTGCCGGCTTTATTATCATCACGACCGGCACGGTGTTGTTCCCGGCGGGTATTCAGATTAGCGATGCTGCCGATGCTGCCCGCGCGCTGGAGCCTATTGCGGGTCAGTGGTCTACGGTACTGTTTGCCTCGGGCCTGGTCGCGGCGAGCTTCTTGGCTGCCTGCGTGCTGCCGGGCGTTACGTCGAGCGCTATCTGCGAGGCATTTGGCTGGGAGCGCGGTGCCGATCGCAGCTGGGACGAGGCCCCGGTCTATCGCGGCATCATTACGGCCATCATCGGCATCTCTGCCGTGCTGGTGCTTATGCCCGGCGTCGATCTGTTCCAGATTATGATGACCTCGCAGGTCATCAATGGCGTGCTGCTGCCCGTGGTTCTGGTGTTCCAGGTGGTTATTGCCGCTGACCGTCACATTATGGGCACTAACCGCAACGGCCGCGTGTGGAATGTGCTCACTTGGGCGACTATCGCCGTGATTACGGTGTTGACGGTCGTCATGTTTGTGCTGCAAGCGATGGGCTACAGCGCTTAGCGCCCACTTTTGCTTCCGAACAGGCCGTAGCGATGGACTGCGGCCTGTTTTTTGCCCGCTATAGGGCGTTAGTTATATGGCAGTGGACAAAAAATGCCAAATATGAGTACTGTTGCCTTGCCGATAGCATTTACGACCAAGAAAATAATGAACATAGTTAAGAATCTGTTTATTAAAAGCGGGTCTCCAAGTCCTAAGCCGGCCATTCTGGTCAACTGGAAGGGTCGTGCGCTACCGCATGAGCGCCATTTGGTACCGTCAAGATTCTTTCGCAAATTGATCGAGGCGGCCTCGGCCCCGCCTT
>DXMF01000024.1 GCA_019414345.1 Collinsella sp.
GCAAGGCGGGGCCGAGGCCGCCTCGATCAATTTGCGAAAGAATCTTGACGGTACCCCGCATCATTCCAAAGGCGTATTTAAAACCCAGCCCCACTGTGGTATAGCGGTAGTGTGGTAGTAGTTCAGCCACCAAGCAAGTGATGTTGTCCTGATGTAACCGATGTTATCCATAACCATACCGTTTCCGATATAAATAGCAATATGGCCCCAGCGGGCACCAGCACTTGTATGAGTATGCGTAGGGACCGCAACGATCATTCCAACTTTAAGCTGAGATATATCTCGGCTGTAACACCAATTCCAGAACATGTCGCATGCGTCGCCGTTGGGATATGACCCCAGCACGGGGTAAAACACATGGCTAACCCACTCCGAGCACAGTCCCGCCCCAGGAGAAGGAACGCTATGGCAACGATTAACGATCTGGGACTGCAAGGAGGCGCGCGCGGAGTGCTCAGGCTCCACCCAAGCACCTGAGGCATTAAAGAAATACTCGGAGTCTCCAATTCTGTTCCAGCCATTTACCATTTGTCCAGAAGACATAAGGTAGTACCACGTTCCATCATCATCGAGGAACCAGCCAGTATTCATAGCTCCGGATTCGTTGTCGAGGTGATACCACCTACCGTCAATGAATCGCCAACCGCGCTGCAGAACCCCATCTGAGTCTGTGTAAAACCACACCTGTTCAGCTGAGGACCAATACCAGCCAGCGACAGGCTTTCCCTCGGGATCCCTGAGCTTAATTCCACCCGCGCCGTCCTTGACGCCCGAAAGCACAATCGCACCACTGCTGCACGCATAATATACGTTTTCATCTTGTGAGAAGACCCAAGTGTTGCACTTTAATGCACCGCCGCTATCCGGATCCAAATAATAAATGGAGCCATTTACAGTTTGAAATCCTTCCAGCATGGCGCCATTATTATTGGGGTCTAGCAAATACCAGCTAGAACCATTGTAAAACCACCCGGTACGAATCTCTCCCGATGCGTTGGAGCAATACCATGCCCCATCGTTAATAAACCAACCGGAGCTCATAGAACCGGATTCGGAAAAATGATACAAAGAGCCGTTAACAAGCCTAAAGCCCGTAGCCATTAATCCAGAAGGCTCAAGCCAGTACCAAGTATTGCCAAGGAGTAACCACCCGGTCTGCATAGCGCCCGAACTGTCCAAATAGTACCAGCTATCATCAATTAAAACCCAGCCGGTCTTCATTGAACCCGATGTCTCGTCAAGGTAGAACCAGCGCCCACCGGTGGCAGCCCATCCCTTCAAATGTGCACAGGAGTTAGAAAATAAATGCCAGCCATCGTTCAAGTATTTCCAGCCAGTAGCTGCATAACCTTCGGAATCAAAATAATACTCCGCCCCTCTAATGGACAGAAAACAGTTTGACGGCCAACCACCAGCCTCATATCTCCACCACCATTTACCGTTTTGGTAGGCCCAAGAACCAGGAAGAGCGATGTTATTATCAGAGGAACGAACGATCTGGAACGACAGTTGAGAGGTAACGCCGGCGTAATTCCCTAGCCCATTCACTCTTATAGTGGCGCAGCCAGGGGCAACATTATCTGAATACGTGACTTCATAATCGATTCCGCTTGCTAGCACAGAACCGCTGGCAGTCAAAACAGAGACATCAGGAGTAATCACATCGCCAGTATATTCATATATCGACGAATCGATAGATGCTTTGAAATTATCGGAATCCAAAGTCAAACGATCGCTACCTGATGTCCCAAATGCTTCCTGACCCGATTGAACCAAAGAGCCATCAGTGCCTTCAGCCACGCAATCTTCAGTTAATGAAAATGCGATTGCGGGCCATAAAAGAGAGATGAAACAAATAGATGTTAGACAAACCACGCTGATTAAACTCAGATGTCGATTTTTCATCATTTTTCTCTTCTCGCCAAATCAAATTAACCTTTGAATATCCAGATGCAGTCGACCCAGAGATGCAGTTCCCAAATTAATTAATATGCAAGACAACTCGCTTGATACGTTGCACCAGATAAAACGATAAGACACTCAACATAGGGATTGTCTATTTGTTAGACAATCCACAACCAGCAGTCGAGCGCGATCAATGGTGCACAAACTTAGGAGCCCTAATGAGGGATAGCCGAAGGAACTGAATCAAACCATGTATTGAGCTCATTCATGATCAGACCTTTTCTCAAGCTCTTTTTCGAGCAGGGCAATCCTATGAGTAAGGTTTTTGATCGCCAAAACATGACGACTCGCGGCAACGCTAAGAGACAGAGAGATTGCAAGCAACAGCACGATTGCACCCAAAAAAAGGAAATTGGCCGGGTTGACAAACCCAATAGCTGTTGAGCAACTATAAATAATCTGAGGACATAAATCACAGATCAAGGCCGCCATACACATCAAAATCCACAGCAAAGAGTACTTAAGAAGCATCTTTCCGTTGGACACGAGACGTAAAACATAGACGAGGAATCCGCCGAAAAAGAGGGCCGCACCAATCCTCAAAATAAGATTCATTATTTGTCTCCCCTATGAACCCAGCACACAAGGATAATGGCTAACGTAACCTTGACCATATAGTAGACGGAAGAGAAGCCCCCGATAGATGAACGTCCACCTTGGCGCTCATTCATCTTTACAGGCGCTTCCATAACGGGAAGACCAAGCTTCATAGCCAAAGCAATCGACTCTGGCTCCGGGTAGTCATCAGGATAACTCTTGCAGAACAGGTCGATAGCATCTTTATTGCAGGCCCTAAAGCCAGAAGTGGGATCGGTGACCACCTTACCCGTAAGCAACTCGAGCAAAAATGAAAGCCACCTGATTCCAACACGACGCATAAAAGTTGATTGAAAACCATCAGTCTCAACCAGAAATCGAGAGCCTATCGCCAAACTCGCACCGCTCTCAATCAGCTTTACAAGCTCAGGAATATAAGAAGGATCATGTTGGCCATCGCCGTCAACCTGAATGTCGATATCATAGCCAAATCTCTGGGCATATTTATGGCCCGCTTGGACCGCTCCACCGATACCAAGGTTCTGCGGCAAATCCAATATGTTGATACCATGCTCTCGACAAAGCTCAAGCGTTGTATCTTGTGAGCCGTCGTTGATTACGACATAGTCATAACCCGCAGCTTTTATAGCTGCAACGGTATTGAGAATGCACTCCTGTTCGTTATAGGCAGGAATTATTACGAGAACACGCAGATGTCCTTTTGAACATGTCGTTGAAGTAAAAGACAATCGAGATTCATCCATTCCAAAAACAGTTGGCTCTTAGCGACGCCCAAAGAATTTGCGACTCTTACAGTCCAACGCATAGCTTAACTCAGACTTAAGTTTACTGTATCCTGTCTAACCATTAGGAAGTTACATCTCAAGCTTAGATATTTAGCTTGCTCAACTAGGGCACACATGGAGTCCCCATCCATCACCGCAGGAAAAGGACCCCTTGCAGTTCTGCCTCAAATACGGGGCGCATGTCCTGAGCGAACCCTCAACGCCGTCCCATTCGATCCAATCGAATCCAACTAATTGCCCACTCCTACTATAACCATGACCTATATCGCTAATTTAGAAAAAACGGATATACAGAAGCTCGAACATCACAAAATACAGCAGCGCAAATGGAGCCCCGAGCATAAAGGCTGTAACTTTAGCCTTCACCTCCTCATCGCAGTAAATAGGGAACCTGAGCAATAGACAGGCAAAAGGTATTATCAAAGGTATGAGATATCGCGCTTGGACACCCGCAACTGTCTGGCTTCCAACTCCTGTAAAAGCGATGTATAGAGCCAAAGCAACTAGGTGGCAAGTAGCAAGAACCAGGAATAGAGTCCAAACAATTCCGCAACGGCTAAGCTTTATTTTAGTATCTTTTTCATTATCAATAATGCAAATAGCTTCAAACAGCATGATGGGGAGATACGAAAGCCATGGGAACAGATTAGACACGTCCCCAAGATAAGCCATATTCGTTGATATTGAATTGAGAAACGCCGGGGTCAGCATCGATCCAAAAACGAAATTCGAGATTACAGCTATAGTTCCAACTGGATTTGCAAGCACTCCCGTCGTTTGACCAGCCGTAGAGACTTCGGAGCCACCACGTGCATCAGAAATATTATTTACGACAGATGAGAAATATGGCGTCAAGAAAGATAGGATCATAATGGCACAAACGAATAGAGCAGTACCAATCAAGATACGTCTTTGCTTGCTTGAAACATATTTATTTGCAGGAATTAAAAGCGCAAGTCCAAATAAGGGAAAATAAATCGCTTTAGCTGCAAACCCGATTGCAAAAGATAGTAGAAATGCGAAGAACGTTTTAGCAGAAATATCCTCTTCAGAAATAAGCATCTTCAACAAAAGAGCTGTTCCTAGCAAACTGAACGATATCACACAGGGATCATACGAGTAACTGGCTGCCATTAACACAGCAGACGGGAACAACGCAATACAAGTGAAAAGACATTTTCTGCAAGGGGCTATACGAATTGCGATTCCGCAGATAACTGCATACGCAAACAAATTAAAAATTTTACCCAATGCAAATTTGATAGAGAATGGGAGATGAAGCAAGCGACCCAAACAAAGGCCGATAGATGAAGGAATATAGGCAATTTTAGAAAGAGCCACACTATCAAAACAATTAAAACGTTCGATACCTTCAGCTAAATCATTTTTATCAGCCTCTCTGACCAATTGCTCAACAGAGCCACGGTTAAACTCTCTTGTTTCATCTATTGGGTACTTACCCAAAGCTGCATCCAAACTAAAGCCGTCCCCCATATAAAACTGCTCGACTATCATTCGGTCAGAATTTGTTATTTCAGCATTTGTGAGGTAGGAAAAACTGTTTGCATTTCCATAGTGGACCTCATCATCCCATGTCAAAAAATTTGTAACGGGAAAGCAAATAATTACGGATAGACCAATTGAGACAATGCATGCGAAAGCGAACAGTTCG
The DNA here is from genome assembly GCA_019414345.1 of Collinsella sp. Taxonomy (GTDB): domain Bacteria; phylum Actinomycetota; class Coriobacteriia; order Coriobacteriales; family Coriobacteriaceae; genus Collinsella. Next base: position 4,981 of record DXMF01000024.1, read on the forward strand.
GGCTTCAGATAAGAAATGCCCCCATTAATAGCAATCAATCCGATCAAAACCGTAATGGGCAAAGCAGACGCGAACAACACCGTCTTTGACTTATCGAGCGGAATGCCAATAAAAGCGATTAAAACAGCAAAGCCAACAAAAACCGCCAAATAAAAGAAACACTTCTTAGCATCAGTTTTCTTAACCGAGGTTACGAAGCTCTTCATCAGGCCATAGCAAAGCTCAATTCCCTGGAACGCTAAAACTAAATGAAAGCATATAACCAGACCTGAGATATTCCATGCACCAAGACCGAAGGGGCCAAACGTCTTCGCGCCAGCCAATATGATGAAAACTAGCAGAAAGCTGCTGAGGATACTGGACGCGACGAGAACGGTTATCTGACGAATAGCATCACCGCTCGACTGTGATTTCGGTTGCAAATATAAGCACGCAACAGCAACGACATCGCAAAAGAGTTCAAGAATGAATAGATTTAAATTCTTATAGTGCAATGATGTCGCGACAGCTAACAAAAGAAGTCCCAGCCCAAAGATGGCAAGCGCGTACTCGCTTTTCTTAATTGCAGGATTATTCAAAACGTGCATCTCCAACTAAAGACAAAATCGAATAGGATAAGTCGACAATAACAAATTCGGGTCTTAGATCCAACTTCACTCAAAAGCTAAGTAAAAGCCAGCCAAGTATCACTTAGCAAATACAAAACGCCTTCTCGACATCTATAGCAGTGGCGTCCCAGCTATATCGATTTTCAACAAGGGCCCTAGAGTTTCGAGACTGTAGAGAAAGCAGCTTTCGATCATCAAAAAGCCTGCATAATGCCGAAACCACCTCATCAGATGACATGGACTGAATTATCGTGCCGTAGCTATCATCTGGAATAAGCTCGTGCGCGCCTCCCACATCTGTTACCACAGCAGGCGTTCCGCAAGCTGAAGCCTCAAGAAGTACCGTCGAAAAGCCTTCGGACCGAGTTGGAAGACAAAGCACATCTGCTTGCTGAAGTAAGGAGGAAATGTCCTCTGCGCTACATCTCCCAAGCCAAAACAAGTTCGACGAACAGGCTTCCTTGACTTCATTGGCCAGCGGACCATCCCCTGCAAGAACAAAACAAATATCACGCTTGGTAATATCCTTTGCGCGAGCTGCCTCAATAATTGAATAAATTCCCTTTTCAGGAATAAACCGCCCAACAAAAGCCACAACTAAAGATGATTGAGGGACACCTAATTCTGATCGGAAATCTCTACCCGAAGAGATGCTCCTATAAATTGAAGCATTGATTGAGTTCGATATTACGCCCTTTGCACCGATATTAAAATGCTGAAGCCATTCAACGCTTTTAGAAGAAATCCCATAGAAATCAGGTTCAAACGTCTTTACGCGATCAGTAATCCAATCCTCATATCGGCGCACAAAATAATCAAGGAATGGCTGATTGAAAGAAAGATACGCTGAACCATGGTCGAGAACGACGGCCCTAGTGTTATGATCCACAGCAAACTTCAGCCCTTCGAGTGAGAGGGGGAAAAGCCTCGTGTTGATAAGTACGCCGTCCCACTCATAATCATCAAGGCTTTGCAGGAGCCGGTAATAATCGCCGGTTTTTTTGGGAAGAGGAAGCCTTCCATCAAGCAATGAAATACATGGAAGCCGAATTATCTCGAGACCGTTTTCGACTGAATGACCGACTCCTACGCGCATTGAATCATTAGTAACGATAACCACCCTGTCGCCGCGGGCAGCTAGGGCATGAGCGAGACCATCGACAAAATTGCCAATTCCACTAAGTTGCGGGTGATAATGATGGGTGAAAATACAAATAGAAGAACTCATTACATAACCTCATCTGGTAAAGATTTCATATCCTTAATTCTGCGCAGTCCAGACTTCACCATCCCCAAAGTCAAGCAGAAGAGGAAGATGGGTATGTCGATTTTCCGGCTCCGGAATTTTCTTCCATTCGCCATACATCGTTGTAAGATATTTATCCGTCATACGAGGAACGGGGAATTCACTGCCTTCGAAAACCGCACTGCTCAGAGGGAAAATCTCTGAAATAGGCACTGGCGCCATATTCGGCCAGCTTAACGTCAGACAATAATCAGAGACCTCACCCGTATTTGAGTCGGCAATACAGGAGTCGAACAAATCCTGGTAAGAGCATGCGCCTCGAGAAACCAGTCGTTCCACTACGTGTATAGCAGAACAACCAATTTGCTCGAGTTGTCCAAGGAACCCTTTATGAGGGACAACAATGGAAGAAGAGTGATATAAATAAGCTCTTTTCTGTGCAATTGATGCAGTTCGGACTTGTTTTGCACGAAGGCGTTTATCTGTATAGAGCTGGTCATATGGAAAGATGTCGACAAAAATACCCATCGAACTGGAAGCCTCTCGAGCCTCCTGATTCTCGAAGCGAGTTTCATCGCGATACACCTTAGCAAACATCGCAGCATAGCCAATAGTATTCCGCGATGTATGGAGCGAATATCCTTCCGGTAAACCATCCTCGGCTAAAGAGCAAAAGCGGTCATAGTCTGAACGCATCATTCCGATATCTATATCATCATCCCAAGGGATAAACCCCCTATGACGCATTGCTCCTAAACATGTTCCGCCATCAAGCCACCACCTGATGCCGTGCTTAGAGCAGAATGCAGCGACAACCTGAAGGATATCCAATTCAGTGTTTTGAAGCTTTAATAGCGCGTGAGCTTTAGACATCATCGGCCTATCTCTTTTCCCCAAACCATTCTTGCGTCTGTTTCCCCAAAACAAAAGACTGATAAATAAGGCAAATAGCATTGGATATAAGCGCCGTTACAGTAGGGCCATTTAAGCCAAACAACACTTGCGCGGGAGCCATGACAGCAACAGCACTGATTAAGGACAATATGCTGCCAACAAATACCCCTCGGTAGTTATCAAGAGAAACCAGCAAATCGTTGACAAACCAAGCAATGCCAGTCAAAAAGGCACAAGCCAACATAGGCTGAAGGAGATCAGAATGTTTGGCTATTCCAGCGCCATAAAACAAAGACAGCAATAATTTGCCGAAAAAGAAAAGCGCAACTGCTGATATGACGCCGACAAATAAAATACCGGCAAGTATTTTACCTATAAGCGTAAAAAAGGACTTTTCCCTAGAATAGTAACGCTCTACTAAATAACCTAATAAAGGATTATAGATATACGTCGCACCCATTTGGATAATTGCCACGGGAGCAGCAACTGATGCATAAATGCCTAGAGCAGAATCTCCGAATGTATAAGATAAATACTGCCTTGGAATATTCGGCGCCGCAGAAGCAGCAATGCCGCCCAGAACGATGGGCAAACAGCCACATAGGAAAGCTCTGACCTTCGCTTGGGTAATTCCAAGTTTGATTGCAGAGATTCGATTTGATCTCGGATAATCGTAAATAACACCGATACCTATAGTCACTACCGTCATTAGCAACAATGCACCTTCGAGGCTATTTAACAGCCCAAAGACAACAATGAACGAAAGGAGAGAACCAATGCCCTGCATTATGAGGGATTTCCCAATATAGTCCATCCTATGGCCAACCTGATCATTGGCATGCATGACATCAATAACTAAGCCGGCGGTTTTATAGAGAGCATACAAAAGAACAGCAGGCACCGTATCAATACGACACGTCGCAATGGAATAGACGGCCAACATTGCAAACGCCATAAACGTAGTAAAGAAACGAAAAGTCAGGTATTCACCAGCAGAGTTTTTCCTTTCAACATCTGCAATTTGTACCGTGTACATCCTGTATTGGGCCAATTGAGAAAACATGTTGAAAATAGACATAGCAAGGGAATAAATTCCAGCAGCACTATATCCATCAGACAGTCGAACGACCAATATAGTGATTAGCCATTGACAGCCTAAATTCGTCAACGAGCCAACGGTATTCCAGAACATATTGTGTTTAATCGAAAGAGTCTTCTCTGTGGCTTCCACAAATATAAGCGCCCTTCTGAACAAGTCGCGATTCGGATACGAAGCTATTTTGCTTCTTTAATCATGTTTAAAATCAAAAGAAACAGCCAATTCGGTACAAGTCGCATAACGATTTCAGCTTTAGCAATGGACGGGCAAGCTCGTCGATATTTAAGCAAGCCAATTATGGAGCGTCGCTCTCTTGCATCGGCGAACCCCATTATTTCCTTTAGGTGCGGTGAATCAGGAAATCTTTCGGCAAATTGCTTAGCTGTATCAACCCTGTTTTTAACTCTTGTTAAATACCAATCATCTTTTGAAGCAACACCCGCAAGGAATCCAGTTTCATTCCCGCCATGTCGACGATACTTAACCAAGGGAGTCGTTGTAAAACTGCACTTCCCCAGTTCGCTGCAGCCCAATGTCAACCACAAATCATGTGCAGTGGATTCCGGAAAGGGAATCATCGACTTAGCAGCACTCGCATCTAGCATGAGAGCCATACCAATGCCGTAGCATACACTTGCAGCCTGAATAGTAATATCCTCTCCGGAGCACCAATTTACTTCAGGCGAATTTGGATGAGCTTTTCTGTAGCTCTCTACCAGCATGTTTCCGTTTTCGTCGATTACCGATCTATCGCAAACATCAAGAATTGAGCCTTCTTCTAGCATATGGTTGAGCGAAACTTGAACTCTGTTAGGCTCCCAAATATCATCTTGATCGCAAAATACTACGTAATCCCCTTCTGCCAAAGAGAGTAGTGCCTCGAACGATTTGACATAACCGAGATTTTTATCGCCATGATAATAACGATAGGCGTTTTTCTTTATATGCTCTTGGATAAACCCCTCTAAAGAGGCCGATTCGGGGCAGTCATTTCTGACCAAAAGCGTAACCGGAAACGTTTGTTCATCAATCGAATCAAGTTGAGCGGCGAAAAACTTAAGATCAGGTTTATATGCTGAAAGAAGTACGCATACGCCTGTACCATTTCCCTTTTCTATTTCCAAAAATCCTCCCAAAGTCATGTTTTCAAGATTAGCAAAGCAATCATTAGAGATTTAAGGTGTTGTTTATTACGCTCAAAAAAGACAGGAGAAGGCTCGGCCTTTAGATAATACATGGCGGCAAATTGAATGGTGCTCCCGTAATTTTTAACACCAACACCGACATCTCGCCCCCCCTAGAGGGAGCGAGATGGTTGGCTTTTCAAAATAATCTGAAAAGGAAGCTCGTAGAGAATTAAAATCCTGCGCACCGGAAGTGCATACAGTTTATGACTGCCTTCTCATGAAACCGCTTGCCAAATCAAAGCACCTCAATTGGAAAAGAGTCCCTTAAGAATCAGTGTCTTTCTCCCACCTTTAAAGACACTTGTCCAATATCAATAGGAAACAACCTTTGTTCCATAAGGTATGTTATCGTAAATCCATTTTGCGTTCTGGATCTCAAGGCGCACACATCCTGCAGAGGATGGAACGCCCATCGTGGGATCCATCACCCGGTTACTGTTGACGTAGTAGGGCGAAGAATGGAATAGATAATCACCGTAGAACTGTGTGTAGTAATAGCAAGTATATCCATGCCCAAAGGAGTATCCCTTTCCGTAGACTTGGTACTCCCCTATCACAGTTGGCGTACTGGCTTTTCCCGTCGAACATACATATCGACGGTTTAAGGACCAATTATTCCATGACCCAGTGTAGATGCTCGTGATACAACGCGACGTATCGACAAGTATCAGCCAATTTGTATTGCTTGAATAACTTTGAGCTTTAGCGTCCATATAGTCTGACACCCACGCGCCGTTAGCCATGAAGTAATTCCAGGATCCGTCCACAACGCGCCAGCCAGTAGCCATAGCCCCACTAGCATCAAGCCAATACCAGGTGCCGCCCAAATTGAGCCATCCCGTCTGCATATAACCAGACGAATTCAAGTAATACCAATATCCGTTAACGGCAACCCAACCGGTTTTCATAACGTAAGTAGATGGATCTAAATAGGACCAGGAGCCATCCTTGCTCAGCCAGCCAGATCGTGCATAGCCAGCGGTCTCATCAAAGAAGTACCATTTTCCGTTAACGTTCTGCCAGCCGACGCTCAAGGAGCCATTAGTCGGATCAGCATAGAAAATGCAGCCACCAAGCGTCACGAAACCGCGCGCTTCGACCAATTCGCCATCGCCGTTTGAAGTAAATAACTTCCCATTGCGCAATGTTCCGCACAACGAGCAGTCAGAACCAGCAAAAGCCTTAGACGGACCATCCTGAACCGAGTCCTGGACATCTACCCATTCACGACAAGCAACAGCGCCTGAGCCTTTTGCATAATAGCTTTTCCCATTTACAGAAAAATGCCCGAGCAGCATTTTGCCGTCGACGGCAGGATCAAGATAATAGTATTGGCTACCGTCCTTCAGCCAACCCGTCTTTACAATACCCGATGCATTAGATGGCTCAGCGTAATACCAGTCTCCATCGCTCATAAACCAGCCGAGTGACAGCGCTCCCGTTGAAGAAAAATGATACCGATTCGATCCGATGGAAAAAAAGCCGGTAACCATTCTATTGTCATTTGCGATATCGAGCCAATACCAAGCGCCGTTCACCGAACGCCAGCCCGACGCAAGTGCGCCGGAACCGTCTGCGTAATACCAGTCCGTACCATCAAACGCCCAACCAACAGCCATTGCACCGGAATCCGATAAATAATAACGTGATGAGCCAACGGAAACGATTCCCCTAGACATAGCACCATCATTGGCGGGATCAAGCCAATACCAGTTATTGCCAGTTTGAAGCCAACCGGTTAAGACTTCACCATTGCTACCCCAATACCATAAACCGTTATCAAGACACCATCCATTAATCAGTCCATAGGTTCCAAGAAGATAAGGATGCCCATCGATAACACGTCGCCCAGTAACCATGGAACAGCCGTCAAGGGAGTCAAACCAGTACCATTGGCCTCCGATAAGCTGCCAACCATTTGCCAAAGCGCCTGATGGACTCGCGTAATACCACTTATTGTCAGTAAAAATCCAGCCGCAACTCATCGCGCCGTCACGAGCGGGGTCCAAATAAAACAACGAGCCGTCAACATTCTGCATTCCGGTCAAACGGCAGTCGTCAAGATAGTAATACCAGGACAAACCGTCCCATTGCCATCCAGATAGTTTTTCCGTCGTCGACGAGTCTTGGCTTTCGACAACCTGTGGATTCGAATCTTCCGCTGTTTTGCCAGCATAATCGTTGGAATCTTGAGCGAGACCGCCGCCGACAGAAGCACCCGACCCTTCCGTCGAGTCGCGCTCTACGATATCGTTATCCGCCCCCTCTTCCACGGCATAAGCAGTGCAAGAAAACGCGGGGGCGAAAACCGAGAGCGAGGCGGATAGTAGCACCAAGCCGATTGCTCGCCAGCAAATTCGATGATCAATCCGAGCATTCATTTCAGGCCCCCAACCGGTACCGACTGTCTTACAAGGAATCAATTAGATAAACGGACGGGCTGCGCCGATCACATTTCCCCTAGCGCTGACGGGATGAATACCGACACCCTGATGAGGCCAGGAGTCAATCATCATACCGCCGCCAAGTGCGATTGCGATATGCCCGCGATAATAAATCACATCGCCACGCTGAATCGAGCTGGTGCTCACGGGCATAAAGATGTTGCTTCGATACCAATTCATCGAATTGTAGGTTTGGCTTGGATCCCAGCGATGGTTATAAGGGTTGTAAACACCCATATCCATGCCAGTAGCATAAAGACATTGCAAGACAAAACCAGAGCAATCAACAGCCCCGCCGGGAGCGGTAGACCAAGGCTCAATATATTGCGTACCGATATATTCGTAAGCACGCTGAATAAAGGCATTCACGCAATCTTCCCGCGTCGCTTCGACAGAAATGCGAGAAGGAGTCACATAGGTAAAGTAGCCAGTGCAGTAGCTAGGCAACTGAACAGTCCAAGAGCTGACCTGGGGATACTGCGGAGGATTTTGCCAGCCAACCTTGTCGCACTGGCCATCGCTCCAGAAAATTCGACGCACGCCATCGATGGTTCTTGCGCCTGTTGCCATAGCACCGCTGCCGTCTAGCCAATACCACTTACCCGAATCTTTAAGCCAGCTAACATGCATGCTGCCGTTGGAGTCAAGGTAATACCATGTTCCATTGAGGCATTTCCAACCAGTTGCCATTTTTCCGTCGGCGTTTAGGTAATACCATGCACCGTCAGTAAAAACCCATCCAGTTTTCATCGCACCAGAATCGGCATCAAGCCAATACCAATCGCCATCAATCTGCAGCCATCCACGATGAATGACGCCCGTTCCGGGCTCAGCATAAAACCTTTGATTTGCAACATTAACCCAACCGGACGCAACCTGCCAGCCATCAGCTCCAGCTGTTTTTAGGATAGTACCGTTTTCGCGGATCACATCTTTGCAAAGATATCCATTGCCATCGGCATATCTTTCTACGCCGTCTTTAACGGTAATCCAGCTTGACACCACAAGTCTACCGCTCAGGTTTGCGAAACAATCGTTGCCGCCCACCTCAAATAAGCCCGTTTTCATGAGATGGCTAGCAGGGTCCAGGTAATACCAACTCACGCCCTCTTTATACCAGCCAGAAATAAGCGCGCCAGATTCAGAGGCAAAATACCAGCCGTCCTCGGACTGAGCCCAACCAATAGCCATAGTCCCATTCGAATTCAAATAATATGCTGCATTGCCAAGGTCTAAATACCCAACAGACATTTTGCCGTCGGAAGCCGGATCGAGATAATACCAGGTTCCGTTAACGAGTTGCCAGCCAGTGACCGCAATACCATTAGAGCAGTAATACCAATCTACTCCATCTTTGAACCATCCATTTACGAGGCCATAGTCGCCAAAAATGTAGGTACTTCCATCGATCTCGTGACGACCTTTGAACATAGCCAGCGTCTGAGAGTCAAAATAATAGCGAGTCCCACCTATCGTCTGCCATGACGAAGCAAGTGCGCCCGATGGATATGCCCAGTACCAATTCCCGTCAACGAGAATCCAGCCGGTTTTCATAGCACCAGTGGCATCTAAATAGTATTTCCCGCTCCCGAGGTCGACAAAACCAACCTGCATTATATGGGTGGCAGGATCCAGGTAATACCATGTGCCGTCTTGATAAAACCAATCAGCAGCTAAATCGCCTCCAGCATTGGCATAAAACCAATTTCCATCTGAGTTACGTAGCCAGCAGTTCTGATATAGCGCGCCAAAAGGCGTTGCGGCATTGCCGTCATTCGCATAAAACGAAGCAGTCGATCCGCCAGCATCGGTCACATTGAAATAACCTGTCTGCATTGCACCATCATTGGCCGGATCAAGCCAATACCAATAGCCCCCGCTTTGCAGCCAGCCAGTTTGGTGTTTACCGTTTTTTCCGTAATACCAAACTCCAGACGACTCGTCTCGTTGCCAGCCATCTTTTATGACGGAAGAATTATCAGGTTGCAAATCATCGGAAACCACAGAAGAAAAATCCGCTTTTGACTCAATACTCTGAGCCTCAACGGAATCCTGTGCAAACGCGACATTCGCACTCAGGGGCAAGCAGCAAGCAGTGATTAATGACGCAGCAGCACAAACAAGCGTGGCCTTCTTTTCGAATCGATACATAAGCGACCCTCCCAGATATCCTATTTAGTTATTTTAATCCACCTTTCGAGATTGATTTTCGCTACTTTCTGTTCAGTCTATGTAGCTAAATACAATTGATTGAACATATCGTTCAATCATTCTATTCTTTTCCTAAGCAATGAACATCTTAATTGGAGGCCTGCAGTGGAACTGACCAAGCGTAACTTTACAGTTCTGTACGAATACCTAAAGAACCCATATGCCAGCCAGCGAGAAGTTGCCGAGCGCACCGGCCTTTCACTTGGATCAGTAAACGCAGCGAATAAAGAGCTCACGAATGAGGGGCTTCTCGAATCGGACAGCCTAACCGACGGCGGTTACGAAGCGCTTCATCCCTATAAGGTTGAAAACGCAGTGATATTGGCTGCGGGGCTTTCGAGCCGCTTTGCTCCCATTTCGTATGAAAAGCCCAAAGGCCTTTTAAAAGTACGTGGTGAGATCCTCATTGAGCGACAGATTAGGCAGCTGCAAGACGCAGGTATCAGCAATATCACCGTCGTTGTCGGCTATAAAAAAGAATATTTCTTCTATCTCGAAAGCAAGTTCGGCGTCTCGATTGTCGTCAACAACGAATATGCATCCAAAAATAACCACGCATCGCTTATGTGCGTAAAAGAGCGGCTTGGCAACACCTATATTTGCTCAAGCGATGATTACCTTCTAAACAATCCGTTCGAAGCATACGTTTGGAAAGCATTTTATTCTGCTCAATATGCTGAAGGCGCCACCAAAGAATGGTGCATTCAAACCGGAGCAATGGACAGAATTACCAATGTTACGATTGGCGGTTCCGATGCTTGGTATATGCTCGGACATGTCTACTTTGATAAAGCCTTCTCGCTTGCATTTAAGCAGATTCTCGAAACGGAATATAACAAGCCCGAAACAACGGACAAGCTTTGGGAAGATCTATATATCGAGCACATCAAGGAGCTCGATATGGTTATCAAGAAGTATCCTGAGGGCGAGATCAACGAATTCGATTCTCTTGATGAGCTGCGTGCCTTTGATCCGCATTTTATCGAAAACGTTGACTCCGATATTTTCGATAACATCGAGCAAGTGCTCGGCTGCTCCAAAACAGAGATTCACGACGTTTATCCCCTTAAACAAGGTCTTACGAATCTATCGTGCCACTTTAGAACCAATGACGGAGAGTACGTTTACCGCCATCCGGGAGTCGGGACCGAACTGCTTATTAACAGAAATGGAGAAGTAGCCGCACTTAAAAAGGCCAAGGAGCTCGGCCTTGACGACACGTTCATTCATGAGGACCCAAAGCGTGGTTGGAAAATTTCGAAGTTTGTACCCAACGCAAAGCAGCCTGACCCGCATGATCCTGCCCAAATGAATCGAATGATGCAGATGTGTCGTTCGCTTCACGAGAGTGGTGCAAATGTTGAAACCGAATTTGACTTCTACCTCGAAGCGAAGCGCTACGAATCACTTCTTCTGGAAAAAGGTCCCATCGACATTCCAGGCTACAGGGAAATGTCCGCCGAAATCGATGAATTGGAGCACTTTGTACAGGCCGATAATGCACCAAAATGCCTTTGCCACAATGACTTCTTTTACCTCAATTTCCTTATCGATGAGAACGACAAGTACTATCTCATTGACTGGGAATATGCTGGCATGAGCGATTACGCAAACGATTTTGGAACATGCAGTGTCTGCTGCGAGCTTTCCGAAGATGAAGTCGACCGCGCGCTTGATGCATATTTTGGGCGCAAGGCAACAAACAACGAAATTGCGCATAACTATGCGCACATTGCCCTTGCAGGATGGTGCTGGTACCTCTGGTCTCTTCTGAAAGAAGCCGAAGGCGACTTCGTGGGCGAATGGCTCTATATCTACTTCAATTACGGTGCCAAATACCTCAAAAAGGCACTGGAGATCTATCGGAAAGGTGAGTAACGATGCAATTCGGCTTTTTTAGCGGTCTTCTTTGGGGCCTTGATACAGTAATTCTTGGAATCGGCTTGGCGCTTGCGCCCTATATTGGATCGGCGGAAGCGCTTGCATGCGCCTCCATTGCGGGATCCTTTCTCCATGATGCCTTCTGTGCAATTTGGCTCTTTGGCTACATGGGAGTCCGAGGCAGACTAAAAGACACGCTCGCTGCACTTAAAACTCGTTCGGGCAAGGTCGTCATCGCCGGCGCCCTACTCGGTGGACCTATCGGAATGACCGGCTACGTATTGGCAATTAATAACATCGGAGCTGCCTACACGGCAATCATCTCCGCCTTCTATCCCGCAGTCGGAGCATTCCTTTCCTTCGTACTGCTGAAGGAGAAAATGGGCAAAGGCCAGATTCTTTCCCTTCTCGTTGCTCTTTGCGGTGTAATGACGATGGGCTATCTATCGGCCGGATCGAGCGAGATTGCAAATGCCCCCCTCGGCTTACTCGGCGCGGTGCTTGCCGTTATTGGATGGGGATCCGAAGCGGTGCTGTGCGCATGGGGAATGAAAGATGATGCCGTTGATGACGAAACGGCTTTGCAAATCCGTGAAACTACGAGTGCGCTTGTTTATGGAGTACTCGTACTCCCCCTCTTCGGAGCATGGCATTTCACGCTGGGTGCCATCCCGAGCATGCCCACATTGATTATTGCACTCGCCGGACTCGCAGGAACTGCATCCTATCTGTTCTATTACAAGGGCATCGCGGCAATCGGAGCAGCGCGTGCGATGGCTCTGAATATATCCTATTCGGCATGGTCGGTGGTCTTTGGCCTGATCTTGCTTGGAACAATTCCCGACATGGCATCTGTAATCTGCTGCATTGTAATTGTATGCGGAACAGTTTTGGCAGCCAGTAACTGGGACGAACTATTTGGACGAAATAAGACAGTGTAGCTTGATTAACAATGCGGTAAAAAGGGAGAGCTCGTCGAGCTCTCCCTTTTTTAGCATTATGGCTATTCAATTACCACGGCCTGGCTATCCATCTGTTGCCACGTGCCGAAGAAGACCTGGGCATTTCGCGTAACATTGCCGTTAATCGAATCCGAAAGATAGACAATTCCCCGCTCGTCATCATAGCCTTTAAGGACTACGGCATGATTACCGCCCCACAGACCATAGGAATGCCCGTTATACCAACGAGCAGCATAACGGCCTCCTGGCCAACTTCCCCACTCGGTATTCCACATCTCAACAGGTTGACCACAGGTCAGCTTGTTCTTAATGGAAGAAATTGACGAGAAAGAAACGTCTTTTGCCTGCTTGCCACTTCCAGCAGCACGCAGAAAGTTATTTCCAGCAATAGTAATCGCAGGGGCGACGCATCCCATGAGACCCCCGCTGCTACGCCTTGGGTTGCCATCAAAAGCGGTAACAAAGTTGCCGTTGCTTCCCTTGGGCAAGTAATAATCCGCAATAATCGTCTTACCTAAACCGAAACCATAGTAGTTAAGCAAGTTTGTAAGGGCAACCGACTCACAGCCAGTAGGAAGTTCCGGGTACTGCGAACAGCAAGGGACATCGACCCAAGCGCCAACCATTGCGCCGGATGAGCTGAACTTGTAGTCAGTAGAGCCGATCCAATACCAACCGTTGCTCAGCATTACTCCCCCACGTGCGGCATCAAGGTAATACCATGTGCCCCCAAGGGAAAGCCATCCCGTTTTCATTGTGCCAGAAGCGGAATCTAGCCAGTACCAGTTACCGCCATCGTTAAGCCAGCCGGTCGCCATTCGACCATCCGAGTTAAAGTAATACCAAGACCCAGCAATTTGCTGCCATCCAGTCAGAATTACCCCATTAGCAGAACAATAATATCGAGAACCCTGACTCTCAATCCAGCCCGTTCTGGCATTACCGTCATCGTCAATCAGCTGGATTCCCGAATCGGTCATTATGCCTTTAAGGTCAATTGCGCCGCTGGATGACGAATGATACATCCAAGACCCATCACCGTTTGACCAGCAATTAGCCATCATCTTGCCGGTACTATTAAATATGTATTCACATGATCCGATAGTTTGAACGCCCGTGGTCATGGCATGCGTCGAGGGGTCGAGCCAGTACCATGCACCGCTTAGGCTGAGCCATCCGGAGGCGAGGGCACCGGAGCCCGTCGCGTAGTACCAGGTCCCGCCGTCGAGCACCCATCCGGTCGCCATCGCGCCGGAGGCGCTGAACCAGTACGCTGAGTCGTTGCACGCGTGAAGGCCCGTCACCATGGCGCCGCCCGCGTCGGGGTCGAGCCAGTACCAGGAGCCGCCGGTGTAAAGCCAGCCGATCGAGGCGATACCGTCAGCGAACCAGTACCAGGAGCCGTCGACGAAGCCCCAGCCGTTAAGGGGGCCGCAGCTGCCGAAGTAGCGGCGGACGCCCTGCGCATCGGTCTGGTAGCCCGTCAGCATGGCCCCCGTCCGGGCGTCGAAGCAGTAGGGCACGCCGCCGACGGATACGGGGCCGCGCGCCAGCGCGCCGGATCCCGTCGCGTAGTACCAGGTACCGCCGTCGAGGAGCCATCCGGTAGCCATCGCGCCGGACGCATTAAACCAGTACAGTGAGCCGTTGCACTCGTGAAAGCCGGTAGCCATGGCGTGCGTCGAGGGGTCAAGCCAGTACCACGTACCGTTTAGGTTGAGCCAGCCGGAGGCGAGGGCGCCGGAGCCCGTCGCGTAGTACCAGGTGCCGCCGTCGAGCACCCACCCGGTCGCCATCGCGCCGGAGGCGTCAAACCAGTACGCGGAGCCATTGCACTCATGGAGCCCGATGGCCATGGCATGCGTCGAGGGGTCGAGCCAGTACCAGGCCCCATTGGTATAGAGCCAGCCAGAATGCAGCGAGACCGGATTAACTGAATCCACATAGAACCAGTTACCGTCAAACGAATTCCAACCCTGATTCCATTTAACGGATTCTTGAGCAGACCCATCATTGATTGAATCGGAAGAATTAAGAGTCGAGGAGACGGATTGCTGCTCAAAATCAGTAGGGATGGAGGAGCTTATGGATTCTGCGTTCGCGATATCAACCACACCGGGCCCAGCGAGCAGTAGAGTTGAAAGAATGATTAGGATTAATGTTATTCGCTTTTTCCTTGCCATGTCAGCCCCCAGTAGTAACCAATTTTTACATAAACATAGTCTACAAATGGATAGCTAAGAGCAATATGTAATTAGAAAAAAGCAATTAAAGAAGAGTTGCTAGCCGAGCCAAGCACCATTACTAGCAAAAGAGTATTGTGCCCCGTCGATCTGCTGAACACCAGTAACCATAGCGTGCGTCGAGGGATCGAGCCAGTACCAGGCGCCGCCGACATATGCCCAGCCGGAGGCCAGCGCGCCGGAGCCCGTCGCGTAGTACCAGGTTCCGCCGTCGAGGACCCATCCGGTCGCCATCGAGCCGGAGCCGTTGAACCAGTACATGGAGCCGTTGCACCCATGGAGCCCGGTGGCCATGACGTGCGTCGAGGGATCGAGCCAGTACCACGTACCGTTTAGGTTGAGCCAGCCGGAGGCGAGGGCACCGGAGCCAGTCGCGTAGTACCAGGTCCCGCCGTCGAGGACCCACCCGGTCGCCATGGCGCCGGAGGAGTTGAACCAGTATGCGGAGCCGTTGCATGCGTGAAGGCCCGTCACCATGGCGCCGCCCGCGTCGGGGTCGAGCCAGTACCAGGAGCCGCCGGTGTAAAGCCAGCCGATCGAGGCGATACCGTCAGCGAACCAGTACCAGGAGCCGTCGACGAAGCCCCAGCCGTTAAGGGGGCCGCAGCTGCCGAAGTAGCGGCGGACGCCCTGCGCATCGGTCTGGTAGCCCGTCAGCATGGCCCCCGTCCGGGCGTCGAAGCAGTAGGGCACGCCGCCGACGGATACGGGGCCGCGCGCCAGCGCGCCGGATCCCGTCGCGTAGTACCAGGTACCGCCGTCGAGGACCCACCCGGTCGCCATGGCGCCGGACGAATTAAACCAGTACAGGGAGCCGTTGCACTCGTGAAGGCCGGTTGCCATGGCACCGCCCGCGTCGGGCTCGAGCCAGTACCACGTGCCACTCTGAAACAACCATCCGGCATACGCCTTGCCGTTGGAGGCTGCATAATACCAGGTGCTGTCAATTAGTTGCCAATGATAAAGGGAGACATCAACATACGCGTAGTTCATATCAACGTTGCCGTTGATTCCAGGGACTTTTCCGTTGCTCTTATACTGCCAAAAACTGTAATTGCCGGTATAGTCACATTGCGAGTTATATTGAGCAATCCAATGATCCCAAGAGCTACTCTTAAATACAGAGTCAGTCAAAATGTTGTTAAACCAATTTAAATTTGCATAAATACCAGGCTCATATCCTGCGGCAGAAATCCTATTACAAAAAACCTGCGCCCTCGATGCAATTCCGGTTTGACGTCCATTTGCAATTATCGAGTTATCCTCAAGATCGTAATACACCGGCAATCTTGGATTATGTCCAGAAAGGCAATTGATCACCATTGATGCCTCATCGGCTGCCTGCTGATTATCAAAAGCATATGAATAGATATAGACGCCGTAGGGAATTCCGAGTCGCTCGCACTCAGAAATATTTCGATTAAATTGATAGTCAACTCGACCGCCCCAAGATGGAGCGCCAAATCCAACACGCAGAATAGCGAAATCGATACCAGAAGCCTTAACAGCATTCCAGTCAATACGTCCTTGATGCTCACTGACATCGATGCCCTGCGCCGTAGCCCCATCGGGAAGAATGTCCATGGACAATAAGGCTATTCCATCTTCTTCGGAAGAAGCATCCTCTGCGACCAATTGCCCATCCTCATAACGCCAGGAATTCTCAACTAGGGACCGCGCAGCTTCCGCGTTCGAGGGGAAAACAAACACAGAAATGGGCGCAAGGACTATCAGCACCAACAATGCCGAAAATAACTTAAGATGTTTGCTCATGTAAACCTCGTCATTCGTTCTTGTTTGCGTTTAGCTTACAGCATGGCTGTGAAAGATTTCCGAACATCCAACTGGACAAGATGCCATCTAGGACGACAAATAACTGCACGCAATACCACAATGTAAACAAGAACTTCCCAGCAGGGTGAAACCAAGGACTCCTAGTCCCTACTCTTACCCCCCAAGAATACCGACTTCAAATAAACTTTCAAACTAGATGTCAAAAAGGTAGGGGACCCAGAGAGTCCCCTACAACTCAGAATTCTAACGAATCAATATTACTTTCGATGGACCCAAAGCGGTCAAACCGGAGATGCGGTTTCCATAACCGTCACTATGCCAAAACAAGTTTTCGCTCGGCGAATTGCCCCAGAAAAAGCCAATGTGGCTATCGTCCGCATATGGGTTGTAAGGATTGAAGAACACAATGTCCCCCTTACGAGCCAAACCGCTACGTAACAACTCATCAATAGAGTTGAAATAAGTCACGTTTGCGCACGTATCGATAGCGTAGCCGTACCAACGATAAGCGTTAACGCAGCCGCCCCTTCCGGGACCACCACTCCAAGGGGAATGGCTCTGCTCGGCGGCAATGGGAGCTAAATTCCCGCCCGCTTTCATATATGCATGCGATACAAATCCGCCGCAGTTCATACCGGTATACCCGTCCCAACGAGGATCACCCTTTGGATACATGCATGTTTCTTGGCTAAGATGCGTATCATAGCGTGTTCCACGGTAATAGCCATCGTTTTCGTGGCTCATAAGCCAATTGACCAGGCTGGACCTATTAACCCCCAAAACAGAACCAGACGTATTCAACCATGCACCACTTGCATTGAAGTAGTAGTCGACGCCATCGATTTTCAGCCACCCGTTAGCAAACATAGCGCCCGAAGGCTGAAGCCAGTACCACGTGCCGCGGTCATTGAGCCATCCGGTCTTCATCTTGTAGGTGGAAGGATCCATCCAATACCACGCACCGTTAACATATTGCCAACCAGACTTAAGGACACCATTGGAAGATGCGTAATACCAAGTATTGCCGCTTTCGTCAGAAGCGTCTTTCGACATAATCCAACCAGATGCTACATTGACAGCACCGTTTGCATCCGCATAGAAAACCGCGTCTCCAATATGAATCACACCTGGCAATGAAGACGAGTCAGCACGATCAGCGACTACGGGAGATCCATCAGATGAAGTAGGCAACGGCTCGCTCAGTGCTCCAGACGAATTCGCCCATGCCATACCGTCGCTCAAGTTAATCCAGCACGAAGATGCCATCGCACCGGAATCATAAGAAAAATAGCGCGTGCTTCCTACCGCGAATTCACCAGTACACATTGCGCCGGATACATCATCAAGGTAATACCAGGCGCTTCCGAACTTTATCCATCGTCCTCGTTGAATAGCTCCATTTGATGCGGCGTAATACCAAGTACCATCAACAAGTGCCCAGCCTGTTGCCATGGCGCCTGAACACGTAAGGAAATAGGTGGACGACTCCACTTGCGTAAAGCCCGTGAGCATAATATGGCTTCCTGGATCCAGGTAATACCAAGAATTCCCTAGAAGTAACCAGCCTCCATGCAGTAAGCCGTTGGAGTCAGCGTAATACCAGTTGTTGTCAATAAGAGCCCACTGGGAGGATAGCATGGCCCCTGAGCTGTTAAAGATATAAGAAGTGCCATTACATTCTTTCAACCCGGTGGCCATAGAACCGTCTGCAGGATCAAGCCAGTACCAACGACCCCCATCCGAGAGCCAACCTTTTACCAGGGGGCCAGAGCCGGAGAAATAGTGCCAAACGGAAGCATCAAGATGCCATCCGATAAGCATCACACCAGAAGAAGAGAATCCATACGTGGCTCCCCCGATCTGCAGCATCGAGTCGTGGACCATCTTGCCTTCATCATCCAGCCAATACCAGTTGCTGCCGTCTGAAAGCCAGCCTTTTACCATGGCGCCAGAACCGGAGAAATAACGCCAAGCAGAAGTGGAGCCCGTAGAATCTAGGTACCAGCCGACACGCATTGCGCCCGAAGAGGAGAAGGCATACGTCGCACCCCCGACTTGAACCAACCCATCCTGAGCCATTCGACCTTCGTCGTCGAACCAGTACCAGCTACCGTTTATATGTCTCCAAGAAGAAACAGCGATTGTTCCGTCGGACAAGCCCCAACGCCAAAAACCAGCCCCTTCTTCGGGTGATATCCACCCCTGATGCCAAATAATTTGATTCGAAACCTCAGAAGGGGCCTCATTATCCACCTGAGAGTTCTGCTCGACAGCGAAGGTTGACTCGCGCTGAGCATCGACGCCTGACTCGACAGAAGCAATAGCAACATTAGATGCGGGACCTTCGTCAGTGTTATTCGAATCAAGGGCGTATAACATCGAGGGCGAACCCAAAAGGAGCCCAAAAGAAATGAGGCCCGAAAAAGCCAGCACTCCGAATGACCATTTCTTCATAACAGCACGGTATCCAATCACGCAGCGGCCCCGTCGCTTCAGGGCAACGGGGCCTCAATCAAAACTAGCTCAGTAATGTGCTAGCCAATTTGCTGGCAGTTTTTGCACTCTCGTGAAGCGCCACGCCTCTGGGCCTCCTGAATAGAGATCTGCGAATAGCCCTTTGCGTCCTTACCAACGGTACGGCACTTATGCGTATGGTAAACATCGCTACCGTTCTTATGCCAAACTAAACCGTAGCCCGGAATCCACTTGCCGTCCTCGCCGACATAGTAGGAGCCAACCCAGGCATTCGTAGCCATGGCACCGGAAGACTGGAGGTAGTAGTCGCCGACCCAGGCGTCGTGAGCCATAGCGCCGGAACCGCTAAAGTAGTACCAGGCGCCGCCGACCTGACGCCAGCCGGTGGCCATCGCGCCGGAATCGTCGAACCAGTACCAAACTCCACCAACGTTAGCCCAAGAGTTAGAGGCCATAGCGCCCGAACCTCCGAGCCAATACCACGTGCCGCCATTGCTGAGCCAGCCGGTTGCCATGGCGCCCGAACCGCTCGCATAGTACCAAGAGCCGCCTGCCAAGAACCAGCCAGTGGCCATTGCACCGGAGTCGCCGAACCAGTACCAGGAGCCGCCGAGGCTGCGCCAGCTGTTAGCGACCATGGCGCCCGAGCCGTCGAGGTAGAACCACGTACCGCCGATGTTGAGCCAGCCAGTGACCATCGCACCGGAGACATTAGTGTAGTACCAGGTACCCGAATCGTTGATCCAGCCAGTCAGCATGACCCCAGATTCGTTGAAATAGTACCAAGCCCCGCCGAGATTATGCCAACCGGTCAATAGCTCACCGTCGGAGGTCGCATAGGACCACTTTCCGTAGATGGAGTCGTAGAACCAGCCACTATGCTGCATGCGGCCATCGGCGTTGGCACCAGGGGTGTTCAGGAAGTAGTTCTTGCCGTCAATCTGAACTCGGCCGTATGCCATATCATGGTTTTCGGGATAGAAGTAATACTTGTCCCCACCGATAGACTGCCAGCCCGACACCGCGGTCCCGTCAGCGCCAAAATAGTACCAGACAGCTTCGTATTCGTTATGCCACTGGTTCGTGACCATGGCGCCAGTTTCGGGATCGAAATAGCGAAGGTTGCCGTCCTCGCACCGAACGAGTCCACTCTTCGGACGACCGTCGGAACACCATTCCGTAATCGGTCCACCGCCTCCGCCACCGCCAGCAATATCAGCAAATGAGGGCGCCGGGGCAACCGTCATGCAGGCAGCAGCAAATGCAACAACTCCCAGCACTGTTAGTCCGTGCCATCTTTCTCGAAGGTTTTTCATACGACATCCTTTTTCCGAGATTTAAGGCTCTCTTAAGTTATTTTTAAACTATCAATTCAGTATTTCAACGGGAAATCGATAAAAGGTGTCTTTGTGACTGCAATTTAAATATGAGTCGCCACACCTCAACCGTTACGCTAAATAGCTTCTAAGGCAAACTTAGCGCATGAGCGAACTGATTAAACGAGTGAACTGAATAATAAAGCAACAAAATACAAACCTTGGTCATCAATCACATCTACCGCGGGCCGATAACGCCCGCCTCATGTGCTGCGATATAATCAATCTCACTAGATGCCAAATCAGCAAGCCGAAGGAGCTGACGTGCTAACAATTCACTATGGTGATATGGAAAACGTTATCTACAACACGTCCGTTTACTTCGATAACGTATATTCGCCCCAGTGGTTTCAAGACTCCTTTGCCCAAAGGGTCATAAAATCCATCGACAAAGGCACCGTGGTAGGCCCCAATGCAATCGATACCAAGATTCTAGGCATCATTCCTCCCGAGAAACTATCCAGCGGCACCAAAACGCTACTGCTTATGTACTTTATGCCGCAGAATATATATAACGCCTCAAATTGCGGTGATAATTGCGCCTACTGGATTCTGAGGATCGCCGCGCAAAAGGATCTAACAATCAATCTCTACCACATAATGGATTTTGGAAACGGCAAATTCACGGTAACCATTGCAAATACGGGCGATATAGTCCACACAATGTTTGACCTTGTCCCCATAGCTGGAAAATGCCTAAGGGAGAACTCCTGATGCGCGGATCATACAAGGTAATTATTCAAAATAACCGGGTTCAGTTTAAACTGACCATCAATAGAAATCTGACCATCATCCAAGGTAACAGTGCTACAGGCAAGACAACTCTGCTTGATATGGTGGCAGCTCACGAAGAGCTTGGGGCACAAAGCGGCGTAACAGTAAGTTGCAAAGTGCCCTGTAAAACAATATCTGGAAAATATTGGCGTAGAGATCTCCAAGAGATTTCCAGCAGTATTGTTTTTATTGATGAGGGCAATACTTTTGTTCGATCAAGAGAATTTGCCCATGAAGCAAAGCGTAGCTCAAACTACTACGTAATTGTCGCCAGAGAGTCACTGCGCCAACTGCCCTATAGCGTTGATGAAATCTACGGTCTTAAGAACACCAACCGAACCACAACGAAGTATCCCGTTTACTCTCGTGTCTACACCTCTACATATCGTATTTACGGTGATACTGATTTTAGAGGCGAGAGGCCCGAGCTTGTCATTGTCGAGGACACAAATTCGGGCTACGAATTCTTCAGTTTGCTATGCAAAAAGAGCAGCATTAAATGCATCAGCGCGGGAGGAAAATCAAATATTTGCAACTGCATTATGGACGCACCGGAAAACGACATCCTCGTGATTGCCGACGGCGCCGCCTTTGGACCAGAAATTGCGGAAGTAGCTGCTCTATTGCGCCGAAAGAACATCAAGCTATTCCTACCGGAATCGTTTGAATGGCTCGTGTTGAAGTCGGGATTATTCAACAGCAAACACATTAAGGACATGCTGCTTAACCCCGCTGAACATATCGAAAGCTCAAAGTTCTTTAGCTGGGAGAGGTTCTTTACTGCAGAACTCATCGAATGCTCACGAGACACACGTTTTCGATATGACAAGAGCTGCATGAACGAGGAGTACTTGAACCCCACCGCCCTTGCAGCTCTTGAGGATACTTTGCCGGAACTTGGCATTACTTCGCACTAAAACGAGAAGTACTCACTGTCGGAGGATAGGTTCGGTCCGAGCCACGGGTCACCATCGAGGAAGAGCTCCGGCCAGCGTTGCATGAACAGAGCTTGCTCGCGTTTCCAGCGGCGCAGCTTTTCCTCGTTAGCCTCTTCCCTGCCGCGCGAGGTGAACTCGTAGTGGTACAGCTCGGCATAGGGCGTAAAGATGGTGCGGTAGCCCGCCTCCCACACGCGCAGGCAAAAGTCTGCGTCGTTAAAGCCGACGGCGAATTCCTCGTTGTAGCCCCCGACCTGCTCAAATACGTCACGTCGCACCATCTGGCAGGCGCCCGTTACGGCGCTAAAGTTGCCCGGACGCACAGCACGGGCAAGATAGCCCTCGCGCTTTACCGAGAAGTCTTGGTTGGCATGGGCAAGTGCGCCGCGCACACCGACCAAAATGCCAGCGTGCTGCACCAGGTGGTCGGCAAAATAGAGCTTGGCACCCACCACGCCCGCATCGGGACGTTGCAGACAACCCATCATCTCTTCGATAAAGTCGGGGCTAATGACCTCGGTATCGTTGTTGAGCAGCAGCAGGTAGTCGCCCTTGGCGTGCTCCACACCAAAATTGATGATCTGAGAGTAATTAAACTCGCCCGGCCAGTACACAACGCGCGCGATGCCCTTGCCTTCTGATGCTGAAGCCACGCGTTCCGGCAGGGTTTCGTAATACGCAAACGTATCCGGGGCTTCGCTGTTGTTCTCCACCAAGACGATCTCATAGTTGGCATACGTGGCCTTCTGGGCAATCGACATCACACAGGCATCGAGCGTCTCAACGTGGTCCTTGGTGGGAATCACAATGCTCACCAGCGGCGCAGGCTCCGGCAGCGCATAGCGCATGCGATAGACAAACGGCGTCTCGGTCTCCTCGACCGTTCCGCAAATGCCCAGCTCGTTAAAGTGACGCTGCAGCGCAAGGCGCCCGGCTTCAATGGCATACGGCTTGCTATCGGCAGAGCCATCGGCGGTCGACCCCGGATGAACGCGCCAGTGATACAGCACGTGCGCAACATGCTCAAACCGCGCGCCCGCCGCAAGGCAGCGAAGCGTCAGGTCGTAGTCCTGGGCGCCCGCAACGTCTTCTGGGGACATGCCAATACGATCGATAAGCGCCTTCTCCACCATCAGGAAATGCGTCACGCAGTTATGGCTATAGAGCAGGTCAACGTTGAGTTTGGTCTTAAAGACCGGCTGGCCCCACTCCCCCGTTTTCTGGAACATGTCCTCGTCGCAGAACAGGACTTGGGGACGCTCGCCCTCGGCAGCCTTGTTCAGCGCGGAAACATACTGGAATAACGCGTCCGGTTCCAGAATGTCGTCATGGTCCAAGAACGCGATGTAGTCTCCAGTCGCCTGCTGAATACCAGCGTTGGTGTTGAGCACAATGCCGCCGTTGCCAGGCAGCTCAATACGACAAACCCGCTCGTCATTGGCGGCAGCCGCAAGATTGGCCACCGCATCCCATTCGGGCGAGGCGTCCATAAGCAGCAATTCCCAGTTGTCATAGCTCTGGGCTAGCACCGAGTCCAGCAGCTCGCGCAGGTAGACCCGATCTGTCTTGTAGCACGGCACCACAATGCTCACGAGCGGTCTATAGGCAAAGGCCGCCGAAGCGACACGCTGGCACGCCAAATCGGCCGGCTTTGCGCGATACCGCTCAAACCAACGTCGATAAGCTGCGTCGTCTGCACGCGCGTCCTTCATGCGGTTCCAACTGTCGTCGACCATGCCGTTGTACAGGCGACCATCCATGGCGCAAAAACCGCTCTGAATCTGCTCTGTGGGATCACTCGCAATCGCGACAAAATCCCGTATATCCTGAGGCATCTCTACGCTCAGATACGTTTTATTGACGCGGCAACCGTTGCGCTGCGGCACATCGCCCTGCGATTCAAACACATGCACGGTGGCATCGATGACATTCATATGCGCATCGAAGATCTGGAGCTCAGGTGCGCACTGGAGGTCTCCAGCCCAGGTAACCTCATAGCGCCACACCGCGCCGGCGTCTGCCGGTAAATAACGAACGGCATCGATCTCATAGCGACCGCAGCACTCGCTGCGCTGTGCATCGCGAACAAGCGCACACATCGCAGGCTTTGCTTTGTAGTTAATCTTGGATTCCAGCTTGGCCACGCGGCTATCGAGGCGAATGGCGCCAAGCTTTTGGCCACCGGACACAAATGCAGCGTCGATCGCAGAGCCATCCAAAAACGGAAGCACCAAGACAGCGAGCTCGCGCTCGTAATCGGAAACGGAAGGGCAAAGCGCCAGCACACGGCCATGATCGACTGGGAACACCAGCGACGGCACACAAGAACCGCTCGTTGTCGCATGGGCAAACGCCTGAGAACCCTCCCGCTCGATAAGCGCGGCGACATCCTGACCGGCAAAACGAAGCAGCACAAACAGACGGCCCTGACTGCGGCAAAGTGCCAAACGCTTGATACTCATCTACACTTCTCGCTTTCCAAGGGCGTTCGCTGCCATGCGTTTGCAGGCACCCAGGCGCCCAAACCTCAAGACGTCGTAATCGAACATGAGCTTTTTGCACGCACGGGCATTGGGGGCATTGCTGGTAAGCGCTGCACGCACCATAGCAGCAACAGAAGGAGCGCATTGCGCGAGCGCAGTATCGCTGCCCACGGCAGAGCCGGCAAGCGCCGTGGCAACGGCAGCAAACACCTTGCCGCAGTCCGTACCCAACAGCCTGAGCGCATCGTACAGCACCAGATCGCACAGGAAATATGCCAGGTCATCGGCATGCTGGGCATCGAGACCATCGCGCTGCCAGTCAGCCAGCACCGCGGAGTAAATCTTCACGTGCTCTAGCAGGCGCGTCTCGTCGTCATAGCGCATGATGTCCATGAGCGAGCCCTTGCGCGCCACACGGTAGTCATACAGCTTGTTCGAGATAAGCGAAGTCTTGCACGAACGACCGTACACGGCAAAATCGAAGACCTGGTCCTCGCCATACTTAACGGTTTCGTCGAACACGATCCCGTTGCCCAGCAAAAACTCACGCTTGCAGGCGGTGCGCCATGCAAAGGGGCGAGACGCTTCCTTAAACAGCAGGTCGGTGCTATAGCCCTCAAATGACACATCGCGCGGGCTCAGCACATAGTTAAGCCACGGATACCCTGCCTCCAGCGGATACGGGTTCGCGCCAAAGGTCAAAACGTCGCAGTCCTCGCGCTCAAAGGCATCGACGATCACGCGGCATGCATCGGGCGTAAAGCGGTCGTCGGAATCCAAAAACGCGACGATAGGAGCCGAGGACGCAGCGATACCCGCGTTACGGGCGCTCGACAAACCACCGTTGGGTTTATCAATCAGCGTAAAGCGCGCGTCCTTTTCGCAATAGGCAGCGGCGATGTCGCGCGACCCATCCGGCGAGCCATCGTTAACCAGCACACCTTCCCAACCGGGCATATCCTGCGCGAGTAGGGAGTCCAGGCACCATGCCAGGCAATCCTCCACCTTGTAGATGGGAACGACAACGGAAATCTTGGGGGTAACCATAATCACGCGCTCCTACTGTGCGGCCGGAACGTCATCAGGGTGCGGGTTGTCACCGTAAGTGCGCTGATACGTCAGCACGCGCCAGACCAGCGGCAGGCCGCCGATCTTAAAGTAGTGCTTAAACGTATTGAGCTTGCCCGGCTTCTTAAAATCAAAGCGCGAATCGATATAGGCGCGGGGCGACTTGACCATCAGGCGCAAGTCGGTCTCGCCACGCGGATCAAACAGCGACAGATCAAAGCGACCGGCATCCCAGTCGGCCTTGAGCTCGGACGAGGCTTTCTTCCAAAACTGCTCGCGCAGTTCATCGACCAGGCGCTCATCATTCCAACGGTACGTATCGACCTTCATGCGCATTAAAATACCCTGAAGCTGAGCCTTAAGCTCGGGGCGTTCATCCAAAAAGCGCTGCATCTCGGCGTATTCGTCGCACACGCAAAATACCTTGTTGGGCGAATTAACGGAGCTCTTCTCGTTATCCTGGCGATAGCACAAAATGGGGTCCGCAATAAACGCGGCACGCTCGGCGCAAGCCCAAACCTTAAAGTTAAAGCCTGCGTCCTGATACGAGGCACCCGGCGTGGGAAGGAACCGAATCTGATTGTCGTTGAGGAACTCGCGCCGATAGATAGCCGACCAAATGGAAGGTTTGCGGTAGAAGATGCCCGGGCGATCGACAGGGCGATACGCGGCGCCCGTCATATGCTCGTCGATGATCCCAAACAGCTCACGGCGCTCGCTGGGCGTGGACCAATACAGGTAAAAGTCGCCCTTCACCACATCGGCATGCTCAGCATCGGCCTTGGCGACCAGCTTTTGGAGCGAATCCTCAAACATAAAGTCGTCGGACTCAAGGATGCCCACGTGCTCACCGCGCGCCATCTCCAGGCCGCGGTTCATCGAGTCGCCGTAGCCGCTGTTGGCTTTGTCGATCATCTTGACACGGGAGTCGCGCTCCATGTACTCGCGGATAATCGCCGGCGAGCTGTCGGTCGACCCGTCGTTAATGCAGATGATCTCGATGTCCTTGAGCGTCTGAGTCACGGCAGAATCGAGGCACTCGCGCAGGTAGCGTTCGACATTGCAAATGGGAACAAGCAGCGAAACTTTAGGGGTATCAGAGTTCTGCAAGAGAACCTCCTGTTGAATAGCGTGTAACAGGGTTATTTTAGCAGCCGGGTTGCGGCGGGCGGCAGCGCTTGGAATTATATAAAGCGCTCCAGGCAGGCTTTGAGACCGCGAGTCGAAAGATAGAACAGCGTGGCATCTGCCATCGAAACGCCCGGGGTCGCCGCAACGAGCTTGTGGGCAACACGGCGAACGGCGCCCTTAGCAGGCATATCCGCCCACTCCGTTCCCAAAAACGTCGTGAGGTCCATGTTGACGCGAGCCGCCACGCGATGGAAGTCATCGGAATCCAAGCGCGCCAAATCAAACACGATAAGGTCCAGGAACCAGGTGATCAGCTCGCCGGGACACAGGTCCATAAGACCGTAGCCCGCCCAGTCCTCCAAGACCTCCTCGAGCATTCTCATATGGGCATCGAGCTTTTTGGCGCGAGCCTCGACACTGTTGAACTCGTGCGTCGCCGATTCGCTCTCCATCACGTAGTGGTAGAACTTGTCCGGCATGACGACGGTCCTGTGGGCAAGCGCATAAGCCGCAAATTGGAAGACGACGTCCTCGCCCAAAGCCAAACCGGGGGCGAAGCGAATGCCTTCGCGATTGAGCAGCTCGCGCGAAAAAGCCGCACGGCAGGCATAGGGCTGCGTATTCGAATGGAACAGCAGTTGGGGATCACGGGCGCCGAAGGTACCAGCTTTGGGGCTCATGAGTTGCTGGACGCGTTTGGGGGCAGCATCGGCAGGTTCACAGGCGCCGCCAAAAACGGCGGCCTCGGCATCCGCAGACTCCATGGCATGCAGCACGCGCTCGACCGTCTGGGCATCGATGTAATCGTCGGCGTCCACAAAAAAGACGGTCTCGCCCTCGGCGGCATCGATACCCGCATTTCGAGCACACGAGACGCCCGCGTTTTCCTGGTCAATCACCAGTACGCGATCGTCGGCCTGCGCGATCTGACGCAACACGTTCAACGAATCATCAGTCGAACCGTCGTTGACGCAGACAACCTGAATCGAGCGCTCGGACTGGGCCAACAGCGAATCGAGGCATCGCTGAATGGAGCGCGACGAATTGTAGACGGGAACGACAATGGTCGCTTTGGGGGTCAAAGTCTCTCCCATGTCGACCTATCCCCTCAGCGATTCGATGAGGAAGGCAGCGACCACGCCTGGGCCTCCAACCGAGGCGTAATACTTAGCACGCCCCAAGGCACCATCCGTCGCAAAACTCGGATGCTCGTCAACCCAGCCCTCAGGATCTTTGAGGATGGCAGCGAGATTTGCGCGCTTCCACGGCTTGAGGTCGTCAAGCGAAAAGTCCCCGGCGTCCAAGGCCGCTTGGAACTCCTTGGCCATCTGAACCAGGAACTCCTTATAGAACTTAGGCGCCAGGCGCACGTAGTTCCACATGTACGAATCGTACTTAATGAGCTGATTGAACTTGAGCATGCGCGCGACATCGCCGCTTACGTGGTCGCGGGCATAATCCTCACGAATCCAACGCTCAATCTCGGCATACTCGGTATTGACGCAAAAGACCTTAGCCGAAGAATTGACCGAGGAGTTCTCGTTGTCCTGACGATACGAAAGCACGGCATCGTGCAGGTAAACGGCCTTGTCGGCGCAGGCAATCACCTTAAAGGCAAACGACGTGTCCTGAAAGGATGCTCCCGGAGTCGGCAAGAACTTGATGCCGTTGCGCTCAAGAAAATCGCGACGGTACACAGCCGACCAAATCGACGGCTTTTGCTTAAAGAACTGTGTCGTATCGCTCGGGTGCACCGGCTTGCCGCAATCCCGAGGTCTAAACATCTCGTGTAGCGAACGGCGCTCCTCGGGCTTAGACCAGTAGAAATCAAAGTTCGCCTTCGCAAAGTCGGCATTATTGGTATCGGCGGCCGAGACAAGCTTTTCGAGTGCGTCGGACGCCATAAAGTCATCGGACTCCAAGATACCAACGTACTTGCCACGCGCCATCTCCAGACCGTGGTTCATCGAGTCGCCGTAGCCGCTGTTGGCTTTGTCAATCATCTTGACACGGGAGTCGCGCTCCATGTACTCGCGGATAATCGCCGGCGAGTTGTCGGTCGACCCGTCGTTAATGCAGATGATCTCGATGTCCTTGAGCGTCTGCGCCAGGGCGGAATCGAGACACTCGCGCAGGTAGCGCTGAACATTGTAAATGGGAATAAGCAGCGACAGAACAGGGCTGCCAGAGGCGTTAGTAGACAAATGTGCTCCTTAGGAAATACCTGTCGTTTCATGGTATCAAAGGGTCAGCGCGCCAGCGGGCGTTTATATAATCTATGGAGCCTCTTGCGGGCAAAGCAGCCCCACGTCATGCGGCGGGCCCATGGCAGGTTCCTGCGTTTTATTCAAAGCTTGCCACCAAGGTGCGCCGAGCCTTTACAATAGGACAGTCCCAAGGACGTATTCGATAGCTTCCGCGCTGCACTCGCCCGCCGCGCGTGAAAGGATATATTGCCCCATGCCTTCAACCCTTCCCGCTCCCATCGATAAGCTCGCCATTGTCGTCGTTACGTACAAGCGCCAGGAACTCCTGGCCAACTTGTTCGACTCCATGACCGAGCTCACGGCAACGCCCTGGCGCATCGTGATTGTCGATAACGAGAATTCGCGCGAGACCGAGGCCATGTGCTCCGCATTCAACGAGCGCCTGGCCAACCTGTGGGGCATCGACACCGAGCAACCCGACGCGCAGGGCGGCACCGACCGTGTCATCTACGCCCCGCAGCTCGAAAACGGCGGCGGTGCGGGCGGCTTCTCCGCCGGCACCAGATGCGCCTACGACCTGGGCGCTCAGTGGTTCTGGGTGATGGACGACGATGTGCTCGTCATCCCCGAAGGCATCGAGCGTCTTGCCAAGTGGACCGACCGCTACGACGTCATCCAGGGTTCGCGCCTGGACTTTGACGGCGGCGCCTTCTTTTGGCAATACCAACTCATCCTTTCGCTCGGCATTCCCAACCCTGTCGCCAAGTGGGACCTGGGACCCGAGGGCTACCGCGCCATGAACCAGCTATGCTTTGAGGGCGGCATGTTCTCGCGCCGCGTGGTCGACAAGATTGGCCTGCCCGACGCGCGCTTCTTTATCTACGGCGACGATGCCTGCTATGGCTACGTGGCCAGCCAGCACTTCCCCGCCGCCGTTGTTGCCGACGTGGTGCTTAAGCGCGCCCGCGCCGTCTCTAACTGGGATATCGCCGGCAAGCGCCAGCTCAACTCTACGAGCGACACCAACCGCTACTACATCATGCGCAACCGAGGCTTCCTCGCTCGCTATATGCAGATCTACGGTGACTACCACCCCATGCTGTTCCGCCTGGGCAATGCCGCGACCTTCTGCAAGGAATTCATTCGCCTGGCTGCGGTCGATAAGTGCTTTAAGACCGGCATTCCGGCGCTGTGCCGCGGCATGAAGGACGCCCGCAAGATCGTCAAGGACCCCAACTGGAAGCCCATGCCGCCCATGAAGGACACCGAGTAACGGAGCCGAAAACACCTCGGCGCTTAAAGCCGCTGGCACACCGTAGCCACATGCCGTCCATCAAACCCGAACCCCCAGCGCACGCGGCCAACGCCGGGTCGCGGCACACGGATTTCGTCGATGCCGTCGCGCTCTATGTCGAGCAGCGCCTGCACGGCCAGCAATTCCAGGCCCAGCGCATCCACACCGGGGTCATACATCATGTTGATCGTTATCAGCGGACGTTCATCGAGCATACCGATCGTATCGGCTATGTCGAACACGGCGCCCGTAGGAAAAACCTGGATGTCCCAGCGATCCGCGCCACACTTTCGCCTCGAAGCAGGATTGGCATAGCCCGGCAATCCAAAGCAGAGTCCTTGCAAGAGTAGGTGATATGGCAGCGGTGTATCTGGGTCGGTCACACCGATTCCCGCATCTCCCAAGATGCGGCTTAGCGCCCGCCTCACGGTATCCTCGTTCCCATGGCACAGCCCGTCGCGAAACGCATCGACGTCTCGAATGTCTTCTGAAGCGCACTCAAACCACTCAATAATCACTAGACGCAAGGCCTGGCGAAGCTCGTTATTGGGCAATCGCAAAGCACAGAGGCGATCGCCATACTCTGGCTCCTCAGTCATATCTGTCGTCAGGAAACCTGACAGATACAGCGCCGTCCACAAGCCATCATCAGGCGAGGCCTCTAGCCCCGCAGCGCCCAAACAAAGCGGGACCCCAACGCATCCATGGGCCTCGAGCAAATCAAACAAGACCGAAAGGCGGTCGAGATTCCAGTCACTAACTACCCTACTCAGGCAATCCGCATACCCATACAGATCGGCACGCACGGGCGCCGTGCAGCCTCGGTCCAAAAACCCAATCACACGCTCTGGACTCGAGCAATAGGCCCTGCCAAACCGATACCCCTCGAGCCATTCACGCGCATCATCCAGGTATTCCTCGCGCCCAGCATGATTCAGCAGAGCCTCGGCCTCGGCATCCGAAAAGCCGAACCAACGGTCACACCAGGTCGAAAGCGGCGTCGTCAGACAATACGAGCAGCAGTGCAAAGAAAGCGCCGCTTCGGCAGGGCCGGGATACTCCCCCATCAGACACGTCAGCCGCAACGAATCGCGCGCAGTGGCAATGGCGTCAAACAGCGCACGGTCAAGTAGTTCTGCCGGATCGGCGTCGGAAGCGTCCCTCGCGCTCGCACGGCGAGACCACGCCGCATCGTACCCATCAACGAGCAATACAACCTGCTCATCGCAGGCAATCTCCAGCAGCTCTATGAGCACGCCAAGCACCGAGGCGACCTCATCCTCGCTCGCCGCGCCACGCGCAACGCGTTCGATGTGACGCACCTTGTCTCGAGCTAAATCCGGAGCCTCCAAAAGCGCCAGCAGACGAGCGCACTCGCCCGAAAGAGCATCGCGCACGACGTCGGCAATAGCGGCGCCACGCCTCGCAGCGCCAGAAAAGTCCAGCGATATCACCGGATAGCAAGCGTACTCATCCCGATAGCGCCCGCCGTCTGCATCCCAAATCTGAGCATCGGCAAACAAACGCTGACCAGCGCGACTGACCGCCGGACGCTCCAGAAAAGCCCTGAGCATCGACAAGTTCATGCTCTTGCCAAAACCCTCGGGTCGACAGCACACCACAACGGACGCGTCGCAATCCAACACATCTGCAATAAACATGGTCTTGTCGACCAGCGTGCAGCAACCAAGAGCCTCCGCATAGTCGTGCATGCCAATGGGTAAAGCCGCATCGTCGGCACAGCCGATCAAACGCACGCCAAAGCCGGCAGCACAACCATTATTTGCCTGTTCAGACACCAAAACGTTCCCCCTAAATCACAACACGGTGCCAATTGTAATGACCTCCTCGCGCGTACCGATGCCGCCGCGCGATCATATCGGGCAACGGTAGCAACAAGAGGTGTGAGGGGGCACAACTAATCGTTGCACAACAAAACGGGGCCCGATGCATTCGCACCGGACCCCGTCCCAACTCTTTAATTATCTAGCAACCAAGAGGCTACTCCTCAGAGTCGTCCTCTCCAGAAGCTTTCTTCTGCTGATCGAGCTTATGCTTACCACTTACGATAGACGTAGCGCCCAGCGTGGCCAAGCTCGCGCTGGCAAGGCTCGCCATCACAATCAGATCGCCCGTCTTGGGCATATTGCCGCCAGATGACTTGGTTGTGGTGGTCGTAGTGGTCACCGTTTTGGAGTCATTTTGCTCCTGGACCTGGTTGTCGGTGTTGCCCTTACCGCCGTCCTCGCCCTGCTGCTTTCCGTCCTCGGTCTTGTCCTTGTTCTCGTCCTTCTTCTGAGCGGATTTGTCGCCCTTCTCATCAGAGCTAGGACCCTTATCGGATTCAGCCTTCTCGGAAGCCTTGTCCTTGGAGTCGCCCTTTGCGGCCTCGGTCTTTTCCGTGGAAACCTGATCAGAGTTGTCCTTGTTCTGAGTCGAGCCATTATTGACGCCAGCCATCAGCGAAGAGCCCAGCGTAGAACCAAGCTGCACGGAGAAAGAAGGCTTCTTGTCCGGCGAAGCAACGGGAGCGTCCGGCGCCTTATTCGAGTCGTCCTTGGAATCATCGGAATCAGGGACTGCGTCAGAGCCGGAGCCGTTGTTAGAGCCGGTGTCAACGGACGAATCGCTCGAGCCGGTGGATGAGTTAGAGGTGTCAGCGCCGGTCGAACCAGAAGCGTCGCTGTCCGTATTGCCGGCAGAGCTTGAAGGCGAATCGCCCGCAGCAGAGCCGTTCGAATCGGAGCCGTTCGAGGTAGAGCCGTCGTTGGTAGTGTCACCAGCAGAGCCATTACCGTCAGCATCGGTCGAGGGCGCATCCATCCTGTCATCGTTGACATCGTCACTCGAGCCGTCATTCGAATCAGGTGTCAGCGAGGGCGCCGGCGCAGGCTCGGGCTGCACGGGCGCCGCGGCGGCAGCCTCGTCCTCAGCGATATAAACCAAGCAGTCCGTTAGCTCGTTGCGGTAGCGGTTCTTCCAGCCCTCATGATACTGGGGCTGGCTCGAATACTTGGTCGCCACGTTATTGACCACGCTGTTGGAGAGCGCCGTCACAAACTCGCGGTCGGACATATCGTTGGAAAGATTCGCCCAACGGAAGAAGTCCCTGCAACCACCGGTGCCGCACATGTTGGTGATGCTCCACACCATGCCCTTGACGCAATCGGCGCGGCCCGAAATATCAATGCCCAGGCCGCTCTTGAGCCACGCCTCGGTCACCGCATAGTACGAGTTGTACGCATACGCATCCTGCAGAGCCGAAAACTCAGCAGGATCGGTGTTATAAGCACCCTGGAAGGCCTCCTGTACAATACGGCCCAGCTCGGTAAGCTGGTCGTTCTCGTACATGGCATTGCTCGCGTTGGAAATCTCGCTGCCGCGATCAATCGCATCCTTGAGCATGCCGTACTTGGCAGAATCGTAGTTGTAAACCTGCTTCATAAACGGAATGAGCGACCAACGACGGTCGAACTGGTAATAGCCCAGCGCGTTGTAGCCGTCACCATACGAAAAGCCCTGGTTATAGTTGCCATGGCTCTCGTACTTGGTAAAGTACTTCATCTCGGGAGTCACGTTGACAAACGAAACGCCCTGGACCGACCTCAGCACGCCCGAGAAGGACTGTTGGGTGTAAAGGCCCTTATCGATATCGGTGGCATCCGAGGCAACGCCCGGCGTGGGCTCCTCGGCAGCGGCGGGTGCCGGCGCGGAAACGGCGCCAAACGAAAGCGCCAGCGTCAGGCCCGCGACAATCGCGGAATGCTTGGGCTGCATAAGATCCTCCCTGCATTGGTGTAGTTAAAGTGCAGTTTGCAAAGATAAAACTAAGTATTGCAGCTCGCCCGTTGTTGCACAACAACCCCTCGGTAAACGGCAACAACCCTCCGCGAAATCTTAAGGAATTGCGGTCAACCTACAGCTTAATGTCAAAGTTGATTTCGGGGACGGCGGCCAGGTCGGCCAACGTCACGCCGTCGACATAGTTCTCGATGACCTCGTCAAGGCCACGCCAGAACTTGACGGTGGAACACAAGTCACTGCGGGCGCAGCTGTTGTCGATGCCATCGCACGCCACCGGAGCCGTGCTGCCCTCAACGGCACGCAAGATGTCGCCGGCACGCACCTCGGCCGGGTCCTTGGCCATCATGTAGCCGCCGCCCTTGCCACGCACGCTCTTAAGCAGGTCCGCCTTCATAAGCGGACGCACCAGCTGCTCCAAATACTTTTGCGAGATATGCTCGCGGTCGGCAACCTCGCGCAAGGCAATCTTGCCCTCGGCGTCGCCCAGCGCCGCGATATAGATCATCAGTCGGAGGGCATAGCGGCCCTTGGAAGAAATGAGCATACCTACCCTCCCATCGCATCTGGGACAACATAACCAGGTTTGTTTGTCCCAAATTTAAAGTAAGTGGGACAAACACAACAGGTTATTTTGTCCCAGAATTTGAAAAGTCGAGTGGATTAGTCGGGTTTTCCCTTGACTAACGCCGAACCCATAGTAACTTTATTCCGAGAAGATTCCTAGGGTTTAGTACACCTATGAGTACACCATATACAGAGAGGGACAGCATGAGCGCAAATCCGCTGCTTTCCATCGAAGGTCTGACCGCCTCCGTGGACGAGAAGACCATCCTCCACAACGTCAACCTTAACGTCGCCGCCGGCGAGACCCACGTGCTGATGGGACCCAACGGCGCCGGCAAGTCCACCCTCGGCCACCTGGTCATGGGCGACCCCGTTTACACGGTCAACGACGGCCGCATCGTCTTTGACGGCCAGGACATCACCGAGCTCACCACCGACAAGCGCTCGCGCGCCGGCCTGTTCCTGAGCTTCCAGGCCCCGGTCGAGATTCCGGGCGTGCCGCTGTCGAGCTTTTTGCGCGCCAGCATCGCCGGCCGCCCCGGCCTGGAGATGAAGGGCAAGGAGTTCCGCCGTCGCGTCAAGGAACTCGCGGCCGAGCTCAACATGGATACCGCCTACCTCAACCGTGAGCTGGGCGTGGGCTTCTCGGGCGGCGAGAAAAAGAAGGTCGAGATGCTCCAGCTTTTGCTGCTGCAGCCCAAGCTCGCCATCCTGGACGAGACTGACTCCGGCCTGGACGTCGACGCCCTGTCCACCGTCGGCCACGGCATGGACGCGTATCGCAAGAGCTGCGACGGCTCCATGCTCATCATCACGCACAACACGCGCATTTTGGAGCACCTGGATGTCGACCGCGTCCACGTTATGGTCAAGGGCCACATCGTGCGCGAGGACGACGCCTCGCTCATCCCCTGGATCGACAAGAACGGCTTTGAGACCTTCGAGCGCGAGGCCGCCGAGCAGCGCGCCCAGGCCGAGTCTGCCGCTGCCGAGCAGCAGGCGTAAAGGGGCGACGCAATGACCAAGAACCGCACCGAGGTCGCGGACATCGACCGCAGCCTCTACGACTTCACCTATGGCGAGGAGGGATTCGAGCGCCTCGACGCCGGCATCACGCCCGACATCGTGCGCGAGATCAGCGCCAAAAAGGACGAGCCGCAGTGGATGCTCGACCTGCGCCTCAAGTCCCTCGAGATCTTCAATCGTTTTCCCGACCCGACGTGGGGCCCCTCCATCGAGGGCCTGGACATGGACAACATCGTCACCTACGTCAAGCCCAACACCGACCAAAAGCACGACTGGGAGTCGGTGCCCGACGACATCAAGAACACCTTTGAGCGCTTGGGCATCCCCGAGGCCGAGCGCAGCTACCTGGCGGGCGTCGGCGCGCAGTACGACTCCGAGCTGGTCTACCACAACATGCAGGACACGGCGTCCAAGATGGGCATCGTCTACTCCGGTATTGAGGAAGCCCTGCACGATCCGCAGTGGGAGCCGCTCATCCACGAGAAATTCATGACGCTCATCCCGCCCACCGACCACAAGTTTGCGGCCCTGCACGGCGCCGTGTGGTCGGGCGGCTCGTTTGTCTACGTTCCCAAGGGCACCAAGTTGGACTTCCCGCTGCAGAGCTACTTCCGCCTTAACGCCAAGGGCGCCGGCCAGTTTGAGCACACGCTCATCATCGTCGAGGACGATGCCGACCTGCACTTTATCGAGGGTTGCTCCGCGCCCAAGTACAACGTGGCCAACCTCCACGCCGGCGCTGTGGAGCTCTTTGTGGGCAAGCGTGCGCACCTGCGCTACTCGACCATCGAGAACTGGTCCAAGAACATGTACAACCTCAACACCAAGCGTGCGCGCGTGGACGAGGACGGCGACATCGAGTGGATCAGTGGCTCCTTCGGCAGCCACGTGGGCTACCTCTACCCCATGAGCGTGCTCAACGGCCGCCGCGCCCGCTCGAGCTTTACCGGCATCACCTTTGCCGGTGCCGGTCAAAACCTCGACACCGGCTGCAAGGTCGTGCTCAACGCACCCGATACCTCGGCAACCGTCGAGACCAAGGGCATCTCTAAGAGCGGCGGTATCCAGACCTTCCGCAGCTCCATCGTGGCCACGCCTAAGGCCGAGGGCTCCAAGGCAACCGTGAGCTGCCAGTCGCTGATGCTCGACGACCAAAGCCGCTCCGACACTATTCCAGCCATGGACATCCGCGCCAAGAACGTCGACATCGGCCACGAGGCCACCATCGGACGTATCGGCGACGACAAGGTGTTCTACCTGATGAGCCGCGGTATCTCGGAGGAAGAGGCCCGTACCATGATCGTCAACGGCTTTGCCAACCCAGTCTCCAAGGAGCTGCCGCTGGAGTACGCCGTCGAGATGAACAACCTGATCAAGCTCGAGATGGAAGGAGCGATCGGATAATGAAACAGACCACTAACACCGCTGCTACCACCCTTGAGCAGGTCAACGCGATGCCGGCCGCCACTTGGGGCTGGCTGAAGATGAATCAGACCAAGCTCGAGCTCTCTGACGAGCTTGCCGCCGCTCCCACCGAGGCCGTTGAGGTCGAGGGCTTGGACGAGCAGTTTACTGGCGTGGCAGACGCGTTCGAAGCCGCCATGGACACCATGGCCGAGCGCTTCCCCGAGCGCCGCGCCTCCGCCCCCGGCGACGCCGCCGACCGCGCCCGCATCACGCCCGAGACCGAGCTCGACGTGCCCGCCACCTCCATCTACCAGGCCGGCGCCATCAAGCTCGAGGAGGAGCTCTCCCCTGCCGAGGCCTTCGAGACTGGCATGGGCGAGGCTACCTACACCTACCTGGCCGACCACGCCACCAAGCGCGTCGTCATCGATGTGCCCGCATACAAGCACGCCACGGTTACCGTGCGCGTGAGTGGCGTCGACGCTGCCGCGGCCATCGCCGCCATCGATGTCGTCGCCCGTCCGCAGGCAACGCTCGACCTGCGCATAGCCCTGGACTCCCCCGTTGCCGGCCAAGGCGTCGTGGGCTCCGCGCTACGCGTGTGCGCCCACGAGTACGCCACCGTCAACGTGACCTGCACGCAGACGCTCGACGATAGCTGGATCGCGCTCGACGACACCGGCCTGTTCCTGGACGAGGGCGCGCGCGTCAACGTGCAGCACACCGTCCTGGGTGCTGGCGCCAGCGCCACCGGCCTTGCCGGCGACCTGCTGGGCGATACCGCCAAGGTGACGATCGATACCGATTACCTGGGCGCCCGCGAGCAGGTGCGCGACTTTAACTACGAGCTGCGCCACCGCGGCCGCAAGACCGAGTGCGAGATCGACGCCAACGGCGTGCTGACTGGCACGTCCAAGAAGGTCTACCGTGGCACCATCGACCTCGTGCACGGCTGCAAGGGTGCCGTCGGCACCGAGCGCGAGACGGTGCTTTTGGCCAACAAGGGCGTCGACAACAAGACCGTTCCCGTCATTCTCTGCGACGAGGACGACGTCGCCGGCAACCACGGCGCCACGATCGGCCACGTCCGCGACGAACAACTGTTCTATCTCGCCTGCCGAGGCCTTGACCAAAACGCCGCCGAGGACCTGTTCATCCGCGCCAAGCTGGAGGACGCCGCGCTTTCCGCCACCGACGAGCGCACCCGCGCCGCCGTCGTCCGCCTGGGCAACAACCTGATCGACAACTTTGAAGAGGAGCTCGCATGATCGACACCGAGCACGTTAAATGCGACACCTGTACTGCCCCCGAGCCCATGGAGCTCGACGCCAGCGACGAGGCTTCGCGCGGCTGGCCCACTGTGGACATCGAGACCAACCCCTACAAGGGCCAGTTCCCGCTGTTCCAGCAGCACCCCGAGATCGCCTTCCTCGATAGCGCCGCCACCGCGCAGCGCCCTGCCTGTGTGCTCGACGCCGAACGCGACTTCTATCAGCGTATGAACGCCAACCCCCTTCGCGGCCTGTACTCGCTGTCCGTCGAGGCCACCGACGCCATCGCGAAGGTCCGCCAACAGATCGCCGACCTCATCGGCGCCGCCCAGGCCAACGAGGTCGTCTTCACCCGCAACACGAGCGAGTCGCTCAACCTGGTCGCCAAGAGCTTTGCACCCACGGTGCTCGAGCCCGGTGACGAGGTCGTCATCACCATCATGGAGCACCACTCCAACCTAATCCCGTGGCAGCAGGTCTGCCGCGAAACCGGCGCCAAGCTCGTCTACCTCTACCCCACCAAGACCGGCCAGCTCACCACCGAGGAGGTTCTTACCAAGGTTGGTCCCAAGACCAAAATTCTGGCCGTGGGTCAGGTTTCTAACGTGCTGGGCGTCGAGAACCCGGTCAAGAACCTCGGCAAGCTCGTCCATAAGTACGGCGGCTATCTGGTCGTCGACGGCGCGCAGTCGCTGTCGCACATGCCGGTCGATGTGGCCGACCTGGGAGCCGACTTCTTTGCCTTTAGCGCACACAAGGCCATGGGCCCCATGGGCATCGGCGTGCTGTGGGGCAAGATGGACCTGCTCAACGCCATGCCGCCCATGCTCACCGGCGGCGAAATGATCGACTCTGTCACCGAGCAGGACGCCGTCTGGGCGCCCGTCCCCGAGAAGTTCGAGGCCGGCACGCAGGACGCCGCCGGCATCTTCGCCACGGGCGCGGCACTCGACTACCTGGTCAACACGGTGGGTTACGAGAACATTCAGGCCCGCGAGCAGGCACTCGTCCACTACCTGATGGGCGAACTCATGCAGCTCGACTTTGTCCAGATCATCGGCTCCATCTATTGGGACAACCACCACGGCGTCGTGAGCTTTAACGTCAAGGGCATCCACCCGCACGACGTCGCGAGCATCATGGACATGGACGGCGTCTGCATCCGCGCCGGCCACCACTGCGCGCAGCCGCTGCTTACCTGGCTGGGCGTCGAGAACCTTGCCTGCTGCCGCGCCAGCGTGGCCTTCTACAGCGACAAGGCCGACATCGACAAGTTCATCGCCGGCCTGCATCACGTTTGGAGCACGTTCAATGGGTAATCTGTACACCTCCACCACATTTATGGAGCACAACTCGCACCCCGACTATAAGTACGAGATGGATGCTCCCACGCACGAGCACGACGGCATCAACCCCAGCTGCGGAGACGAGCTCACCCTGCAGCTACGTGTCGAGAACAACGTGATCGAGGAGGCCTCCTTTACCGGCCACGGCTGCGCCATCAGCCAGGCCAGTGCCGACATCATGGCCGACCTCATCACCGGCGAGACCGTCGAGGAAGCTCACCGCCTGGCAGAGCTCTTCCTCGCCATGATCCGCGGCGAGCAGCTCTCCGAGGAAGACCTGGAAGACCTGGACGAGGCCGCCCAGCTTCAGGACATCTCGCACATGCCCGCCCGCGTCAAATGCGCCGAGCTCGCCTGGCGCACCCTCGACGGCATGCTCGAGGGGTAAACTAACCAGTAGCGTATGCCCCGAATCCAAGGTTTTTGATTGCCGAGCCGCCCGATACGGGCGGCTCTGTTTTTCCTAATGAGCGCGGACGCACGAAGTCCGCGCGTCCGACGCTCCGTCTGTCATTTACCACACAGCAGACGCGAACACGGGCGTTTTTCACAGCACCAAAGGCCTGCGGCAGGGCCCCGGACCCGCCAAGCAATTCGCCAAGCCCCGTTCTGCGAAGCTCCGACTCGCTTCGCGCCTGCCGCAGACGGGTCCCATAGGGAGCGGCGTGCATTTTTGCGAGTATTCAGCACGCCAAGCTGTGTGTATACGCATCGAAAGCGTTAATCAACGTCTTTAGGCGCATATATATTGTGTTTTAGAACAAGCATCGCGGTCTGACGGGACGCAGGCACGTGCTTCGGGGGCGCAACGGCGGGAATCAATAGCTTCGGGACCCGTATGTTGCAAGATTGCGGCGGTGCCGACAGCAACACGATGCTGAAAACTCCGTTTTTTGCACGGCGCAGACGGGGGTAGGCACGGGCAAACCCGGACCGAGCCGTTATTTTATGCAAGATGACGATTGTTCTATGCATATTAAGAAGTGCAGTTACCGTACCAAGCTTTTGAACGCTGGTTGCGGCGTATGAACGACCCCAGCTGCGGTGAACAGGCGACCTTACATCACGTTTCCGCCAGCCCGCATCGCCGTTCGCGCGCGGGCGCGCACGATACGAGATACGGTACTCTTGCCAATCCCGGTATACCGCTCAATCTGGCGCACCGTAAAGCCGGCATTGTTCAATCCAACAATAACGGTATCGCGCTGCGCCGGCGGTGCAGTTTTAACCACATTGAGCGGAACCCCGAGGCTCTTCGCCATCTTGTCGGCAAAGGCGTGGCGTTCACACTCTGTCTCTTTCATATCGCACAGCGCCGGCTCGCTACCGTCGGGTGTCGAAAGCGAATAGGCAATAAAGCCCTCGGCAGAACCAAAAAGTTCAAGCACGCAAGAAGGATCAGAAAATCCCCTCGCGGCATCGGCCGCATCACAGTCGTAAGAGCGCAGATGTTCCGCAAAGCTGCTCCAGGGATAACGCTCGATTAGGCTAACGCCCACCTCCTGCGGATCGGCGTGTACGGAGCGAATAGCCTCCATCACCTGCCAATCGGTATCGAGCGAACGCCGGTCAAAACGGTTCTGGAACAGATGGCCTGTGCGCCCCGTGCGCTTATTGAACCGCCGCGCGTATGTCAAAAGCAGCCGGTGCATTGCCGCGCTCATCCTGTCCTCGTAATCTGCAAGCACCAAATGCACGTGATTGCCCATAAGGCACCAGGCGATAACCGTCACACCCTCCTCGCGGCAGCACTCGCGCATCAGCTCCAAAAACTCCCACCGGTCGTCATCGCCCTCAAAGATGAGCCGCTTGCCCGTACCGCGGGCACAGACATGGTAAAAGCTGGTAACCGTTCTCCAAACGCGCTGCATGGCGCTCCCTTCGCCGGGATCTGCTTGCCATCCAATACAGCACGATTGAAGCGCGCCATCAAAACATTCACGCAAAACAATACACTCGCGCGGCCAAAGGCAGTAATCAGGCGGCGAACGGCACCGTTGCAACAGGTCAACCCCCGCAATGCTTACAAGAGCTGACCAATAGCTTGCCCAAGACGGACCCCCTCTACGGAAGTTCGCGACCACAGAACATAGAGTTAAACCGTTTCAATTAAAACTTCCGGACTTCTCGCTACGAAAACTGAGCCGTTCGCCGAATATTCCGTGCATTTCGCGGTATTATAGGG
This sequence comes from Collinsella sp., assembly GCA_019414345.1. Classification (GTDB taxonomy): domain Bacteria; phylum Actinomycetota; class Coriobacteriia; order Coriobacteriales; family Coriobacteriaceae; genus Collinsella. The sequence continues at coordinate 46,899 of DXMF01000024.1, forward strand.
GCTGCATGTCATGTCCCTTTCGAAGGGTCGCCCGGCAATCGCCAGCCACGACCCCCAGACGGGACGCCAACACGATAGAGAGGAGAGGCATGCAGTACTCACAGGAAGTGGAGAACATGTGCCCCGTTGCCAAGGGTGCATACCACGGCCCCGCACCCATCCCCGAGGAGGGCAAGTGGGTCCAGGCTAAGGAGATTTCCGACATCTCCGGTCTTACGCACGGTGTGGGTTGGTGCGCACCTCAGCAGGGCGCCTGCAAGCTCACGCTGAACGTCAAGGACGGCATCATCGAGGAGGCCCTCGTTGAGACCATCGGCTGCTCGGGTATGACCCACTCTGCCGCCATGGCTTCCGAGATCCTTCCCGGTAAGACCATCCTCGAGGCCCTCAACACCGACCTCGTCTGCGACGCCATCAACGTTGCTATGCGCGAGATCTTCCTGCAGATCGTTTACGGCCGCAGCCAGACCGCGTTCTCCGAGGGCGGCCTGCCCGTGGGCGCCTCCCTCGACGACCTCGGCAAGGGCCTTCGCTCTCAGGTCGGCACCATGTTCGGCACCAAGGCCAAGGGCGCTCGTTACCTCGAGCTCGCTCAGGGCTACGTCACCCGCATGGCTCTCAACGACAAGAACGAGATCATCGCATTCGAGTTCCTGAACCTCGGCAAGTTCACCGACGCCGTCAAGGCCGGCAAGACCCCCGAGGAGGCCATCGCTGGCGCTATGGGCCACTATGGTCAGTGGGAGAACGCTGCCAAGTACATCGACCCGCGCACCGACGAGGAGACTCACTCCGTCGCCAGCGTGTTCCCGGTTCACGAGTAGAAAGGGAGGGAAATAACTATGACTGTTACGTTCGAAGGTTACGAGCGCCGCGCTGACAAGATCAACAAGTGCCTCGCCGACAACGGCATCGCCTCCCTCGAGGAAGCTCTGCAGATCTGCACCGACAAGGGCTTCAACCCGCGTGAGATCGTCAACAACACCCAGTCCATCGCCTTCCAGAACGCCGAGTGGGCCTACACCCTCGGTTGCGCTCTCGCTGTCAAGCGTGGCGCCAAGTCCGCTTCTGAGGCTGCCGCCATCATCGGCGAGGGCATCCAGGCCTTCACCGTTCCCGGCTCCGTCGCCGAGGACCGCAAGGTCGGTCTGGGCCACGGCAACCTGGGCGCTATGCTGCTCTCCGACGACACCGAGTGCTTCGCCTTCCTGGCCGGTCACGAGTCCTTCGCTGCCGCTGAGGGTGCTATCGGCCTGGCTCTGAACGCCAACAAGGCTCGCAAGAAGCCGCTGCGCGTCATCCTCAACGGTCTGGGCAAGGACGCTGCTCAGATCATCGCCCGCATCAACGGCTTCACCTACGTGAAGACCCAGTTCGACTACTTCACGGGCGAGCTCAAGGTCGTCGAGACCATCCCCTACTCCGATGGTCCCCGCGCCGCCGTCAACTGCTACGGCGCCGACGACGTCCGCGAGGGCGTTGCCATCATGTGGCACGAGAACGTCGACATCTCGATCACCGGTAACTCCACCAACCCCACGCGCTTCCAGCACCCCGTCGCTGGCACCTACAAGAAGGAGCGCCTCGAGGCTGGCAAGAAGTACTTCTCCGTCGCTTCTGGTGGCGGCACTGGCCGTACCCTGCACCCGGACAACATGGGCGCCGGCCCTGCCTCTTACGGCATGACCGACACCATGGGCCGCATGCACTCCGACGCCCAGTTCGCCGGTTCTTCCTCCGTGCCTGCGCACGTCGACATGATGGGTCTCATCGGCATGGGCAACAACCCCATGGTCGGTGCCACCGTCGCCTGCGCTGTCGCCGTCGAGGAGGCCCTCAAGGCCTAATCGCGCCCGCGCGATGCTCATATAGTTGAGCTTTGGAGCCGCTACCCACCCGGGTAGTGGCTCTTTTTGTTTGCGCTGTCGCAGGGTAGCTAATGCCGATATATCAGTTGGGGCGAAATACAAGATGTGATGAGATGGAGCTTCAGAGCGTCCATGACGCCCACCTGCCATATTTGCCCTTTACCGATTTGCCGGGTCTTTGCGGCCCCATTGCCGATCACCCGTGCGACAATGCGCCGGACGAGAAAGGAATCCGATGGAATCGACTGATGTACTGGTAATTGGATCTGGCATTGCGGGCCTTTGTGCCGCCATCGAAGCGGCACGCACGGGTGCAACCGTCACTGTGGCAAGCGCCGGCAAGACCATGAGTGGATCGAGCTTCTTCCCGGGTACCTGGGGCCTCGGCCTCATCGGTCCCGTCGACGAAGACGACGAGCAGGACCTCATCGACACCATCCTGGCCGTCGGCGGCGGCGTTGCCGACCCCGAACTCGTCCAGACGTTCGTCCACGGCATTCCCCGGGCAATTACATGGCTCGAACGGGAGCTGGGTGTTGAACTCCAACGTCCGCAAAGTGCCGAGAGCGCCCAGCAAAAGCAATTTATCCCCTGCTTTGACCACAAGACGCGCATGTGGCGCGGCCTCACCCGCAAGCCCCTTGAGGACGCTCTGACGACCTGGATCGAGTCGCTCGGCATTCGCCTGCTCCCCCGCCATGAGCTTATCGACCTTGTTGAGGACACGAACGGCAGAATAACCGGAACCGTACTCTACGACCTTACCGAAAATCGAATCGTGCCCTTTGCTGCCAAGGCCACGGTCATCGCAGCCGGTGGCACAGGCGGCCTGTTCGAGCGCAGCCTTACGTCGGCTGATGTGCTCAGTTCCTCGCAGGCCATCGCGCTGGCGCACGGCGCAACACTTACTAATATAGAGTTCATGCAGATGATGCCCGGCTTCATCGAGCCCAGGCGTAACTTGGTCTTCAATGAGAAAACCTGGCGCTACGTGCACGTAGACCAGCCGGTAGATATTGCCGACGACAAGCTGGACGACCTGCTCGAGCAGCGCTCTGGATATGGTCCCTTCACGTCACGCTTGGCCTCCCGCGCTATCGATCTTGCCATCGATCAGGCAGGCGCCGAAGGCCTGGCGCTCCGCTACGACTTCCCCCGCGAGGATGTCCCAGAGTTTGTGCAGACCTTTGCCACCTGGCTGCAAGACGAGCACGGCATCGCGCCGACCGACGAGATGCGCGTTGCGATGTATGCCCACGCCGCTAACGGCGGCATCAAGATCGATAAGACCGCGCACACGGGCGTTGAGGGCCTCTACGCTTGCGGCGAGGCGACAGGCGGCATGCACGGCGCCGACCGCATTGGTGGCTTGTCAAGCGCCAACGGCATCGTATTCGGACGCATCGCAGGCGCATCGGCAGCCCTTGCAGCACAGAAAGAGCCTGAGGCAGCGCTGAAGGCGGATATCGCCCTCCCCCACTACGGCATTGCCGCAACAGATGCCGAACGCCTGACACACAGCCTTAGGCACACGATGAGCACCTATTGCATGATCAACAGGGCCGAAACAGGCCTATCCGAGGCCCTGCAACAGCTTGAAAGCCTGCAAGACGAAGCCACGGCTCTAAATAAGCCACATGCCAACGACAGCGAAATCGCTGCCCTCGCCCGCCTGCAATCGCAGATTCAACTAGCACAGGAAATGGTCAAAGCCATGCGCAAGCGAACTGAAAGCCTGGGTTCGCACTTTCGAGCGGACTAAATCGATTCTCACTTTAAGCTTGATCACAACTTCTCAACATGCATCGAGCCCCGTGAGCATAATTCTCATAAGGAGAGCACGTTTATGGGGCTTTAGCCGTGTTTCCCTAAGGGAATCACGGTGCAGTTTCCCCAACTTCGCGCCCCGACGGGTTCGACCCCATGCGAGGTCAAAAAAAGACGGCCAACTTTCGTTGACCGTCTTAACTTGCTTTGGTGGGCCGTCAGGGGGTCGAACCCTGGACCTTGGGATTAAGAGTCCCCTGCTCTACCAACTGAGCTAACGACCCAAAGCTAAAGTCCATTATGGCGGACTTTAGAGGAGATATCGTGTGGTGGGCCGTCAGGGGGTCGAACCCTGGACCTTGGGATTAAGAGTCCCCTGCTCTACCAACTGAGCTAACGACCCGATATCAACACGAAGCAAGAACTGGGGTGGGTAAAGGGACTCGAACCCTCGACCTACGGGACCACAACCCGTCGCTCTAGCCAACTGAGCTACACCCACCGTGTCCTGTGCGCTTCGCGCTCGACTATTATTGCAAGGAACGCCACGCGATGCAAGCCCCAATTTTCAAGAATTTTGAAAAGAGTTTTTCGAGACCATTTCGAGCAAATCCCACCGGTTTCATAGGAGTAAACTTGCCCCACTGCAAATCCTCGAAAGGACCGTCATGAAAGAACTCTCCAACCGCACGGCAAGATTTACCGATTCGGTCATCCGCCGCATGACACGCATCTCCAATAAGTACGGCGCTGTCAATCTCTCGCAGGGCTTCCCCGACTTCGATCCCCCGGCGCAGCTGCTCGATAGCCTCAGCGCCATCGCCAGCGACCCCAAGCCGCTCTATCACCAGTACTCCATCACCTGGGGCTCCCAGGCCATGCGCGAGGCGCTCGCCGCCAAACAGGAGCACTTTATGGGCATGCCGGTGAACCCCAACGAGAATATCGTAGTCACCTGCGGCTCCACCGAGGCCATGATGGCCGCCATGATGACGGTCACGAACCCCGGCGACAAGGTCGTCATCTTCTCGCCGTTCTATGAGAACTACGGCGCCGACACGATCCTTTCGGGTGCCGAGCCCATCTACGTGCCGCTCAACCCACCCACATTCGACTTTAACCGCGAGACGCTCGAGGCAGCCTTCCGCGACAACGACCCCAAAGCCATCGTCCTGTGCAACCCTTCCAACCCTTGCGGCAAGGTCTTTACGCGCGAGGAGCTCACCTTTATCGCCGACCTCTGCAAAAAATACGACGCCTACTGCATCACTGACGAGGTGTACGAGCACATCGTCTACGCGCCCCACGAGCACGTCTATATGGCCACGCTGCCCGGCATGTTCGAGCGGACCATCAGTTGCAGCTCGCTGTCCAAGACGTACTCCATCACCGGCTGGCGTCTGGGCTACACCATTGCCCCGGCCCAGATCACCGAGCGCATCAAGGAGGTCCACGACTTCCTCACCGTGGGTGCCGCCGCTCCCCTGCAGGAAGCTGTCGTCACCGCCCTCAACTTCGACGACAGCTATTACGATGAGGTCCTCGACCTCTACACCGCCAAACGCGACCTGTTCTGCCAGGGACTCGACAGCATCGGTCTTGAGCACAACGTGCCGCAGGGCGCCTACTACGTCATGATGGACATCTCTGAGTTTAGCTATGACAGCGACCTCGAATTCTGCGAGGACCTCGCGTCTAAGGTGGGCGTGGGCGCCGTGCCCGGCTCGAGCTTCTTCCGCGAGCCCGTCAACCATCTGATTCGTTTCCACTTTGCCAAGCGAGACAAGACGCTTAACGCGGCGCTGGAGAACCTCAAGTCGCTACGTGATAAAATCAAGCCGCGCGGGTAAGGACGGCCCGGCAGCTAAAGTAGCCAAAGAAGCCTCGCACCGCCCGCCGCGTTGCAAGGCTTCTTTTTATAGCGCTTTCTTAAATGGTTTAGCGCACTATACTTTAGTCACGGAGCAACTCGTCCCAGAGAGGAATACTATGGCAGAGCAGCAGCTTATCGGAGCGCTCGAGGCCGGCGGCACCAAGATGGTCTGCGCCACGGGCTATGCAGACGGTACGGTCCTGGAACGTGAGCAGATCGCGACCACGACCCCGCAGGAGACCGTTGAGGCCGTCAACGCGTGGTTTGCGAACAAGGGCATCGCCGCGCTGGGCATCGGCGCGTTTGGCCCCACCGCAGTCAACCCCGCTTCGCCCCAATACGGCAAGATCCTGGAGACGCCCAAAACGGCATGGCGCTACTTTGACCTGCTGGGCACTATCCAAAACGAGCTCAATATCCCCTGCGGCTACGACACCGACGTCAACGTCGCCTGCTTGGGCGAGGTCACCTTTGGTTGCGCCAAGGGCCTCACTGACGTTGTGTATCTGACCATCGGCACCGGCGTGGGCGCCGGCGTGCTCTCGGGCGGCCAGCTCGTGCACGGCATGATGCATCCCGAGGCCGGCCATATCCTGGTCACGCGCGACCCGCGCGACACCATCGGCGAGCATAGCGCCTGCCCCTTCCACGACAACTGCCTCGAGGGCCTCATCGCAGGCCCCGGCGTTAAAAAGCGCTGGAATGGCAAGAGTGCCGGAGACATGGCCGATGACCCGGAGGCCATGGATCTGCTCGCGGGCTATCTGGCACAGGCACTCATGACCTACACGCTGTGCTATGCCCCGCAGAAGATCATCATCGGCGGTGGCGTTGCCGATCACACCCCTATCGTGCCGCTCGCCCGCAAAAAGTGCGCCGAGATGCTCAACAGCTACATCGTCACACCCGAGGTCAACGATATCGACACCTACATTGTCAACAACAGCCTCGAGGGCAAGCAGGGCATCATGGGCTGCCTGGCCCTGGGCGCACAGGCGCTTCAGTAGCAGACGCACCCACAGGGCGTGGCGCGCTCGGCAAATCCAACCTACGGAACGACGCCACCACGCCCCATATAAGCCCTCAAATTAAAAAGGCCGCCTAGGACCAAACAATACGTCCTAGGCGGCTTTTTTGGCGTACATCAGCGACTGTAAGAGATATCGGAGCACAACGCCCGTTGCCGCTCCACAGCAGTCGATCATCACATCGGTGATCATGCCGGCGCGTCCCGGCACAAAGAGCTGAATCGTCTCGTCGATCGAGGGAATCAGCAGCAGGAACACTGCCGTGGGCAGCAGCACGTCAAAGGTGCGCCGGCCCTCAAAATCAAAGGCGTGCGTTGCCAGGATGCCGAGCACCATATACTCGGTAAAATGCGCGCACTTGCGAACAACAAAGTTGGTCACCCATTCATATGGAAGTCCCACGCCGTGCAGGAAACCGCGGACAGCTTCCATGACCGTTAGGCTCAGCGAGCCCGACCCCGAGCCGGGAACCAGCGAATTGCCCCAGATCAAGAGCGCCATCAGGCAGGTAACGACCGCCCATTTTCGATTGATCTTAACCATGCAGAAGTTATGCCTCCGCGCGGAGCGGCGCGAAGCTGGCGGTACCGCCCTCGATAACGCTCAGATAGGCACGGCCCGTACGCTTGGCGGTTGAGGACTGCAGGCGCTCGATCTCTTCCTCGAGGATCTGATTGACGCGCTCGTGACGACGATTTTCCATAATGCCGGCGGCAATAGCCTCGGCCCGCTCAATGCTCTCGCGCGAGATACGGGCGGTATCCTCGGGGAACACAGCGCTGTGACGGCCGACATAGGCGGGGGCAGCAGGCTGAGGGGCAGCGACGGGAGCGGGGGCTGCAACAGGAGCGGGCTCGTCAATCTCATCCAGAATCGCGGTGGCGGCGGCCCACATGTCCTCGTGGCCCGAGTAATCGGCCATGGGAACATCAACCTCGAGCGAGGCGTCCGGAAGGTCTCCGGTGTCGATGCGATCTTGGGCATCAATCGATGCGGTGATGGCTGCAGGCTCATCGAGGTCATCGAGATCGATGTCCGTGGCACCGGAGATGATAGGCATGCTGGCGAGGTTTGCATTGTACGGCGCAGCCTCAGCCGCCTGCTGCTGGGCAGGAGCGCCCCAAAGCGAGCTCTCGGCGGCACGGCGGGCGGCAACGGCCTCCTCGTCCGCGGTCATGGCTTCATCAACGTACAAATTATCGGCAAAAGCGTTCGCGTCCGCTGAGGTAGCGCTGTAAGCGTTATTGGCTGCCGCGTTGGCGACGAGTGCCACGAAAGCCGCCGTGCTGCCCGCAGGGGCGGCCTGGGAGCCAGACACGGCGCGTGCCGCGGCGGCGATGTCGTCGCGATTGAAGGAGCCGGTCTGCCCGCCGTTGGTGAGCTCGTCGATGGCGACTTGATAGACGTCGCGCGAGTGTGCAGGGTCGCAGCTCACCGGCGAATCGTCGTCGAGCATACTGTCGATCATGGACCAAGCCTCGTCCTCGTCCATGGCATCTGCGGCTCGAGCGATGGTAGGGACACCATCATCGGCATGACGGCGCTGGAACGCACCAGTCAGGCCGGAAAGGAATGCCGAGGTAGACTGCTCCGACTGAGCCTGAGAAGCAGAAGCCGCAGCGTAAGGAGTCGCATCCTGCTGCTGGGCTGGAATCGAGGCGGTCTTGAACTCGCTTTGATGCTGATTGAGATTGGCGGCACCGCCCATGGCATCGGGCTGGAACAGACGCTCTTCACGCTGCGCACGGTACTCGGAGATACCCAGCGAAGCGGCATAGATACCCACGCCCGCCACCGCGCCCACGGCGAAGGGAACCGCACCCGCCACGACCGTCTCATTCACCGACGAAAACGGCAGCGTCGCGGCATACATAACCACGGGAGCGGCAAGGCCGATCCCGCACGAAAGTCCGGCAAGGACTGCTCGTTGTGTTGCATTAGAAGAAGCCATGAGCTCTCCCCATCTTCCAGCACCCAAATCGCATCATTTAGTTGGCTGCGCGAGAGAAGATGAAGCGGGGCTATGCCCCAAAGCAACGGTATATGGTTCGTTTCATCTGCGTTTTCCGTCGCGAAGCTTAAAAGCTATTATGCGAAACCGCCCCGTCGATTGCAAGCGACGATGTCGGATTGAAACGGGAAACCTGCTGCTCGTCGGTCTTATGGTTAAAAATAAGCGCGGAGCGGCGATATGGAAAAGGGCCGAGGCTCAAAGCCCCGACCCTTTTTCGCATTGATGGCTATCGCTGCGTGTGGATGACAACCTAGAACGTCTGCTCGTAGTCGCTGTGCTTTTTGGCCGAACGCACCAGGAACTCCTGGTTGGTGTTGGTGCCCTTAAGACCCTTGATAAACGATGCGGCTGCGCGCTCGGTGTTGTTCATGCCGGCAAGAATGCGACGCAGGCCAAAGACAAACGGACGCATCTGCTCGTCAACCAACAGGTCCTCGTTACGCGTACCGGAGGCAACGGGGTCGATAGCCGGGAAGATGCGGCGGTCGGCCAGGTCGCGGTCGAGCTTGAGCTCCATGTTGCCGGTGCCCTTGAACTCCTCAAAGATGACCTCGTCCATCTTGGAACCGGTGTCGATGAGGGCAGAGGCCAGGATGGTGAGCGAACCACCGTTCTCGATATTACGGGCTGCGCCCAGGAAGCGCTTGGGCGGATACAGGGCCGCCGAATCGACGCCGCCCGAAAGGATGCGGCCTGAGGCGGGCGCCGCCAAGTTGTAGGCGCGGGCAAGACGCGTAATGGAGTCGAGCACCACCACGACATCGCCGCCCAGCTCCACGATGCGCTTGGCGCGCTCGATGACGAGCTCTGCCACACGAGTGTGGTTGTCGGCGGGCATATCGAAGGTCGATGCCACAACCTCGCCCTTGATGGAACGCTGCATATCGGTGACCTCTTCGGGGCGCTCGTCGACGAGCAGGCAGATGAGGTGCACCTCGGGGTTGTTGATCGAGATGGACTGGCAGATCTTCTTAAGGATCGTGGTCTTGCCGGCCTTGGGCGGAGACACGATCAAGCCACGCTGACCCTTGCCGATCGGCGACACGATGTCGATGGCGCGACCGGTAATGGAGTCCTTGCCGTGCTCCATGCGCAGCGGCTCGTTGGGATAGACCGGGGTGAGGTCGCCGAACTTGGGACGGTTGCGAATCTGCTCGGGGTCCAGACCGTTGACGGTCGTGATTTTGGCGAGGCCGGCACGCTTGTCACCGCCGCGCGAAGGACGCAGCGAGCCCTCGATGACGTCGCCCGTGCGCAGGCGCGCGGAGCGGATGAGGTAGGCGGGCACGAAGGCGTCGTCGTTGGACTTCATGTAGCCATGGGCATGGATGATGCCGGAGCTGTCCGGGCGAATCTGCAGAATACCCTTGATGTCGCGGAAGCCCTCGGCCTTCGCGGCGGTGACGTAGATCTCCTCGATGAGCTCGGCTTTCTTCTTGCCGGTCGTCTCGATCTCGAACTCCTTGGCCTTCTCGCGCAGTTCGGCGACCTTCATGGCCGCGAGTTCCTCGCGCGAAAGCGTGGGCTCGGTGGGGGCGGCGTTGCGCTCCTTGTTGCGCTGCTTGCGATCGCGCTGGCGGTTGCGACGGTCGTTGTTGCGCTCGTCCTTGCGCTCATTGCGCTCGTCGTTGCGCTTATGCTGGCGACGGTTGGGGCGAGCGCCGTCTTCGGCCTCGGCGGGCGCGGCGCCATCGGTTGCGGCGGCGTCGGCATTGGCCGCAGCGGCTTCATTGGCCTCGGCGCCGGAATCGACCTGCGCTTCGACATCAGCCTGCTGCTCGGACGCCCTGGCCTTAGCGGACTTCTTACGACCGCGCTTGGGCTTCTCAGACGCAGGCTGTTCGACGTCCTGGGGCTCGGCGGCATCAGTCGATGCATCGACGGTCGTCTCGGCGGAATCCTCGGACGCACCCTTCTTGGCGGCCTTGGCCTTGGACGTGCGCTTAGCAGCAGTACGACGGCTGCGACCGGGACGGACGTCGGCGGGCTCGGCATCGGCAGAAACGGCCTCGGAAGTCGTAGCATCCTGGACGGGCGCGTCGGCAGCGGTTGCAGACTCGGCGGTCGCCGCAGCATCCCGAGCGGCGGCGGCTGCGGCTGCGGCCTTCTCGGCCTCGACGAAGGCCTTGGGCTTGCGACCGCGACGGTGCGGGCGCAAAGCCGGATCGACAACGGGAACTTCACTGGCCTCGACAGGCGCAGCGGGCTCAACAGGCGATGTGCCCTCCCCTGCCGCGGAACGGACCGAAGCCTCAGTGAGCTCGGGGGTTACCTGATCGGCAACCTGCTCGGCCTTAGCAGCCGTGCGACGGCGTGTGCGCGGTACCGGCTTCTCGGTCGGCTGGTCGGCGGCAGGGGTCTCGGGCACAGACGGAACTGCAAGCTCGGTCAGAGCCGCGGCCTCGCGCTCGGCAGCACGACGGCGGGCGCGTACCACCTGAGCCTCGCTAATCTGAGCCAACGCACGTGCCTGCGCGACCTCATCGGAAATCGGCGCCGAGGAGTCAGCTGCAACGGTGCGCTTGGCGCGCGTCGTGCGCGTGGTACGGCGCATGGGCTTGGTGACCTCCTCGCCGTCAGCGGCAGGCTTGGCCGTGCGGCGCGTGCGCTTGGGCTTTGCCGGAGCAGCCTCCTCACCAGTTGCAGGCACGGCCTTCTCAGCCGCTACAGGCGTAGGCGTCGAAGCAGCCTTAGGCGTCTCAGGAGCCGAGGCTTGCGCGGGCGCCGCGACCTGGTCCGACGCAACCGGTGCAGCGGGAGCGGCCTGCGTCGTCGTTATTTCGTTTTCTTGCTGTTGATCAGACACAGTGTTTGCTCAACTTTCTTTTCAAGCCCTGTGATCACATGCTCCCTGCATAAACCTTCAGGGCGGCTAAACAGTCTAGCTCCGTCAAATACCGACGGACATCATTGATCTGTATCGAGATATTTGCGTCATATACGCAGCGTTAGTGTAACACAACCGCAACCACCTGCAACTTAGTCATTGGACGTTCTTAAACGCCCAGTCATCAGGGACACTCCTCCTCAAAAGCGCCTTGAAATGTCGCGCCAGAGGAGTGAAGCCGTGGCACCCGGAATAGCCGCGCCACGAATCGCGCCCATCTACTACGTTTGCCCCCGAGCCCCTGACCATACCCTTGTTTTTTCAAAAACAACGAGTCTGCTACCTGCGGTTTTAATATCGTACTTTTCGGCATGGTTCGGGATATGCGTCCAAACGTAGGAGATGAGCCCAATTCGTGGCGGACGGTATCCCGCCACCCCTCCGCGAGACAAAAATGATCCATTTTCCTCCGTCCCCAAGGGACAATTTTCAAAACTACGCCAGATTACGGGGCCAGAATGCTGCAAGCCAACCATACCCTGCATTCTCAAGAAACAATAAGCCATCTACCTGCAGGTTTAATATTGCTATTGGCACCATGCTCGCCAGTTGGCGATTCAGCCCCGTAAACCGGTATAGTTGCGATTAGGTAGCATTTCCCAGCAAACCAAATAGTCTCACCAAACGCAAAAAGCCCGACCTCCGTGGGAGATCGGGCTTTCAAGGCTTAGTTAAACCAAGTCTGTACGGTCAAATGACTCGCAGATTACATCTGCTCGGGCGCAGAAACGCCAACGAGGGTGAGCACCAGGGCGAGCGTCACGCGGACGGCGTCGCAAGCGGCCAGACGGGCGCGCGAAAGCTCGGGGTCGACGGGACGGCCCTCGCTCGGCAAAACCTGGCAGGCAGCGTAGAAGCTGTGGAAGTCGCCGGCGAGCTCCTCAGCAAAGTGCGTCAGACGGAACGGGGCGCGGTCGCGAGCGCAGCTGGCGATGAGGTCGGTGAGCTCGTTGAGCTTACGCGAAAGGGCGAGCTCGGTCGGGTCGGTCAGCAGCGAGTAATCGACGTTCTCACCGATGGCCTTGGCGGCAACGGCCTTCATGCCCATCTCGTCAGCCTGCTCGGGCGTAACGTCGGCGGCACGGCGCAGAATGGAGCACACGCGGGCGTGAGCGTACTGCACGTAGTACACCGGGTTGGAGTTGTCGCGCTTCTTAACGGCCTCGATATCGAAGTCGACCATCTGGTTGGAGCTCTTGGAGATGAGCGTGTAACGGGCAGCGTCGGAGCCGACCTCGTCGACGAGCTCCTGAAGGGTCACCATGGTGCCCTTACGCTTGGACATACGGACGGGCTTGCCGTTGCGCAGCAGGTTGACGAGCTGGCCCAGCAGAACCTCAAACTTGCCGGGATAGCCAAGAGCGTCGCAGACGCAGCGGACGCGGTCGATATAGCCATGGTGGTCGGCGCCCCAGATGTCGATGACGTGGTCGACGCGCTGGAACTTATCCCAGTGATAGGCAACGTCGGATGCAAAGTAGGTGTACTCGCCGTCGGACTTGATCAGCACGCGGTCCTTGTCGTCGCCCAGATCGGTAGAACGGAACCACAAAGCGCCGTCCTTAGTGTAGAGGTAGCCCATCTTGTCGAGCTTCTCAAAAGCGCGGTCGACGGCAGAGGTGCCGGCGGTCTCGCCCTCGGTGTCCTTCACGTACAGCGAACGCTCGGAGAACCAACGATCGAAGTCGCAGTTAACGGCATGGCAAAGGTCGCGCATGTTGTCGACCATCTTCACGTAGCCGCGCTCGCGGAAGCTCTCCATGCGCTCCTGCGGATCGGCCTCAACCCACTTGTCGCCGTCGGTGCGCCAGAACTCGGCAGCCTCGTCGATGATGTAGTCGCCGCCGTAGGAGTCCTTGCCCAGGGTCTCGGCAAAGTTGTCCTGGTACGGATGGGTCTCGGGATGCTCGTCGTTCTCGTCGGCAACAAAGGCGTCGCGGTCGGCGATCAGCAGCTTGTGAGCCTCGTCGATATCCACGCCCTGCTTGGCGATGATGTCGGCAAGCTGCATATAGCGCGTGCTGATGGAGTTGCCGAAGGTGTTCATCTGAGAGCCGTGGTCGTTGATGTAGAACTCACGCTGGATGTCGTAACCGGCATGGTCCATAACGCGGCAGAGCGAATCGCCCAGAGCGGCCCAGCGGCCATGGCCGATGTGCATGGGGCCGACGGGGTTGGCGGAGACGAACTCGACCTGGGTCTTCAGGCCGCCACCGACGTTGGACTTAGCGAAGTCCATACCCTTCTCGCGAGCCTCGCCAAAGATGGCATTCTTGACGGCAACGGAGAGGTAGAAGTTGATGAAGCCGGGGCCTGCGATCTCGACCTTCTCGATCGCGGGGTCCTCGGGCATATGGGCAACGATGGCCTCGGCGATCTTGCGCGGGGCGCAATGGGCCAGCTTGGCGGACTTCAGGGCCATGGTAGAGGTCCACTCGCCATGAGAAGTGTCAGCCGGTCGCTCGATAGCGCAATCGTCAAGTTCAAATGCGGAAAGGTCGCCGGCCTCCTGGGCCGCAGCAAGCGCAGCGCGTACCAGCTCTTCAATCTTCTCGGGCATAGATCCTCCTTGTGTTAAAGCCCCCGAGCTCTTGGTCACTCGTAGGGCAAAAGCCAGAGTTTGTAGCACTCTATCACAAGCGACGGGCACTGTCGCAGGGTAAAGCTAATAGATATTGCATATGCACAAAAATGACTACAGCTTGTATGGAGTCACTCAAAGATGCCGGTCTGCCTGCAGATTATGCAGGCGTTGAAAATGCATAAAGGTGTGAATGAGCTGCGTCTGTTATCGAATACTCTTACCTATCAGAGTTGTGTGCTTTTCCTGCATAAAGTACGGGTTTGCGCACGTCAGCGTGTTATTCTAGACATACGTAAATTCGTATAAGTTGGAGGTAGCATGTTCTCAATCGGTCAACACGTCATTCATCCGGGCCAGGGAGTCTGCACCGTCGTCGGTTTTAGGGACGACACACCGCAGCCCATGCTGCTGCTCGAGACCAAGCAGGGACATGCGCAGACGATCCTCATGTACCCCGTGGCGCAGGCCGACCGTCTGCACGCCGCCATCTCTCAGCAAGATGCCGAGCACCTGCTGAGCCACTATGACGAGCTGGAGTGCGACACCTTTACCGAGCGCAACAGCTCGCTTGAGGAGACACACTTTAAGCAGCAGCTCAAGCTGGGCGCGCCCGAGACGGTCCGCGTGGCAAAGACCATGATGCACCGCATTCGCCAGGCCGAGGAAGCTGATAAAAAACCCAGCTCCTACTACATGCGCGTACTCAAGGAGGCCAAACGCCGCTCCATCGAGGAGTTCGCCGTGGCCTTGGGCGTCACCGAGGAGGCCGCCGAAGCCCGCCTAGCCCAAGCCGCCCTCAACTAACCCATCCGCGCCAAAAACCACCACAAAGGGAACAGGCACCTTTGTGGTGGTTTTCTTGTTCTAGTAGTATTCATTCTTATCGATACCCACGAGCACAAGGAGTCTCTTATGGCAGAGCCGCTTACCGCCGGAATCACCCGCGACCGCGCGTTCGAACTGCTCAATGAGCACAACAAGGACCCGTTCCATATCACCCATGGCGAGACGGTCGAGGGCACTATGCGCTACTTTGCGCGCGAGTTCGACCCCGAGAACGAGGAGTTTTGGGGCATCGTCGGTCTGCTGCACGACCTGGATTGGGAGGAGCATGAGGACGACCCCATTAACCACACCATCTATGCTGCCGAGATTCTTGAGGGCGAAGGTGCGTCTCCCGAGCTCATTCGCGCCATCCAGACGCACACGTCGGACTTCAACACCTCGCTGCCCAAGCCCGAGCTGCAGATGGAAAAGATCCTGTTTGCCTGCGATGAGCTCACCGGCCTGATCGGCGCTGCAGTCATCATGCGCCCGAGCAAGAGCGTTATGGACTTTACGACCAAGTCGCTCAAGAAGAAGTTCAAGGACAAGCGCTTTGCCGCCGGCTGCTCGCGCGACGTGATTTCGCAGGGCGCCGAGATGTTGGGCTGGGAGCTCCCCGAGCTCTTTGACCGCACCATCGCGGCTATGCAGTCCTTCGCCCCCGACCGCGATACCTTCCAGGCCTAACCGCCCACGCCACCTATAACCACCACAAAGGGGACAGGCACCTTTGTGGTGGTTTTTGTTTGCGCGGGCGTTAGGGGCGGACCTGGCCGGTGCCGCGGAGCTTGTATTTGTAGGTGGTGAGGGCCTCGGCGGCAAAGGGGCCACGGGCGTGGAGTTTTTGGGTCGAGATGCCGATCTCGGCGCCCAGGCCAAACTCGCCGCCGTCGGTGAAGCGCGTGCTGGCGTTGGCGTACACGGCCGAGGCATCGACCGCATCCAGGAAGCACTCGCAAGCATCCGTGTCCTCGGCAACGATGGCCTCGGAGTGCATCGTGCCGTAGCGGTTGATGTGTGCGATGGCCTCGTCCTCGTTTGCCACGACCTTCACGCTCATCTCGAGCGCCAGGTACTCGCGACCCCAGTCCTCCTCAGTCGCGGCGACGTAGTTGTCGCCCTCGGCAAGCCCAGCGTCGGCGCATGCGGCGCACGTGGCCTCGTCGCCGTGAATGAGCACGCCGTGGTCGTGCAGCACGGCAACGACCGCCGGCAAAAACGAATCTGCCACGGCACGGTCGACCAGCAGCGACTCGGCGGCATTGCACACGCCTACGCGCTGGGTCTTGGCATTAACGATAATGTTGAGCGCCTTATCAAAGTCGGCGGATTCATGCACGTAGATGTGGCAGTTGCCAGTGCCCGTCTCGATCACCGGCACAAGCGACTCGCGCACGCAGCGCTGGATCAGGCCTGCACCGCCGCGCGGAATGAGCACGTCGACGACACCGCGGAGCTTCATGAGCTCGCCAGTGGCCTCGCGGTCGGTGGACTCGATCATCGACACGGCCTCACGCGGGAAGCCCTTGGCCTCAAGCGCATCGGCCAGCAGCTCGGCGATCATGGCACACGAGTGATAGGCCAGCGAGCCGCCGCGCAGAATGCAGGCGTTGCCGGTACGGATGCAGATGCCCGCGGCGTCGGCCGTCACGTTGGGGCGCGCCTCGTAGACCATAGCGACCAGGCCCAGCGGCACACTCACACGGGTCAGGTCCACGCCGCTTGCAAGCACGCGGTGGTCGAGCACGCGGCCCACGGGATCAGGCAGCTCGGCGAGCTTTTCCAGGCCGGCGGCCATGCCCTCGACGCGCTCGGGCGTCAGCAGCAGGCGATCGAGCAGTCCGGCCGAAGTGCCCGCATCGCGCGCGGCGGACATATCGAGCTCGTTAGCGGCGACGATGGAGTCGACACCGTTGCGCAGTGCTGCGGCCATGGCGCGCACGGCCTCCTGACGCTGCTCATCGCTCGCCGTGGCAAGCGAGGCCGACGCTGCCTTGGCGGCAACGGCAAGATCGTGGACATACGTGGCTATATCGACCGACATGGGCGGCCCTTTCTCCTAGAAGTTTGCAACCATGGTAGCCGATTTGCGCATGGCCTCGCCCACGGCGGTAGAATTGGTCAACCCGAAACACCGCAACGAACGGAAGACTCACATGGCCCTTATCACTTCGTACCACGTCCCCGGCCTTTACGTCGAGGACCACAGCATCGACGTCCCCCTTGACTGGCGCGGCCTGGAGCCGATGCTCCTGGCCGTCGGCAGTACCATGCGCCGCGGCGCTATGCCGGCACCCATCGCCGGCGCGCCCGAGAGCATCAAGCTCTTCTACCGCGTGGTTTGCGCGCCCGACCGCATCAACGACGATCTGCCGCTGCTCCTGTTTTTGCAGGGCGGCCCCGGCGGCGAGAGCCCACGTCCGCTGTCGCCCACAAGCGACGGCTGGATCGAGGAGGCCGTCAAGCACTTCCGCGTGGTCCTTCCCGACCAGCGCGGCACCGGACGCAGTAGCTGCGTGGACGGACGCACGATCAAGGCACTGGGTGATCGCGCAACGGCCGCCGGCGCCGATACAGCACGCTCGCAGGCGGACTTCCTCAAGCGCCACCTCGCCAGCTCCATCGTGCGCGATTTTGAGTACCTGCGCCTAGTGGGCTTTGGCGGCAAGCCGTGGGTCACGCTCGGCCAAAGCTACGGCGGTTTTTTGACGCTGAGCTACCTGTCGCTCTTCCCCGAGGGCGTGGCGGCGAGCTTTACCTGCGGCGGCATCCCCCACGTACCGGCGAGCGCAAGCGAGGTCTACGCGCACACCTTCCCGCGCATGGCCGCCAAGACGCAGCAGTATTATGACCGCTATCCCGCTGACGTCGAGCGCGTGGCAGCCCTGGCCGATGCGCTCGAGGCTCAGAAGCCCGTGCTGCCCGACGGCTCGCCGATGACGGTCGAGCGCCTACAGCTCATGGGCAGCGACTTTGGCATGAAGCCGAGCTTTGAGCGCATGCATTGGACTATCGATCACGCTTTTGTTACTGGCGACGGTACGCTGAGCTGCGGCTCCTCGGTATCCGACAGCTTTTTGATGCGCGCCTTCGAGCGCACCAACACACGCACGAACCCGCTGTACTGGACACTGCAGGAGTTTATCTACGCCGACGGCGACACCATGCCCATTCGCTGGGCCGCAGCAGAGGAGAAGGCCCATCGTGCCGAGTTCGACACACTCGCGCGCCCGCTCATGTTTACCGGCGAGGCCATGTTCCCGTGGATGTTCGAGCAGATGCCCGAGCTCAAGCCCTTCAAGCCCGCCATGGACCTGCTGATGGAAGACACCAGCTGGGACAAGATCTACGACCCGCAGCGACTGGCGTGCAACGAGGTGCCCCTGCAGGCCGCGGTGTATTTCGACGACATGTACGTGGATTCGGGCTTGCAGCTTGATACGCTCAGCCGCGTGGGCAACTCGCATGCCTGGGTGACCAACGAGTTCGAGCACGACGGCCTGCACGGCAGCGTGGTATTCAAGCACCTCTTCGACGAGGCCCTCAACCGCGGAGACCTGCGCCGAATCTTCTAGCAAAGGAGTGTCCCCACCTGCCGGCACAATAGGAACGTCCCCAAGTGCCGGCACGAAAAAGACAGCGCTGCGGGAAACGATCCGCAGCGCTGTCTTTCTTTATGCAAATACAATCAAGTTGTCTCGATGGATCGCGGGCTTCTCGGCCAGGTCTGCCAGCAGGCGGTTGCTGGCAATCTGGTCTTGGCGGCGACCGGCAGCAAGTTCCAGCACGTCCGAATCGGCCTCGGCGATACCGCGGGCGACGACCATACCGCTCGGATCGCACACATCGAGCACATCGCCCTCGGCAAACTGGCCATCGACCTCGCGAATACCCACCGCAAGCAAGGAAGAGCCACGGCTAACCAGCGCCTTCGCAGCACCATCATCGACCGTCACCGACCCATGTGCCTTGTCGCCCAGCGCGATCCACAGCTTGCGGGGTGCGATGTCCAGACGCTCCGCCGGCGGATCGAACAGCGTGCCCACGCTCTCGCCGCGGGCGAGGCGCACGAGCGCATCGGGCTCCTCGCCCGAGCAAATCACGCTCTGAATGCCCGCCGTCATCAGGATGCGGCTCGCGCGAATCTTGGTGATCATGCCGCCCGTGCCCACCGATGTGGAAGAATCGCCCGCCGAGGCAATGATCTTGGCATCGATCTTATGCACGACCGGGACAAACTCGGCCGTCGGATCCTCATGCGGATTGGCGGTGTAGAGGCCGTCGATGTCCGAAAGCGTCACGCACAGATCGGCAGAAACCAGGCAGCTCACGAGCGCCGCCAGCGTGTCGTTGTCGCCAAACTTGATCTCATCGACAGTAACGGTATCGTTCTCGTTGACGACCGGCACCACGCCAAGCTCCACCAGGCACAGCAGGGCGTCGCGCGCGTGCAGGTAGGACGTACGGCGCGCCGTGTCGTGACGCGTGAGCAGCACGAGCGAGGTGAGCAGGTCGCGCGCATGAAACTCCTCGTCGTAGGCCGACGAGATGATGCACTGGCCGGCCGAAGCGCAGGCCTGCAGGCTCGGCAGGTCGCCGACCGGCTTACGGTCGAAGCCCAGCACGGGATAGCCACAGGCGATAGCGCCCGAGCTCACCACGACCAGACGCCAGCCGAGCTTGCGCAGCGCTGCGGCCTGATCGGCAAGCCCGCCGATAAAGGCGCGGTTGACCTTGCCGTCGGCGCCCACCACCGTGGACGAGCCGATCTTTACCACCATCGTTTTATAAGAAGTCATCATACGTCAAACCAATCGAGTGTTGAGCAGGCGGGCGAGCTGGAGCAGCCGGGGCACCCGGTGCGGGACGGACGAAAATGATCCGTTTTCCTCCGTCCCCTTCGGATCATTTTGCCCAGGGGAAGGCCGAAGCCGCGGCCATGTTCTTGCGCACGAGCTCGTCGCGCACCTGAGCCAGGCCCTGCTCCATGCCCACCACATAGGTCTGCGGGTACAGGAAGCGCTTGAAAGCTGCGTCCAGATGATCGAGCGCCCAAGCACAGCGCTCGCGCGCGTCCTGGATGCTCTCACGCGGAGCCACCGCACTGCCATCGCGCACGATCGGCACCAGCAGCTCGCGATACTCAAGTTCGGACACGTCGGTCACCAGGGCGGCATCATTCACGGCCACGAGGGTATTGCCGCGCGCGGCGCCCTCCCCCGCCAGATGGTCCTCGTCGTAGATCATGTCGCAGACTGGGCCGCCAAAGCCGTCGTAATAACGGCGCACGCGTTGCACACCCGGGATCGTGCGCTTGTAGGGCTGCTCGGAGAGCTTGACCACCGGCGTCCATGGATCTGTCTCGCTCGCACGGCGGGCGGAAAGCTTGTACACGCCACCCAGCGCCGGCTGGTCATAGCAGGTCGCGAGCTTGGTACCCACGCCAAAACTGTCGATGGGCGCGCCCTGGTCGAGCAGCGACTGAATCGTGTACTCATCCAGATCGTTAGAAACCGAGATCCCCACATAGGGCAGGCCCTCGGCATCAAAACGGCCGCGAACATACTTGGAGAGCTTGGCGAGGTCGCCGGAGTCAATGCGAATGGCCGACAAGCGCTCGCCCACCGCTTCCATCTCCTTGGCAACCGTAATGGCATGTTCACAGCCCTCGCGCACGTCATAGGTGTCGATGAGCAGCGTGCAGTTCTTGGGGCTCGATTTGGCAAAGGCACGGAAGGCCTCGAGCTCGGAATCGAAGCTCATCACCCAGCTGTGCGCATGCGTGCCAAAGACGGGAATACCGTAGCGGCGGCCGGCGAGCACATTGGACGTAGAGGAGCAGCCGGCGACGTAGCTCGCGCGCGCGACGGCCAGGCCGCCATCGGGACCCTGGGCTCGGCGCAGGCCAAACTCCGCCACAGGGCGACCGTCGGCGGCGAGCACCACGCGCGCCGTCTTGGTAGCGACAAGCGTCTGGAACCCGACGATGTTGAGCAGCGCCGTCTCGAGCAGCTGGCACTCCAGCGCGGGGCCGGTGACGCGCACCATGGGCTCGCGCGGAAAGACGAGCTCGCCCTCGGGCACGGCGTCGATGTTTACATGCGCACGAAAATCGCGCAGGTAGTCGAGGAATCCAGACTTGAACATCGCACCGCCGGCAGGGGCCTGGAGCGAGGCGAGGTAGTCGATGTCCTCGGGCGTAAAGCGCAGATTCTCGACCAGCTCGGGCAGCTCGGCGGTGCCGCACATGACGGCATAGGCGCTGCCAAAGGGATGGTCGCGGTAAAACGCGGTAAAACAACCCTGCTCATTGGCCTTGCCGCTCTCCCACAGGCCCTGGGCCATAGTGAGCTCGTACAGATCGGTGAGCATTGCGATGTCGGTGGGATGAGAGATGTCGGTCAAAGCCATGGGGCGACCTTTCGGATGTGTGGTGCAGAATTTGAGGGTTGGACGAGAGCAGAGCATGCGGACATGACGCCCGATGCAAATCGGTTAGAGCAGGCCCATGCTGGTCAGGATCGTGTAGCCCATAAAGATGACAAACGCGATGAGGGCAAGGACAATGATGATTTTTTGAGCCGGCGCCATGCCGGGGATCTCGTTCTCGCCCATAGGTTCCTTGGAGGTAACCATGCGCTGGGCAAAGGTCATCTCGTCACGGCTCGGCTTGGGCTCGACGGACTTGAGACGAGCGGCCTTTTTAGGCTGAGGTTTGGGCGCGGCAGGTGCAGGCTTCGCAGCAGCGGGCTTGGGTGCGGGCGCGGGCACCGATGCGGATACGGCGTTCGCGGCGGCCTCCTCGGCCTTCGTACGCTCGGCACGCAGGGCAGCCAGCTCCTCGCGCTCGCGACGGGCCTCTTCCTGGGCCTCGCGACGAGCCTTCTCGGCGCGGAGCTCCTCCAACTCGGCGCGCTCCTCGGCAGACAGTGGTTGGGACTCAAGCTCGGCCATGGTATAGCCCTTTCTTTTAAAAAAAGCCGCCGACACAATGTCAGCGGCTTATCAAATCCAAGGGTGGAGACGAAGGGAGTCGAACCCTCGGCCTCTGCCATGCGACGGCAGCGCTCTCCCAACTGAGCTACGTCCCCAAGACAAGTCGATATTTTACCTACGGCTCGCCAACTGTCAACGCCCAATAACCAGTCTTTTTGGGGCGCGGCTATTTTGGCAACTTTTCGAACAGGCGATGCTCTCGATGATTTTTTATCCCCGTCCCAGAAAATTCATCGACGGACGCATTACTTTGCACTGGTGAGAACACCGGTGGTGTCGAAGGCCGGGGTGAAGCTCTCGTCTACCGCGCCGCCCTCTTGCCAGAACATCGTCGTAAAGCCCAGGTCGTCGGCATGGTCGAGCACCCGCTCGTACTCCTCGCGCGTCACGGCGCGCGCCAGATCGCCACCCTGCTCGCGCATGAGGGCATTGGGCGTGTATTGGTTCATGACCGAGATCGGCACGTCGCCCACCGTCTGCCACACTAGGTCCAGTACGCGACACGAATCGTCCGCATGCCCCGGAAGCACCAGGTGGCGAACGATGATGCCGCGCTTCATGAGCCCGCCCTCATCCACCAACTCTCCCCCGCGGCGCTCGATCTCGCGCGCCATCTGGGCCAGACCCGACACGGCCACGCGCGGGTAGTCCTTAATATGGGAAAGCGACTGCGCAAGCCCGGCATCGGCATATTTAAAGTCGGTGAGCCACACATCGACCAAGTCGCCCAGCGCCGCCACGGCACTCGCACGCTCGTAACCACTCGTGTTGTAGACGATCGGGATGACCAGCCCGCGCATCCGTGCCGCGGCAATCGCGGCAGGCAACAGGTGCGCATAGTGCGTCGCCGTCACCAAATTGATGTTGTTGGCACCCTGGTCCTGCAGTTCCAGCATAATCTCGACCAGACGCTCAGACGAAATCTCAAGGCCAAAATTGCCGGTCGAGATCTCGTGGTTCTGGCAGTAGATACATTTAAGCGAGCAACCGCTAAAGAAGATCGTGCCCGAACCGGCCTCGCCCGAGATAGGCGGCTCCTCCCACATATGAAGCGCCGCGCGGGCCACCCTGAGCGTGTCGTTAGCACCGCATACGCCGCGCGCGCCCTCATCGCGCGCCGCACCGCAACGGCGCGGACACAAATGGCAGGCGGGCGAAAAAAGTTCGGTCAACGACGTCGGCATAAAAACATGCTCCAAAACAACGATTCAGCAGCTCAAACGTAAAGGGCCAGACCGCGTAGACGGCTCCGTCCCTAAGGCGCCGTAATCGTCCGACACGATTTTTGTAATGTCAAGACTGGAATCGATAAAGTGCCGCTTTATGATGTAGGTATTCCGCCCCCCGCGGAGCAACTGGGTGAACCGTCGCGTTTATTTAGGGAGCCCACACAGTCGTACCTAGTACAGGTATCCTTCGTTGTTAAGGACGCTGGAACAGTCGATGAGGGCACCCACCTGTTTTAGGTGGGTTCATTTTCGTAACGTGGGGGGTGGTTTTCTTTTGCCGAAAATCACCATACAGTCCATATGGATCCCCGCCGGCATCCCGACAAGCCATCGACAACATTCCAATATCTGGTATGCGCGTGATAATCGCACGGTGCAAACCTCCGCACCCCCCTCGGTCGAGTATCATGGGACAGCTATGCCATTTCCGCGTAGCAACCTTTGACCTTTTCCTTCGACGCTTGGCGGTTTTTAGATTCATGGCTTCATCCCCGAGCTACATACCGTACCTATGCGTGGCAGCGGCGGCCTTTATCACGACCTTCCTCGCGGTGCCCCTGGTCAAGCGCTTGGCAATTAAGCTCGATGCCGTCGACTATCCTTCTAAGCGCCGCATCAACACCAGGCCCATCCCACGTTTGGGCGGAGCGGCGGTGTTTTTGGGCCTGGTCGTTGCTTGCATTGTGCAAATCCTAGGCACCTGGCACCTAGGCTGGCCGCCCGTTTTGGTGCCGCACCCGCGCCTTCACATTAGCTATCCCATGCTGGCGCTCTCCTTTACCGTCATCTTTGCGACCGGCGCTATCGACGACGTCTTCCAGCTCAAGCCCAAGCAAAAGCTGGCCGGACAGGTCCTCGCCGCGCTTATCGCCTGTATCGGCGGCCTAAAAATCGGCGTCATCGTCAACCCGTTTGCCCCCGGCGAGATCATGCTCGGATGGCTCGCCTACCCCATCACCGTGATCTATCTGGTGGCATTCACCAACATCATTAACCTCATCGACGGCCTCGACGGCTTGGCCACGGGCATCTGCGGCATCGCGTCGTTCACCATGTTTTCGATGGCCGTGCTCTCGGGCCGCATCGACGCCGCCGCGCTCTCTATTGCGCTCTTTGGCGCCTGTCTGGCCTTTTTGCACTACAACTTCAACCCCGCAAGCATCTTCTTGGGCGACTCGGGGTCGCTGCTTCTGGGCTTTGCGCTGGGCTCCATCTCGCTGCTCAACGTGAGCCGCACCGCCGCACTCACCTCGCTTATCATCCCGCTCATCGTTGCCGGCGTGCCCATCATCGACACGTTTAGCGCCATTGTGCGCCGCAAGCGCGCCCACATTAGCATCGGACAGGCCGACAAGGGCCACATCCACCACCGCCTGATCCAAGAAGGCTACAACCAAAAACAGGCCGTGCTGCTCATCTATGCCTGGTGCATCATGCTTTCGGCCGGCGCCGCCGCGATTAACCAGGTCGAGGTGCCCATGCGCGTGCTCATCTTTACCGTGCTCGCCATTGGCTCGGCGGCCTTTGCCAAGCATCTACATCTGTTTGAGCCCGTGCTGCGCCACCATTACAACAAGCGCACGCACGAGGACGAGCTCGTCACCCCCGACGACCCCGCCTTTAAGCAGGAGGAGCAGGCAGCCGAGGAGCGCAAAGAAGAGCGCCACCACAAGCTCTAGGGCAAGCTGCCGAGGATGTGCCAAGGCACCGTTGGCCAAGCGCGGCCGCGCCGCGCCCATCGCACAAGCCACCCCTC
>DXMF01000025.1 GCA_019414345.1 Collinsella sp.
AGAGCGCTTGACTGGCAGTCAAGAGGTCAGGGGTTCGATCCCCCTCGTCTCCACCACCGTGAATGCAAAGCCTCCGTGAACCGGAGGCTTTTTTCATATGCAGCTACCGCGCAAACCAAAGTGACGCCACACCAGCACCAACTCCCAAAAAGTTGCGCAATTTATTTCCCACTTTTGTCTACAGTTTGTTAACCCAACATAATTCCTTTTTGTATTTCCCGCCGTCAGCGTTGTAGCTCGGGCGGTGCGTGCCAACAACCACACCCGCATAAACCTGCGTCAATGTGAATAAGTTTGCAAAATAACCCCCTTAAGCACTGCAAATGAACGATATGTTGCCGCGTGCGACCTAAATCGGTTTATAGCCGCCTTGTGCTAGGATACCTAACGTCACATGGGTTCAACTGTGTTCACGGCTTAACCGGTCACGAAGCACAGGGCAGATCAGCATCCGGCCTTAACGGCGGTGCCAGAAAAACCACGAGCTCCAATAGCGTCGTCATGCGTATCGCATCGAATGAATTTGTTCTTGTTTATGTGCAAGTTGTTCTTTCGATTCTATATTTCATGACAAATCGCAGCAGTGCTCTAGCTGTTTGCGTGCGGTCCAGTTTTGTTCCCGCTTGACTGGATCGCAGGCAGCCAGCTGGAGTCGCGGTCATTTTGCGATACACGTCCGCGACTCTAGCAACTGCACTTATACATACCGTTCACGGTGGGGCAGAGCCACGCGCTTGTCTAACTGGGCTCAGGGTTTGAATATGGAGCGCCTTCGCGCACAAGCGCCCTGGCGAAGCCATACCCAAACCCCGTGAGCCACACGTAAGACAGCAAGGGGGTGGTGCTCGTGTGGTATGTGATCCAGGTCATTAACGGTCGCGAAGACATAATGCGCGAGCGCATCGAGCGCATGGTACCGGCTGGCGCCATGCAGGAGCTCTTTTATCCCCAATTTCAAACCGAGATCAAAGTGCACGGCGAATGGGTCAATACGACCAAGCCACTCTTTCCCGGATATCTTATCTGCGATACGGCAGATCCCCGCACCGTGCAACAGCATCTGCTGCGCATGGACGACTTTGCACGGGTACTTTCCCAGGACGGTCAGTTTGTGCCACTGGCAAAAGAAGAGACCCAGCTCATTGGCAGTTTTACTCATAGGGGAGACCGCGTAGTGCCCATGAGCGAGGCCCTAAAAGACGGGGACAAGGTCGTAGTGACGGCAGGTCCGCTGCTGGGCCACGAAGGCCTTATCAAAACCATTAACAGACGCAAGAGCACTGCTTTTTTGGAGCTCAACCTGTGCGGCCGACGCGTAACCACCCGCGTTGGCCTCGCCGTGCTTTCGGCCGAGCAGCGAGCAAAGCGGGACCTTAAAAAGGCGATCGCCTAAGTGCGGGCGACTGTTTAACGGGTCAGGGAGGATCCTCGGGGGCGGGGACGTAGGTTTGAAGGAAATATTGACAGATAAAACTGAATATTCAACAGCGCCGGTGGGGGCCGCGCTTGTTGCCCAGGCCATGAGTGGCGGCGCAGTGAGCATGCGTTACAAGGTCATGCAGGCCGTAAAGGACTGGGATCGCACGCGCCTGGGCTATAGGGCCGTAAAGCGCGCGTTCGACATTGTGTTCAGCGGCTGCGTGCTGGCCGTCATTGCCGTGCCGAGCCTTGTGCTCGCCGCCGCCATCCGCCTGGAGAGCGAGGGCAACCCGTTCTACAGCCAGATCCGCGTGGGCCAGACCCACCGCGACGGCAGGCTGTCCACCTTCCGCATGTGGAAGTTTCGCAGCATGTACAAAGACGCCGACGAGCGCCTCGCCGAGCTCAAGGGGCGAAACGAGATCGCCGGCGCCATGTTCAAGATGAGGGAGGACCCGCGCGTAACGAGGATCGGCAAGTTCATCCGCAAGCACTCCATCGACGAGTTCCCGCAGTTCGTGAACGTCTTCCTGGGCCAGATGTCCGTCGTGGGCCCGCGCCCGCCGCTGCCCAACGAGGTCGCGGAGTACACCGAGTTCGACCTGCAGCGCCTGGCCGTGAAGCCCGGGATAACCGGCTGGTGGCAGGTAACGGAGCGAAACTCCACCGGCTTCGACGGCATGGTCCGCCGCGACCTGGAGTACATCGCCAAGCGCGGCCCCGTCATGGACCTCAAGATCGTCATCCTCACGGTGATCGAGGTCATTACTGGAAAGGGTGCGTGCTAATGCTCGATGACTATGCAAAATACTCCGAGCTTAATCGCGTCCCAGTAATTAATGTTCCTATTACTGGGACGAACATGTCTGATTGTATCAAGTTTCTTGTTGAGCATATCGAAGAGCTCCGCGGTGAGTATATCTGTGTCTCAAACGCCCATACGTCCGTGATGGCCCACGACGACCCTTCCTATTGGGCCTGCCAGGCTGAATCAATCATGTCCGTTCCCGACGGCAAGCCGTTGTCGATTGTCGGTCGAAAGACTATTGCGTCAATGGATCGCGTTACTGGTCCGGACTTGATGCGCGAGATTTTTGAGGCCTCTGAGCAATACGGCTGGAGGCACTACTTTTACGGAAACGAGAGAAAAAATCTCGATACGCTCAGAGATGCACTCAAAAAACAATATCCGGGGCTGGAAATTGTAGGTATGGAACCCTCCGTTTTCCGTCCGCTGACGGATGACGAAAAGCGCGATCTCTCCCAACGCATTGCTGTTTCAGGCGCCGACTTCGCATGGGTCGCGCTCGGTGCACCTCGCCAGGAAGTGCTTATGCACGAGCTTAAGGGAGGGCCACAGGCGCTGATGATTGGCGTCGGTGGTGCGTTCAACGTTCTTGCTGGCGTGGTGCCAGAGGCACCGATATGGATGCAAAACCTAAGTCTCGAGTGGCTTTATCGATTGATGCAGGAGCCGAAACGACTCTTCAAACGTTACCTCGTTACTAATACCAAATTCCTCTTTTACATGTTTACAAAGGCCAAACGTAAGGAAGGCAAATAGATGACCGAATCGACCACCTTTAAAGACAAGACCCTCATGATCACCGGTGGCACGGGAAGCTTCGGCAACACCGTGCTCAAGCACTTCATGAACACCGACCTGGCGGAGATCCGCATCTTCTCCCGCGACGAGAAGAAGCAGGACGACATGCGCCACCGCCTGCAGGAGAAGTCCCCCGAGCTCGCCTCCAAGGTGCGCTTCTTCATCGGCGACGTCCGCAACGCCCAGTCGGTGCGCGACGCCATGCACGGCGTTGACTACATCTTCCACGCGGCGGCGCTCAAGCAGGTTCCCTCCTGCGAGTTCTTCCCCATGGAGGCCGTGCGCACCAACGTCATCGGCACGGACAACGTGCTCCACGCCGCCATCGACGAGGGCGTCGACCGCGTGGTGTGCCTCTCCACCGACAAGGCGGCCTACCCCATCAACGCCATGGGCAAGTCCAAGGCCATGATGGAGTCCATCATCTACGCCAACGCCCGAAACGGCGCCGGCCGCACCACCATCTGCTGCACCCGCTACGGCAACGTCATGTGCAGCCGCGGCAGCGTCATCCCGCTGTTCATCGACCGCATTCGCAAGGGCGAGCCCCTCACCGTCACCGACCCGAACATGGCCCGCTTCCTCATGAACCTGGACGAGGCGGTCGACCTGGTGCAGTTCGCCTTTGAGCACGCCAACCCCGGCGACCTGTTCATCCAGAAGGCCCCCGCCTCGACCATCGGCGACCTCGCCGAGGCCGTGCAGGAGGTCTTCGGCCGCGTGGGAACCCAGGTCATCGGCACCCGCCACGGCGAGAAGCTCTTCGAGACCCTCATGACCCGCGAGGAGCGCCTGAGGGCCGAGGACATGGGCGGCTACTACCGCGTCGCATGTGACTCGCGCGACCTGAACTACGACAAGTTCGTCGTCGACGGCGAGGTGGAGACCCAGGCGGACGAGTCCTACACCTCCCACAACACCGAGAGGCTCGACGTCGAGGGCACCATCGCCAAGATCAAGACCGCCGAGTACGTGCAGCTGGCCCTCGAGGGCCGCGAGCACGAGGCGGTGCAGTAGCGTGCGCGTTCTGGTTACCGGCGCCAAGGGCTTCGTCGGGAAGAACCTCTGCTGCGCGCTGAAGAACATAAGGGACGGCAAGGACCGCCGCGAGAGGTACGCGGGCCTGCTGCCCCTCGAGGTCATGCAGTACGACATCGACTCGGCCCCTGAGGAGCTCGACGGCTACTGCTCCCGCGCGGACTTCGTGTTCAATCTGGCCGGCGTCAACCGCCCCAAGGACCAATCCGAGTTCATGGAGGGCAACTTCGGGTTCGCCTCCACGCTGCTGGAGACGCTCGAGCGCCACGGCAACACGTGCCCCGTCATGCTCTCCAGCTCGGCGCAGGCGAGCCTGTCCGGCCGCTTCGAGGGATCGGTCTACGGCGAGTCCAAGCTGGCGGGGGAGGGCCTGTTCCGCGAGTACTCCGAGAGGACCGGGGCGCCGGTGCTCATCTACCGCTTCCCGAACCTCTACGGCAAGTGGTGCCGCCCGCGCTACAACTCCGCCGTCGCCACCTTCTGCGACGCAATCGCCAACGGCTGTTAGCGTCAATATATTTTTCACCATTTTCACCAACGTATTTTCGCCAATCGC
>DXMF01000026.1 GCA_019414345.1 Collinsella sp.
AGGCGGGGCCGAGGCCGCCTCGATCAATTTGCGAAAGAATCTTGACGGTACCAATGCCTGCACAACTATCTTACATCGCTATTCTTATGGCATAAGCGAAATACGCTTCAGTTTTATAGCTCAAGTATTATCACATTGTAAATAATTTAAATAGTCATAGCATCATCACATTTTGGCAAGTTTCTTGCACAACTTTTGGTGCCAGTCCCAAGCCTCTGGGAGTTGGCACCAACAAGACGATTTGCTTCCTTCGTCCCCCTACAGATCAGTTATCCGTGGAAACGAGCGGTAGGCGCGAGCGGCTGCTCGCGGAAAACGCGGTCGACGGCGGCGCGGTATTCGTCGACCTTTTTAGTCTTGCGTACGAGTTTGTGAACGGTAGCAGGATCGGCGAAGGCGCATTTAGCGTAGAACCACCACTCCTTCATGCGAAAGACCGCGTTGCCGCCAATCTCTTCTGCATATGCCGCAAACAGCGTGTCGTGGAAGCGCTGCAGTTCGGCTGCCGTGGCAGCAGGGCCGCCCTTGACCATGCGAGCCAGCGCGGGGTTCGCAAGCAAGCCACGCCCCAGCATCACATGGCGTGTACCGGGATAGGCCTCCACCAGCGCGTCCGTATCCTCAAGATCAAAAATATCGCCGTTGTATGCCACCGGAAACGGTGCCCGCTCCAACGTCTCGCCATAAAACTCTTTGCGCGGCGAGCCCGTATAGCGATCCTTCTGTACGCGCGGATGCACGATCAACTCTGCCAGCGGCATGCGACAGTACAGGTCGAGCACGCGCTCGTATTCGTCGTCGCTCTCCAGCCCCAGCCTGGTTTTTACCGACACCGGCAACGGCGATCGCTCGCACACATCAAGCAAGAATACCTCGAGCCCATCGAGGTTGCGCAAGAAGCCCGATCCTTTACCCTTGGCAACGACCGTACCCGAGGGGCAGCCAAGGTTGAGATTAACCTCGCGGTAGCCCATGTCGGCGAGCACGCGCGCCGCCCACACAAACTCATCCGCGTTCTTGGACATCAGCTGAGGCACCACGTTAAGCCCTTGGTTGTTAGCCGGATCGATTTCCTTAAACGCCTTGCCGCCAAAGCGGTTGCCCACCCGCGGCGGCGGCAAAAACGGCGTGTAATAGCAGTCGAGCGCACCGAAGCACTCCGCATGCACGCGACGGAACACGTGCCCGGTAATCCCCTCCATAGGGGCCAACGATAGAATCATCAACATCTACTCTCAAATCAATGCGGCAAAGGGACTGCCCCTTTGTCACATGCATTATGCCTTGTCCCCGAGGCAGCCCACAAGGCGGAGGCGGTTGCTTGACACCAACCAGCCCTCCGACCATCCCTGTGCAACGAAGGTGAATGGCGCCCGCAAACAGCAAGCAGGGCCGCCCCACAGCAGCTCCCCCACTCGCCACTTTTTCCTTGTCCAAAAGAGGACGTTCGCGATCAATCGATCACCAACAGCACGCTGCTGACCGCCATGTCTGAACAACAGACACCCTCCACTTATATACTCAAGAGCGTATGCGCATCGCCCTCGAAAAACGATGAGAGTCGAGGCCCCATGCAGCTGCTCACCGAGCAAGAAAAGAAACGCATCCAGCGGTACTGCACGTACCCCAAGATCGCAGCGACCGCACTCGTCATGTCGTTCGTAGCATGCCTGTTGATGTTGCCGCTCCAAATGATCAACGATATCGCGTTCCACCAAAAGGAATTCCAACCCGCGGGCATATATACCGCCATTGCACTCACCGCAATCGAACTCGTCATCTTTTGCTATTGCGCTCTTGCGCCGCGCTTTGGAATGCAGGGCAAACAGTGGAAGGAGCTGCAGAGCAGACTTGCGGTAGCCCAAACCAACAAAGACCGCTCCGCGGAGGTCGCCGGCGTGCTCGCCGCGCAAGATGCCTTGGAGCCCGTGTGCAAACGCGTCGCGGCAGACGACCCATACGAGTCGTATCATGACTACGGCTACCGCATTATCGGCTATCTGCGTGATAATGACCTCGGCGCTCAAGCAGCCTATGTCTACCTTTCTTTCGATGCAGATGGCATGCTCACGGACGTCGATTACACCAGTCAGATCGACCCCGAGGCAAGCCTTGCAGACAACCTCGCCTGCAGCGAGCAGGATATCGCGACACTCTGCGCCCCCCCCCGCTCAACGGGTTAGGCATTTCCGTTGCCACACCGGGCCTCCTCACGCCATGCAGCCTGTCGGATGAATTTAAACAGGCATTTTTAGCCGGATCCCTATATGAAGAAATCAGCATCAAGACGGAGGACGAATCTATCAAGTCGTACTACACCTTTGACACCGAGCCCAAAGAAGAGTTCGACAAGTACACCCATCCGGAAATTAGCCTCATGCTCTCCGCAAAGGAGGACTAGCAACTTACGCTCTAATTGACGCTCGCAAACGCCGTCTATATCTCAAGGTCTAATACTTTTCCCGAGAAGTGAACGGCTATATTTGGACCCCCGAAGCATCGACATTTTTAGACGCCAAACCCGCAGGATTTGGCTGGCAAAACCGCAGGAAACCGCCTTCAATAAGTGTCGATGCTTCGGGGGTCCATTTTGACTCGTTCACTTCTCGGGAAAAGTATTAGACCTCGATTTACATGTCACTCAATGTGACAAAGGGACAGTCCCTTTGTCACATTATTCGGAGCGCAGGGCTTCCACGGGGTCTTTCTTGGATGCACTGCGGGCCGGCAGCAGGCCGGCAACGACCGTCAGCAGCACCGAAATTGCAATGAGCGCCAGCGCATCCTGCACGGGCAAGCTCATCAGATTGGGTACCTGTTTGGCAGCAAGCGCCCAGGCATTAACCGGAAAACTCACGAGCACCACAACGACAATGGCAAAGACACCGGCGATGAGGCCCTCGATAAAGGTCTCGGCGTTGAACACGTTTGCCACGTTGCGCTTCGACGCACCGATCGCGCGCAGGATGCCAATCTCCTTTTTGCGCTCCAGCACGCTGATGTAGGTGATGATGCCGATCATGATGGAGCTCACGACCAGGCTGATGCTCACGAACGCGATGAGCACCAAGCTGATGGTATTCACGATATCAGTCACCGAGCCCATGATGATGCCCATGTAGTCGGTGTACGAGATTGCCTGCTCGTCGTGGCCGGCGGCTTTGACCTGCTTGTTGTACGCATCGATATGGTCGAGTACGCGCTCCTTGGCCTCAAAGTCACGCGGGAAAATCTTGACCGAGATGGGATCCGCTTCATCCGCGTAGCCCAACGTGGTCAGATTGTTGTCGTAGGTGAGCTTCGACGCCTTGGCATAGCTCATCATGAGCGAGCTCAGGTCCTCGGCGTCCATGTTGAAGTGGATGGCACGAGCAAAGGCGCTCGCATCCACGCGCATGGCGCTCGCCAGGTTGGCAAAACTCGAAGACATCTGCGTCACCATCTGGTCCATGAGCCCTGCCGCGCCGGCCTTAAGCTGGGTCGACACGGTCGTTGCCACCTGCTCGCTGATCGCCTTCATCACCTGATCCATAGCCTGCTGCAGATACGGAGCCAACTGATTTTGGACATAGTCGGTCATCGCCTGTTGCAGACGCTCGACCAGGGCATCGCCGCCGAGCGCCTTGAGCTGTGCCAGGCACTGCTGCGCCACAACATCGTTCTCGAGATACGCCGAGAATGCGGCAGCAAGCTTTGACGCGTCTTTGAGATCTTCGGGTGACAGCGCCCTAAACTGATCAGACTGCAAAAAGCCCTCAAATAGTTGGTTGGCAAGCGTTCCCACCTGTTGCATTTGCTCGGGCGTGAGCTCCAGACCATCAAAGATACCCGAGAAATCGGGGGTCGGCGCTTTGGCCATGATGTCGCTTAAGTCGATGTCTTTGCCAACGCCCGAAAGGTCAATATCCAGGCCCGACAAATCGATGCCCGAAAAATCCATGCCACCGGCAGCACCCGAGAGTGCAGACGCATCGAACGAGAACGCGCTCTTGAGCGCCGCCTCGTCCACACTGAACATACTGCCCAGATCCACGCCTTGCTTGGCCTCGCCTTGCAGTTCGTCGAAAGTTTTGCCCGTAAAGACATCCGTCTCGGGGTGGGCAAGTTGCTCTTGCACGATCTGCGAATTGGCGGCGCGCTCCATAAGCTGGCGAGTCAACGCATGCGTATAGGCAATGCCCGGAGACAACGCGCTCGCGTTGGCCGTCTCGTTAGGTCGCACCACGCCCACAATGTGCACGTCAATACCGTCGGCAACCTTGGCCGTCATAAAGTCGGCGTCGCCAGACATGTCAGTCCACATGCCGGTCTCTTCGTTTTTGCGATAAGCATCGGCCGGCGACAACACCTTAAACGTCGTGGACAGCGCATCGTCGTAAGTAAAGTCGGCGCCGCTCTCAGGCGTCTCAATCTTACCGTCGGCGGCCATGGCACTGTTCACCAGGTCGTTGAGCTCATCGATATCCAGCGCACCGATGCTGTAAAGCGTATAGTCGCCCACCGTTCCACGGCTCGAAAGCACCATTACGGCTTCGTGAGCAGACGTAGGCCAATGGCCGGCGACGACATCGTACTGGCTGTCGAGCAGACTCTGATCGTCGATCATCTCGTTAAAGACCGAGGTCCCCATGGAGTCCATGCTCACCGTTGCCGCCGAGCTCGCACCACCGCTCATGGCCTCGGTCATAGCGTTGGGCACCAGCCGGACAGGCTTCTCATCGCCCTTGCCGGCACGATAGACAACCGGCGTCACGCCGTAACCGTACTGGATGGCATTGACCTCTTTGTCGATACCGTCGCCGCCGGCATCGAGCCATGCCTTAAAGCTCGTCATATCGTTGGACTTAACACTTGCAAACATATCCTTTACGGCCGTGACCACGGGAATCTTTTTGGTTCCCTGAGCCTTGCCGTCGGCACCGTCGTCGGACGAACCCTCGTTCTTGGACGTATCGTCATCCGTGGCCCCCTGTTCGCCCATCATGGACGACAGGTCGTAATCCTGCTTGGAAATGGTAAGCGGGTAGCTCGAAAGCGTATCCTCCTCGACCTTTTTGATGTAGCCGTTTACGCCATTGGACAGCGCCAAAATCGCCGCGATGCCAATAATGCCAATCGAGCCCGCAAAGGCCGTCATGGCCGTACGGCCCTTCTTGGTCATAAGGTTTCGGGCAGAAAGCCCCAGCGCCGTCACAAAGCTCATCGAGGTTTTGCGCGTAGGCTTGGCCTCGCGGCGCGTGGCGTCAGCGACATCGAAAGGATCAGAATCGTCGGTGATCTTGCCATCCGCCAGGTTGACGATGCGCGTGGCGTACTCGTACGCCAGACCGGGATTATGCGTGACCATGATAACCAGACGGTCGCGAGCGACGTCCTTGAGCAAGTCCATGACCTGCACGGACGTTGTGGAATCCAAAGCGCCGGTCGGCTCGTCTGCCAGCACAATCTCGGGATCATTAATCAGGGCGCGGGCGATGGCCACGCGCTGCATCTGTCCACCCGAAAGCTGACTCGGGCGCTTGTTCACGTGCTCGCCCAGACCAACGGCCTCGAGCGCCTTGCGCGCACGCTGGCGGCGCTCGGCGTGCCCCACGCCCGTGAGCGCAAGCGCCAGCTCCACGTTTTCCAAAATGGTCTGATGTGGAATGAGGTTATAGCTTTGGAACACAAAGCCGATGCGGTTGTTGCGATAGGCATCCCAATCACGATCGTGAAAGTCCTTGGTCGAAATACCGTCGATCAGCAGGTCACCCGAGTCAAAGTGGTCGAGTCCGCCGATAACGTTGAGCATCGTGGTCTTACCCGAACCCGAGGGCCCCAGAATGGCCACAAACTCGTTATCCCGAAAAGACAGGCTCACGCTGTCGAGCGCCACCTGCGTAAACGACTGCATAACGTACCTTTTGCAAATTCCTTTGAGCTCCAGCATGGACGGCAACCTCTCCTGCGCAGGCACCTTGCCCGCTCTCCCCCGCCGTTCGTATTCGACGCGTTTGTCCTACTCTATCCCCATTTTTTACCGGCGCCAGTGAGGAATGTAACGAAGCGCGCCAAAAAACGAGCAGGACGGCACATCGCGTGACGTACCATCCCGCGCATACCGCCGATAATGTGACAAAGGGACTGTCCCTTTGTCACATCTGCCCAACCCTTATTGGGGCACCCGATTCCCTATTGGATGATAAAGGACGGATGATACGGGCACTTTTCGCCCATGCACACTGTATTGACCGCATAGCTATCGCAGGCTGGCGTCTTCTCCCATGCTTTAAGCTGTGGTCCGCCGAGCGCGTTAAAAAACGAAACGGCCTCACGAATCGCCACGCGCGCATCTCGCTTGCAGCACCGCGGGCTTCCCGAGCGCGCGATGGCGGCGAGCAGCTCCGAAACCATAAGCTGCCCCTCCTGCCAGCCTTCACTACGCAGCGGCGCATTGCCGCGCACGATTGCATATGCCATGCCCGCAGACGCAGCTGCCCCGCACACGCCCCAACGGGCACACGTCGCCCCCGGCACGCAATCCGACCGAGACATCAAATCGGCAAGATCGTCTTTGAGCATCGCATCTCGCTCCCCAGATGCTTCGGCGTTGCGCCAGCACGCAAGCAGCACCGCGCCCACAATAAAATGGTGGATGGGGCCAAAAGCCACGCAGCGCTCATCTGCCATAACCTCTTCCAAAAGAGCCGCGGGCGCCACCGACGTACTGGCCATGAGCATCTCAACAATCCAGCTTGTTTGTTCGTCTTTTGCCATACGGCATCCTCCTCTAAAACAAATTGTGCGCGCACTCCATTATGGCCTTCTTCTGCCCGGAGCGCTCAATGCGAAACAACCTGCTTCGCTCGTGCCACCAACAAGCCCTGCTAGTTCTCGTCGCAAACCAGCCCTGCTCAGGAGCGACACCAGAGGCGATGGCAAGCACGATGGACAGTGGCAACACCACGACGGCAGCCCTTTTCGAAAAAGAAGGCCCCGCGCAATCGCGCGAGGCCTCCCCATTCATGGAACTATGATCAAAGCAGCCCAAAAAGCTTACTCCCACTCAACGGTGCCGACGGGCTTGGGCGTGAGGTCGTAGCACACACGGCAGATGCCGGGAACCTCGGCTGTGACGCGAGCGGTAATACGCTTGAGCAGTGCCCAGTCGAGCTCAGGCACCTCGGCGGTCATCACGTCGACGGTGTTGATGCAGCGGATGATGCAGGGCCAGTCGTAGGCGCGCTTGCCCTCGCGCACGCCGGTGGCACGGAAGTCGGGCACCACGGCGAAGTACTGCCAGATGGTCAGACCTGCCTTGTCGATTTCCTCGCGCACGATGGCGTCGGCTTCGCGCAGCGCCTCAAGACGGTCGCGGGTGATGGCACCAAGGCAGCGGACGCCCAGGCCGGGACCGGGGAACGGCTGACGCTCGACCATGTTCTCGGGCAGACCGAGCTCGCGGCCCACGACGCGGACCTCGTCCTTGTACAGCAGCTTGACGGGCTCGCAAAGCTCAAACTGCAGGTCCTCGGGCAGGCCACCCACGTTGTGGTGGGCCTTCACGCCATCCTGGGACTCCAGGATGTCGGGGTAGATGGTGCCCTGGGCGAGGAAGCTGACCTCGTCGCCAACCTTGCGGGCCTCCTCCTCGAACACGCGAATGAACTCGGCGCCGATGATTTTGCGCTTGGCCTCGGGCTCCTCGACGTCCACGAGCTTATCCAAGAAGCGATCGGTCGCGTCCACATAGACCAGGTTGGCGTCCATCTGGTTCTTGAAGACGTCGACGACTTGCTCGCTCTCGCCCTTACGCATCAGGCCGTGATTCACGTGCACGCAGATAAGCTGCTTGCCGATGGCCTTGATGAGCAGGGCCGCGACAACCGAACTGTCGACACCACCGGAAAGGGCCAGCAGGACCTTCTTGTCGCCGATCTGCTCGCGGATTGCAGCGACCTGCTCATCGATGAACACCTGGGCAAGTTCGGAAGTGGTGATACGCACCATGTCGTCGGGACGCTTGTTGGAATCCATGCAAAGCTCCTTTTCGGTTCGATGGGAATGCGTCACACGTATGCAAACGCACCGTCATATGCCATCATTATATGCAGAACGAGGTACGTTTCCCATTGCTGCGTCAGAGATTTTTACAAGGGTGGCAATTTTTCCTACTGTCGAGCTCAGCTAGGCTTCGGCAGCCACCTTGGCAGCATCGCCAATAGGCTCTTCCTTTATACGTTCTGCGTAATCGTATGCCATACCCGCAAATTCCAGTCCCGAGTAACAGGAGTACAATTGCTGCTATTGTTGCCAGCTGTTGGGAGATGGAAGATGGACTGCGATGGCTACCCTTGCGTTCCCATGCCGTTGATGTGCACCGCCTTTGTGCCGGGGCAGATTGACGCTGCGGTTGCAGGAATTTCCGACCCCGATTCGCGCGCCATTGCCACGGCAGAAGCGCTGTACTTTCGCGGACAGGCCACCCTCGCTGCCAAGACGGCGCGCCCCTATCTTGACGCCACCGACCCCGCACTGCGCTATTCCGCATGCTTTATCTGCGGATACGCCAGTCTGTCGCTCAACCGTATCGCCGATGCCCGCCGGTGCCTTACTGGCATCCTCGATACGCCGGCCGACGAGGAATCGCCTGCCGTCCACGCCGTGCATATCCTGTTCGCCTCGGCCGCGAGCGTCCTGCTGCACTTGCCTTCCCCGTATTCCGCCGAAGAGTTTTATCCGCTTGCGGCGCATTTGCCCGAAGGCCTGCGCCTGTTCGCCAGCTACGTGATGGCGCACGCCTTGTATCTGCGCGGCGAATATGGCCGCAGCCTGGGCATGGTGGAAAATGCCCTGATCATGAAACAGGGAAGCTATCCCATCTCGGAACTGTTCCTGCACCTGGCGGCTTCCATGGCATGCATGAGCCTCAAGGACATCGACGCCGCAAAGGCACATTTCGGAGCCGCTTGGGACATTGCGCGCCCCGACGGCCTTATCGAGCTCATTGGCGAGCACCACGGCCTTTTACAGGGGCTCATCGAGGCGTGCCTAAAAGCGCAATACCCTGACGATTTCGCACGCATCATCGAGATTACGTATCGATTCAGCTACGGCTGGCGGCGCATCCACAACCCCGATTCGGGCGAGGACGTGGCCGACGATTTAACGACCACGGAGTTCACCATGGCCATGCTCGCCTGCCGCGGATGGACCAACGCCGAAATCGCACGCCACATGGAAGTATCGCCGGGCACTGTTAAAAACCGCCTATCAGGAGTGTATGCCAAGCTTGGTATCGGAACTCGCGCCGAGCTGGTCGCGCATATGTTGCGTTAGCGACCGGGCTGCCAAGCGCATCGAACGCGTTCCGGAACCCGGCGCTTCGCTCGATCAATTTGGACATTTTGACCCTTGAACGGCACTACCGCCACGGGGCACCTTCTCGCAAAATAGGATTATTTCCTCCGTTATTTGCGGGATGGGAGCCCAAAATGCTTGATCGTCGTTCGCTACTTATCGCCGGAGCATCCTCGCTGGCAGGCATCATGCTGCCTCGCGTGCCGAGCAGCGCAAACGCCTTCATACTGCCATTCGCCCCCACCGAGGCCTATGCCGACGAAGAAGACCCCTTCAAGGTGCTCGTTCTCTCGCGCACCATGTTTGGTGTGGTCGTGGTCGACGTCGCCAACAAGAATATGCCCATCAAGGGAGCCCAGGTCACGCTCGCGTCGCGTTATGCCGCGGGCAAGCAGATCTCCGCCACTACCGACGACGAGGGCACGGCCATCTTTGATGTCGCGCCGCTTTCGGAAGGCTACGTGGACGAGGCAACGCTTCTCGACGCGTACGACTTTAACGGTGGCATCTCCATCAGCATGGCGGGCTACCGTGATGTCGAGATCCCCCTCACGCGCATCCAGGGCGGCACCGCCATTACCGCGCCCACACGTCCGCTTTCCGACGGTGAGCCGTACTTTCGCCAGCTTACGTTCGACGAGTGGGACATCCAGTACGCCGACGCCACGTTCATGGCACTGCCGAAGGACGACGCCGGAAACGACCAACCCGACACGCACGCCTTTACCGTGCAGGCACATCTGCCACAGGGTGGACAGGCAACGCTGTGCATCAACAAGGTAATGCCCGCCACGAGCAGCTCATCCGAAACCGTCACGCAAATTGGCCAAGTCAAGGCCAGTGCATCGGGTTCGGATAATCTGGCAACGTTCACACTCGAAGACACGTTCCTCGATGCAGCTTCGGGCCTTCTGGAGGAAGGATGCAAGCTGCGCTTTGTCCTCGACTATCAGGGCAAGACCTATACACTCTCCTCCCCCATGGCCGTTGTCACCGCGCCGGCCGCAAAGGCAGAATCGGGCTCGACCACTATCGTCCCCACCACCATGGACCAAGAGATTACTCCGTTTGATTTCCCGGCGGCGTTTCCCGGCATCGGCGGCAATAAGTTCACGTGCTGGATGCCCTCGTTCCCCATTTTGTTCGATTTCTCTTTTGCCGGATACGTGCTGTTTGGCGGAGGATACAAACCGGTCGGCTACATGAACGATTCGGGCAATCCGGATCCGGAGTACTGGAAGAAGTCACCGCGCGAGTCGGGCGCCAAGCAGGCAAACCGCTACCTCGACGAGATGGAGGGGAAGTGGAATCAGTACAAAAGTATGAGTGCCGGTTCGGGCACCGATCCAAGGAACACTAAGCTGCTTCGTCACCACTGCACGCCGCGTTTTACGATGGATATCGCCACACAGCTGTACGGATCGCTCGCCTACGACTGGGTGGACAAAACCTGGGGTGACAACAACGACCCCGCATTTGGCAATATTAAGGCCCTCTTCCAGGTAAGAACCGACCTCAATTGGACCGAGCAGTTTACCCTAGGACCGGTGCCGTTTTTCCTAAACGTCAACCCCTGGGTGCTGGCGAAGCTGGCGTTCGCCGTGGGTGCCCACACGCACGGCAGCGGCGCGGCGTTTTTTAAAAACATTTCGCTCGACTATTCAAACACCTCGGGCTCGTTCACCATCCAGATCGGGCTTGCCGTCACCTTTGGCGCCGGTGTTGCAGGCGTCGCTTCGTCTGCCGTGCGCGGCGCCGCATCCCTCACGCTGTTCATTGGGTACGAGAAGGCAGATGGACACCAGCTTCCGCGACTGCGCGTAGGTGCAGACGTCGATGTCGATGTGATACTCCAGTTCGTAATGTTCAAGTGGACCACCAAGGCTTGGTCGGGGTCGTGGCCCACACTCCTCGATTCGTGGAATATGTCGGTGAACAATGGCAACCAGTATGTGCTCCAGCGCTCTGAGCTCGCATTGGGTGGAGATACGCCTTACACGTTGGATGCCTGCTTCGGCACGGCCGGCAACGCCGAGGCAGGCGGCGTGCCGCAATTTATCGCATCGGCCACCATCGTCACCAACGCCGAGCTGCTCGCACGCGCCGAGGTTAAGGCCACTGCCGTAAACGTCGCGCCTGTCGTGCGCGATTGGGATCAAGCGGTCACGCGCATTGAGCTCGAGGCGGATGCAGAAAGCGACGACACGGGACAAATCGAGCATTTCGTCCATACACTGATAGAGAACGACGAAAACGCCGCGCCGATGTATGAGTACACCTATATCGGGCAGGCGAAGGACGCCGCTGCGGACCCCAACGCCAATTCTGCTGGTG
The DNA here is from genome assembly GCA_019414345.1 of Collinsella sp. Taxonomy (GTDB): domain Bacteria; phylum Actinomycetota; class Coriobacteriia; order Coriobacteriales; family Coriobacteriaceae; genus Collinsella. Next base: position 11,674 of record DXMF01000026.1, read on the forward strand.
TATCGGAGGACGAGCGTGGCGGCATCAAGCCCTCGAGCGACAACGTGCTGTTTACTGGCGTGCTCAGCGAAGCCCACATGAAGCTGGCAATGATTGCCGGCGTAGAATGTCTGTTCCGTATCGCCTCGGTGCGCTACGGCGACAATGGCCGCTCGCGCCTGGTGGTGCACACAAAGGCAAACGGCACGTGGTCCGCTCCCACTCCCGTGGACTTTCCCCTTGGGTTTGGCGAGGGCGACGTGGAGCGCGACGACATATTCGATTACGACTTCGACGTGGTGGAATATACGGACGGAAGAGGAAACCAGGACGCCTACGTGCTGCTGATCTCGGGCGAGCGCCCCGCAGGTGACAACACCCTTTTCGATACGGCAAGCACAGCCGGCATACTGTCCGTCGTGCGCCTGCGCATAAGTAATAGCGAAGTTCGCGTGGTGTCGTATACGTCGTGGCGCAGCATCTCGCGCGGCCGCCTTCAGGAGGATGGCTACCATTGTCTGCAGTGCCCGCGTATCACGGTGGGCAAGACGCTCGTCGACGGGCGCCTGTCGGGTGCCTACCTCCACCGCCGCGGAACCACCGCAGAAAAGGCGCTCGGCAGCGAGGCCGAGGTTGCGCTGGAATGCTTTACCTTGTGGTCGGATGATTTGGGCGACAGTCTCACGTTCCGTCAGGTCCTCCGCTTTCCGCAAGCACCGTCGAGTATCGAGCTGGGCAAGCCCGAGAATATCAACGGCAAAATGGTGGTGTCCGTTGCGTACGAGACCGCAGACGGTTGCGGCTGCGCATCGTACGCCGTAATCGGCCAGTCCATTGCGTGCTGGGACGTTATGTCACCAGACGCCACGGTACCTCATGCGGTGCCATGGCCACAACATTCGGGCTTTTTGGCAACCGTCAACGAGCAACTGCAGCATATTACTTGGACGCGAGGCGCATCGGCATTTGCAACGCAGCCCGTGGGTGCCGCAGGCTGTGGCCCGGCATCGTTTAGCGTAAGCAACAACGGCAGGTGCGTGCTCTATGTAGAGAACACCGATGGCAAGGTGGGACAAACCTACGACGAAGAAGGCAACCCGGTAGCAGTGATGGGCAAGCACTTCCGCATCTTCGCCAGCACCTTGGCAGGCGATCTGTTCACGGAGCCGTTCGTGATGTGCGAGCTGGACCATCCCGTCGATCAGATAACGACATTTTTGACGTCGGGAGGCATGCTCTCCGCACTCGCCACGCACATTGTGAGCGCGGAGAAGAGCGAGGCAGAGCTGCACGGCATCGAAGTGCCCTTGGTGGCGTGTGCCACTCCGACGGGCGCGGTCGCTACCTCGGGCGCGGTGGTACCCGGAGCAGCAGGCGAATCCTTCATGGTCACGGTGCGAAACGACGGCAACACCTTGCTGACCGCCGGCACGATCGATCTGTACCGAGAGGGCTCCAGCCAGCCGTTCTCCAGCGCATCCATCGGATTCGGACTGAACGCACGCATGGTTTCGATCTACGATCCAGAGCTTGCCGAGGATGCTTCGGCCAAAGACATGGCACACGTGAAGTACGCGCTCGAGACGCTGGGCGCACGTTTTGCAACGCACCCGCTGGTAGCCGACAACGGCAACGCCGTGCTGGCACCGGGTTGCACGGCACAGTTCCGCATGAGCTTCGCCATCCCCGAGAGCTGGAGCGACGAAGTGGGCAAACGCGTAACGCTGTATGCGAAGGCGCATAATCTGGTGGCGCTCGATCCCGTAACGCTCGAGGAAATTCGACCGGGTGCAAACTCGGCGCTGGGTTCCGTACTGCACGAGCTTCATGCGCCCGACGCGGCATGCGAACGCTCAGAAGTTCAGGTCGGCGTATGCGACAGCGCGGATACGACGGGGCTTCACGATGCACCGATGACGGCGGGCGACGGTGGCGGCTCGAGTGGCGGCGGTGCTGACAAGGGCGGCGGCTACGGCGGAAGCAGCTCCAGCAGCGGCAAGGACCACAACAATAGCAAGCGCCCCGGAAAAGCGGGTGCGCTTGCGGGCACGGGCGATACATGCGCTCCCCTTACGGCAGCCGCTGCAGCACTCGCCGCGGCAGGCGCCGGCCTCGTCGCCTACAGCACCCGCCGCACGGCGCTCGAAGCCGATACCGCCAATGAGGTCAATTCGGATAGGCCCCGCTAGCTCCTAGTTACTTTTGTGAGAGACGCCGACTCGGCTCATTCGTCATCGCTATGCGGACATTACAACTTCGGTTCGCTATTCAAACTTGCTCGCACAATACCGACTCGGTTTTGTGCGAGCAAGCGAATCCCCATCGAACTCCGAACGATTGTTCGATGGATTTCGTGTTGGTTGGAATCGCCCAAGGGCTGGGCTATGCTACCTTGACTATCTATATGACTAAAACGCGGCAAAGGAGCATCGAGAGAGCGAGCATGGCAAAAAACACCGCAAACTATGGTAACGACAGTATTCGTCAGCTCAAGGACGAGGAGCGCGTACGCCTGCGCCCCGCCGTCATCTTTGGCTCGGACGGGCTCGACGGCTGCGCGCATGCCGCCTTCGAGATCCTGTCCAACGCCGTTGACGAGGCGCGCCAGGGCTACGGCAAGCTCATCACCCTTACCGCCTTTCGCGATGGCTCCATTCAGGTAGAGGACAACGGCCGCGGCTGCCCGCTTGACTGGAACCCCTCCGAGAAGCGCTTTAACTGGGAACTCGTCTTTTGCGAGCTTTACGCCGGCGGCAAGTACAACAACAACCAGGGCGGCGACTACGACTTCTCGCTCGGCACCAACGGCCTGGGCTCGTGCGCAACCCAGTACGCCTCCGAATACATGGACGTCACGGTTTGGCGCGACGGCAACAAGTACTCCCTGCACTTTAAGAAGGGCAAGGTCGTCGGCGCCAAAAAGAAGGCACTCGAGGTTGAGCCCAGCGACGAGGACCGCACCGGCACCACCATCAAGTGGCGCCCCGATCTTGAGGTCTTTACCTCCATCAGCATCCCCCACGATTGGTATCGCGAGACCATGCGCCGCCAGGCCGTGGTCAACGCCAACGTGACCTTCCGGCTGCACATCGAGGGCGACGACGGCGAGTTTTCCGAAGAGGACTTCTGCTATCCCAAGGGCATCGAGGACTACGTGCTCGAGAAGGTCGGTACCGACTACCTTACCGAGCCCTTCTTTATCGAGGCCGACCGTCGCGGTCGCGATCGCGAGGATCTGCCCGATTACAACGTAAAAATCACTGCTTGCATGTGCTTCTCGCGCACTTTCACGATGCAGGAGTACTACCACAACTCCTCCTGGCTCGAGAACGGCGGCTCACCCGAAAAGGCGGCCCGCAGTGCCCTCACCAGCGCCATCGATGCCTACATTAAGCAACAGGGCAAATACAACAAAAACGAGAGCGGCATTAAGTGGCAGGACGTCCAGGACTGCCTGGTGCTGGTGACCAACTGCTTCTCCACCCAGACGTCCTACGAAAACCAGACCAAGAAGGCCATCAATAACCGCTTTATCCAGCAGGCCATGACGGCATTCTTTAAGGAGCGCCTCTCGACCTACTTGATCGAGAACAAAGATGCCGCCAACAAGATCGTGGAGCAGGTGCTCATCAACAAGCGCTCGCGCGAGAATGCCGAGAAGACGCGTCAGAGCATCAAGACCAACCTGCAGCAGAAGACCGACATGGCCAACCGCGTGCAGAAATTCATCGACTGCCGTTCCAAGGACAAGAGCCGTCGCGAGATCTACATCGTAGAGGGCGACTCGGCAGCAGGCGCCATTCGCACCTCGCGCGATGCCGAGTTCCAGGGCGTTATGCCCGTCCGCGGCAAGATCCTCAACTGCCTAAAGGAGGACTATCCGCGCATCTTTAAGTCCGACATCATCATGGACCTCATGCGCGTGCTGGGCTGCGGCGTGGAGATCAAGGACAAGCGCATCAAGAACCTGGGCGCCTTTGACTTGGACAACCTCAACTGGAACAAGGTCATCATCTGTACGGACGCCGACGTCGACGGTTATCACATCCGTACGCTCGTGCTCACCATGCTCTATCGCCTGGTGCCCACGCTTATCGACGAAGGCTACGTGTATATCGCCGAGTCGCCGCTCTACGAGATCAACTGCAAAGAGAAGACCTACTTTGCCTACACCGAGCTCGAGAAGAACGGCATTCTTAAGGAGATCGGCGACCAGAAGTGCTCCATCAACCGCTCCAAGGGTCTTGGTGAGAACGACCCGGACATGATGTGGCTCACCACCATGAACCCCGAGACGCGTCGTCTGATCAAGGTGGAGTCCGAAGACGTCACCAAGATGGAGACCATGTTCAACCTTCTGCTGGGCAGCGACGAGGCGGGCCGCAAGCGCCATATCTCGGAGCACGGCAAGGAATACCTGGACCAGCTGGACCTGCAGTAGCAGCAAATCGATAACGACGGCCCATAAGAAGTTCAAGAGGAAATCGTGGCAAAGAAGAAGACGAAGAACCAGCCAAAGAAAAAGCAGGTCAACGCCGAGAACGTCATCGGCCTGCACTCCGAGGTCACCAATCAACCGATCACGCAGACGCTCGAGGTCAACTACATGCCCTACGCCATGAGCGTCAACGTCTCGCGTGCGTTCCCCGAGATCGACGGTTTTAAGCCCTCGCACCGCAAGCTGCTCTACACCATGTACAAGATGGGCTTGCTCAAAGGTGAGCGCCAGAAGAGCGCCAACATCGTGGGTCAAACCATGAAGCTCAACCCGCACGGCGACGCCGCAATCTACGAGACGATGGTGCGCCTGGCCACCGGCAACGAGGCGCTGCTCGCCCCCTTCGTGGAGTCGAAGGGCAACTTTGGCAAGTACTATTCGGGCGACCTGAGCTACGCCGCCTCGCGTTACACCGAGGCCAAGCTCTCCCCCATCAGTGCCGAGATCTTCAAGGACATCGACAAGGACCCGGTCGACTTTGTCGACAGCTACGACGGCGCCATGAAGGAGCCGCGTCTGTTGCCCACCACCTTCCCCAACATCCTCGTCTCGGCCAACAAGGGCATCGGCGTCGCCATGGCGTCTGACATCTGCGGCTTCAACCTCAACGAGGTCTGCACCGCCACCATGCACTACCTGCAGGATCCCAACTGCGATCTGCTCGAATATATGCCCATGCCCGACTTCTCGACCGGCGGTGAGATTATCTACCGCCGCGAGGAGATGGAAAAGATTATCGAGACCGGCCTTGGCAGCTTCCAGATCCGCTCCCGCTGGCGCTGGATTCCCGAAGAGCGCATTATCGAGGTCTACGAGATCCCCTACACTACCAAGACCGATGTCATCATCGATCGCATCGTCAAGCTTTCCAAAGAGGGAAAGGTCAAGGAGATCGCTGACATCCGTGACGAGACCGACCTCTCGGGCCTGCGTATCGCCATCGATCTTAAGCGCGGTGTCGACCCCGACAAGCTCATGGCGAAGCTTTATCGCTCGACTACGCTGCAGGATTCGTTCTCATGCAACTTTAACGTGCTGGTCGACGGCTATCCCCGCGTTATGGGCGTGCGCCAGATCCTGCACGAGTGGGTCAAGTGGCGTATTGAGTCCACGCGCCGCCGCATTAACTTTGACCTGGGCAAAAAGTCCGAGCGCCTGCACCTGCTGCACGGCCTTGAGGCAATTCTGCTCGACATCGACAAGGCGATTGCCATCATCCGCGGCACCAAGCTCGAGGCCGAGGTCGTGCCCAACCTTATGAAGGGTTTCGACATCGACGAGACCCAGGCAGAGTTTGTCGCCGAGCTCAAGCTCCGCAACATCAACGAGGAGTACATCCTCAACCGCACCAAGGACATTGCCAAGCTCGAGGGCGAGATTGCCGAGCTTGAGGAGATCCTCTCCAGCGAGGAGAACATCAAGAAGGTCATCAGCGACGAGCTGGCCGCAGTCAACAAGAAGTACGTGATGCCGCGCCGCACGGGCAGGATTGAGCCCCATGAGGTTATCGAGGTAAGCCTGGAGCCCGAGGTCGAGGAGTACCCGGTCACCATCATGCTCTCGCGCGATGGCTACCTTAAGAAGATGACGGACCGCGTGCTCAAGAAGGCGACCACGCTCAAGTACAAGGACGGCGACAAACCCTTTATCGAGTTCCCGTCCTCCAACACGCACGAGCTGCTCGTGTTTACCAACAAGAGCCAGGTGTACAAGTGCAAGGTTGCAGCGTTTGAGGACACCAAGTCGGCCCAGCTGGGCTCGTACCTGCCGACCGATCTTGAGATGGAACCCGACGAGAGTGTCATCTGGGTCATCGACCCCGAGGACTACAAAGCCGACGTGCTATTCGTCTTTGAGAACGGCCGCGTGGTGCGCGTCGCGCTTTCTGGATACGTCACCAAGACCAACCGCAAGCGCCTCAAGAACGCCATCTACGGTGGCAGCAAGCTGCTGTATGCCCAGGTGCTCAAGGAAGATCGCGACATTGCGCTGGTCTCGAGCGACTATCGTTTGATGAACTTCAACACGTCACTGCTCAAGACCAAGACGACCACCAACACGCAGGGCGTCCAGGCTTTCACGGCCAAGAAGGGCCGCTCGGTCACCACCGTCGGCACGACCGAGGAGATTCTTGGCGCCGGCGTCTCGGCCGAGAAGTTCACCGCGCAGAGCCTCCCCTCAGCCGGTGCCCTCATGAAGGAAAACGACATGCCGAGTTTGTTTGACTAGGACGACGGCAACGAGATCGTTAGATACTTCGCAAAGCGACGAGGCCCAGAACGCAACGGCATTGCGCCCGGGACTCGTCGTTTTTCTTCTCAACTATTTTTTAACGCAGATAAATTGATTTCTGCTTATTTTTCTGCGTAAAAAATGTCAGCGTCACTGCTTCGATGCCCTTTGGTCAGTCGTTAGCAAAACTTGCAAAAGTTAGCAAAACTTGCAAAAATTAGCAAAACTTGCAAAGGAGCTACCATGGAGTACAGCAAGAACCCCTTTACCCCGACGTTCGGAAGCGTCCCTCCCTTTCTAGCGGGTCGCGAGCATATCCTGCGTGACATCAACCGTGGCTTTATCAACGGCCCGGGAGATCCCAACCTGTCGACCATTTTTACTGGCGCAAGGGGAACGGGCAAGACGGCGCTTCTCTCGCTCCTTTCAGAAACGGCGCTTGAACACGACTGGATCGCAGCAAATGTCTCCGCCATGCCAGGCATGCTCGAAGATATTATCGAGCGAACCAAAGAAGCCGCAGATAGCTACCTCTCACAGCCTCACGCGCGCATAAACGGTGTTCAAATTGGCCCAGTGGGCATCGATTGGACATATGCTCAAGAGGCTCAGGGCAACTGGCGCACGCGCATGAATGGCATCTTTAAGCAACTCGAAAAACATGACATCGGACTTCTCATCACCATCGATGAAGTCACCGTCGATCTCGAAGAAATGCTTCAATTTGCCTCTGCTTACCAGCACTTTGTACGCGAAGGTAAAAAAGTTGCCCTACTCATGGCAGGACTGCCCTACAAAGTATCGGCGTTGCTGCGTAACGATTCCGTCTCGTTCCTCAGGCGTTCCCAATATCATCAGTTGGGACGAATCACTGACGTTGAAATTGCAAACGCATTCCGCAAAACCGTTGAGGCCGGAGGCCGCTCAATCACGCCAGAAGCGCTCGAGGATGCCGTGAAGGCCGTCGACGGATTTCCCTATATGATGCAGCTCGTCGGATATCGCACATGGGATGTTTCGGAGAACTCGCCCAAAATCAGTGCACCTGATGTACAGCAGGGTTCTCTGCTTGCCCGCATGGAGCTGCGTGATCGAATTCTCGAAACGACCTATCAGGAGCTTTCCGATAAAGACATTGAGTTTTTGCTCGCGATGCTGCCCGATTCTGGCCCCAGCAGGGTCTCGGAGATAGCCAAACGCATGGGCGTCGCCAGCAACTACGCAAGCCAATACAAACGCCGCCTCCTCGAGGACGGCGTTATCGGGGAACGTGGACGTGGCCTCGTCGGCTTCGACATCCCCGCGTTCAGGGAATTCTTGAACGAGAAGGCGTTTTAGCACACCGGAATTGTCCGCGGGAGCATCGTTGCATGGCAATCAGCAATCCTCTTGGTAAGGGCAGCAAGCATTTCCGCTTGTGCTGATTGCCATGCGCTCCTCTTGTCCTTAGGCGAGCTTGCGGGCGAGCTCGCGCACCTCTTCCAACTTGGGCGAGGAGGCCATGCTATCGCGCTCGGTCATACCGCTGATGGTGACAATGCCTTGGTCCTCCCACTTGCAGTACGCGCAGGTTGCCTTGTACATGGCGATTGCCGCATCATAGACGCCTTCGCTGTGGCTATCGAGCAAAAGTGCCGTCTTGGTGAACGGGAAGCCCGTAGCACCGAAGGCGTACAGGCGGTCGATGGCGGCCTTCTCCTGCGCGGTGATATCAAACCAGTAGATAGGCGAAGCGAAGACAACCATATCGGCGCCTTTCAGCGACTCGATCACGTTGGCCATGTCATCCTTCTGCACGCAAGTGCCCTCGTGGGCGAAGCAATACTGACACCCCAGGCAACCAGCGATTTTCTTGCTGGCAACGCGGACGACCTCGACCGCATTGCCGCCTTCACGCGCGGTCTCGGCAAACACCTCGACCATGGTGTCGGTATTGGCGCCCTTACGCGGGCTGCCGCTCAATACAACGATATTCATAGGAATCTCCCTCCTTCATGCCGCAGGCGCGCGGCACACATTTCGTTGTAACCAAAACAGATGGAGCTATTCAGTCGTCCGCAGACCACATCTCTCGTTCGTGTTCTCTAGACATAATCTCATTGCCTGATAACTCCTCGACCGTCTTGACTCTCTCCGAGAATTGAACAGCAAATCGTTGCTCGCAAAGTATCGCCTGTGGGAAAATTAACTTGAGCTTTCTCCCTGCTCGCGTAAGCGTTCGCGTGAATGAGCCTAGCCGCATCGGCCAGGCGCAATATAGATCCGCGGAAACCGGCCTACGAACAAGGAGCGCCTTATGTATGGACAGCATGCACCACAAACCCAGAACGATCGAACCAGCTCGTTTATCCGCAGCATCAAGCGTCATGTGGGCGTTAGAGCAGTCGCCTTCGGAGCGATTATTCTTGTGTCAGGGCAGCTCTTGCTACCCAATTCGGCACTAGCGGCCGAAACGCCCGAACCCGATGCTGCAACGCCCATCACCCGCAGCGAAGCCAACACGGACGGCAACTTCACAGCTACCACCGTTGTCGACCATAACTATGACTTGGAGCTCCCTCCTGCCTTCATGTTGGTCCAGAATGAGGCGTTTGTATACGACTTCCCCGACAAACCCGAGGATTTCGGCTACGGGCTTAACGACACCATCCACCTCTTCAAGGTCGACACCGATACCAAAAGCCTTATAAAAACCGAGAACCCCAAAGAAGCCAGCGTCTCTATTACGCTGACCATGATCGACAATCACGTAAGAGCAACCGTAGTCTTTACAGGCGGCTACGCCGACGACCAAATCCCTTATAGACTAAACCTCGCCAGCTCAACCCTCCTTGGCACACACGTTGACCGTGACTACGATAGCGGCCAGGGGATTATGCGCGAAACGCGGCACGACTACTACATCCGCTGCGTCTTCGACAGCGACGTGCAATTGATTGCAACCGACGTGACCGATCCCGAGCCCAGCCCTGACGCTAAACCGAACCCAGAGGTAAAACCCGAACCGGAAACCAAGCCCGAGCCCACACCGCAGCCCGAGGCAGAAAAGCCCGCGGCAAATCCCGTTTCCACCAAGGCAGTAGCGGCGGTTAAACCAGCCGGGACCACCCTACCCGCGACGGGCGACAACGGTGCGATGGCAGTCGCCCTGAGTGTTGCCGGTGGTGCAGTTGTAGCAGTTGGCACTTCCGCAACAAGGCGTCGCAACCGCTAGCCAGCATTTCGTACCTCGCAGACAAAGATTCATCCCCGCTCCGACGAGCTTTACTCACCGAGAAGATTCTTCCCCACAGAAATGAGCCTCTTTCCAACGGCCGCCTTCACGCCAATCATTACAACCACGTGAACAGTGCGGGCTTCGAGGTCCGCAGCAAGGAGGTCCCCCGATGCCCGCAGTGCGGCTGGCAACTCGTGCTGTGGGTGCGAAACGACACGTTTCTGCAGGGCGCGGCGTGGCGCGAGGGCCTCGGGTGATACGGGCCGATTTGGGCACCCTGCTCACAACGACGATTTGAACGCAAGCGAATTCCCGACAAGCATGACAATGCATATGTCGTCATGCTTGTCGGAACATATGACGGCTATCTAGCGTCCAGCCGAGCCATCAATTAGACTTGACTTCGAGTAACTCGAATGCACTAACCTGCGGTTTTGTAAGAGGGATACCGCGTAGCAGCGACGAGCTGCACGAGCGGGTCGCTGGAGGGGACGTTCGGACCCGAGTCCGAGCACTTTGTCTACAGTTGCCTATACACCACCAACGTTCTGCGAAAGCGACGCACCTCACGGGAGAACTGCCATCGTACTCGTCGCCGCGCTCCGCCCCCCTAAGCGATGTGCCTGCTACGAAACAATTGTCTTGTAATAAGCGCCGAAGTCTGCCAGCGAGTCCATGATGGGCATCATCTGGCGGCCGAGCTCGGTAAGGCCATACTCAACGCGGGGAGGATTCTCGCCATAGTCATGGCGAAAGACCAGCCCATCATCCTCCATCTGCCGCAGGCTGTCGGTAAGCACCTTCTGAGAGATCCCCTCCAGGTTGCGGCGCAACTCGTTGAAACGCCAAGGGCGTACGCGTAAGTTACGAATAATGAGCAGTTTCCACTTGCCGCCAATGAGCGCTACTGCCGTTGCGACCGGACACTCCGGAAGCTCCTCTTTCGCCATCATGGGAGACCCAACCTCCTTGACCATACCGGTTTCACAAAAAGGCACGCAGTTACAAATATGTGCGTACTCGTATTTGCATGCGCTTTCGCGTTGAATATATCTCACGCAGGAGATGCCTGCAAGGTAAATCAACCCCAAGAGAGGAACCATTATGGCTAATTATGCAAAGACCCACATCGGCAATGAGAGCCGCGTTGAGCTGCACGAGGTGCTCGGGCTTACCGGGGCAGAGGTGAGTATCAACAGTCTTCCCGCCGGCGCTGGCGTTCCGTTCGTCCATGCACACAAGGAAAACGAGGAGATCTATGGCGTGCTCGAGGGCGCAGGCTCGGTCACGATCGACGGTGAGGATATCGAGCTTGCGGCCGGCGACTGGCTGCGCATTTCCCCCGCTGCGCATCGTCAGTTCCGCGCCGCGTCCGACTCGGGGATCACATACGTCTGCATTCAGGTCAAGCAGGGATCCCTCGATGCCTTCACGGCCGACGACGCCATCATGTTCTAATTCGCGATTAATCTGCAAGGGGCCGATACCGCCCGCATGCCCCCTTCGGAATAGGCGCTGAGCAACTCCTGGGCGTGGGCGAACTCAGGTCCCCGCTTCCAACCGAGCAGGCGGTTGACCGCGAGATTTCCCTGGACGTTGTGGACAAAGAGCAGATGGGCGTCCTCGCGCGAAAGCCCGGTCTTCTCCATGATTGAGGGAACCATCTGCTCGGCGCCGCGCTCGATAACGCGCTGTGCCACGCGGGCGTACGCGTCGTCATCCGAGTAGAGCAGATAATAGTCATCGTTTGCCGGCGGACGCTGGCAGAGGGCATCCGCCTCCGACCCCTCGAGCGGGGGCACCGCCGCCAAGGCCTCGTCAATAAGCGCATCGAGCAGCGCGAACTTGTCCTCGTAGTGCAGATAAAACGTGCCGCGGTTGATATCGGCGCGGCGGCAGATATCCGCCACCGTCATCTTCGCGAAGCCGACCTCGGCCAGCAGCGCAAAGAACGCCTCCCGTATGACCGAAAGCGTATAGCGCCGGCGACGATCGATCTTCCCTACTTCCACGGCTCCTCCAATTGCAATGCTCGACAATGCCCAGCAAACGCTCGTTTATCGACAGTGCTTCAAAGCTGTTCATTGCTCTGTCGCAAATCAACATGGATACTTTTTATAGACACCTGTTTATAATAGCTGAAAGAAGGTATCCAGTGACTCTATACGAGCAGCTCGTTGTCGAGCTCACCAACCGATCGTTTTCCCTTCAGGCCGCCTACCGCAGCGGCGGCACGCCCTATGAGCTGAGTGACCGCGAGCCCGAGCCCTACGACCAGCAAATCGAGGGCTTCGCCCGCATGATCGATGAGGCCGATTGCGTGCTTGTGGGCGGTGCCTCCGGTCTCTCCGCGGCGGGCGGCGGCGACTTCTACTACGAGGACAACGCGACCTATCGCAGGCATTTCGGCAAGTTCGCCGAGCGCTATGGCTTCAAGGGTGCTTTCGAGGGTTCATTCTATCGCTGGCCTACCGCCGAGGCGCGCTGGGGCTATCTTGCCACCTTCCTCGACACCACGCTCAACGCCCCGCTGCGCAAGCCCTACAAGGACCTCGACGCCATCCTTGCTCAGAAGGACTTCTTTGTGCTCACCACTAACCAGGACACGCAGTTCGTAAAGATCTACCCGTGGGAGAAGGTGGCCGAGATCCAAGGCGACCACCGCTTTTTCCAATGTTCCCGCTGCTGCACCGATGACGTATGGGATGCGACCGAGCCCGTCTCCCGCATGATCGAGGCCATGGGAGACGGCCTAGAGGTTCCGACAGAGCTCGTGCCACGCTGCCCGCACTGCGGGGGCGAGGCGTTCCCCTGGGTTCGCGGCTACGGCAACTTCCTGCAGGGCGAGCTCTACGAGGAGCAGTACCGCAAGGTGTCCGACTGGATCGATGCGCACGCGCGGCAGAAGATTCTGTTCCTTGAGCTGGGCGTGGGCCGCATGACGCCTGCGTTTATCCAGGAGCCGTTCTGGGCTCTCACGGCGCAATTGCCGCAGGCGAGCTACATCGCCGTAAACAACAAGACGCAGTTTCTCCCCCATGCAATCGAGGACCGGGGCATGGCGATGCGTGCCGACATCGCCGACGTGCTCGCCGACGTGCGCAAGACGCTGGGAAGGTAGCACATGGAAACGATGAAGGCGGCTCGCATCGGCCGGGCGCTTGCCGAGGCGGATCTGATCGTCATCGGCGCCAGCAACGGGCTCGACATGGCGGAGGGGCTCAACCTCTTCCGAGCCGATGCTCATTTTCGGGAGGCGTACGGAGACCTCGCCCAGGCCGACGGTATCGGCTGCATACTGCAGGGGCTCGCCTCTCCGGATGCAAACGTGCGACGCCGATGGGTCGAGCGGTTCCATCAAAAGGAGTATGTCGAGTATGAGCTCAGCCCGCTCATGAACGGGCTGCGGCATCTTACGGAGCACGCCGACACCTTCGTGATCACGTGCAATATTGACGGGCACTTCGCACGTGCAGGGTTCAACGAGAACCGCGTACTCGAGACGGAGGGGAGCACGCGCACGTCGATTGACGAGCAGCGTCTCGCCCATCCAGACGCCCTCGCCACAGCCCAGCTCGAGGAGCTCGAGTGCCTCGCGCGCACCCATCGCAACGGCAGGGTCGCCATCCTCGAACTTGGCGTGGGGCTGCGCAACGGCATCATAAAGCGCATGCTCGCCCAGGTCGCGAGCGCCTGCGAGCACGTCACCTACATCGTGTTCAATTACAGCCAGGCCATGGCACCCGACGCCTCGTGCGAGACGATTCTCGTTGACGGCGATATGGCCCCGGCTTTCGAGGAGATCGCCCGATGCCGTCCCTAGAAAGAGAAGTGATGAGGCTTCGAAGTCTTATCGACGATGCCGACGCCATCATCGTCGGCATCGGCTCGGGCATGTCGAGCGCCGCCGGGTTCAACCATTACAACCGCGCAGGCATGACGCGCGCCGGAATGGAGGACTGGCAGCAGGCCTTTGGCTTCAAGAGCCTTTTCGACGGCTTCTACTACCTCTACCCCAGCCTCGAGCAGCAATGGGCATACTACGCGCGATACATCGACTTCATGCTGCGCGAGCCGGCCTCGCAGCCCTATCTCGACCTGCGGTCCCTCATCGGCCATAAGGACTACTTCATCCTGAGCACCAATGTGGACACCCAAGTCGAGAAGACGTTTCCCGCCGAGAGAGTCTGCAACTACCAGGGAAGCGTCGCGCATCTTCAGTGCAAGCAGCCGTGCTGCGACGAGCTCTTCGACGCGAAGCCCTACGTCGAGCGCATACTCGCCGGCATGACAGGGTTCGAGATCCGCAGCGAGGATATCCCCCGATGTCCCCACTGCGGCTGGCAGCTTGTGCCGTGGGTGCGCGATGACACGTTTCTGCAGGGTGCGGCCTGGCGCGAGAGCCTCGGACGATACGAGCGCTTTGTGTGCGAGCACAGCGATCGCCGCGTGCTGTTGTTGGAGCTCGGCGTGGGCGAGATGACCCCCGGCATCATCACGCTCCCGTTCTGGAGCATGACCGCGAAGCTGCCGGATGCGCACCTTTTGAGCGTAAACATCTCGGGCGACTCGGCTCCGTTGCAGCTTGGAAGCAAGGCAGAGGCGATTCAGGCCGATTTGGGCGCCCTGCTCTCGGCGGCGCGGACGGCGAAGGTATTTAAGCCTCCTTGTTAGTCGCTTTGAGATATTCCTCGTCGTTCACAGGCTCCAACCACTCGTTGGAGGCTTCCTCGCCCGGAACCTCCAACGCGAGATGAGAGAACCAGCCGTCGGGCGCGGCTCCGTGCCAATGCTTCACCCCCGGGGCGATGTTGACCACATCGCCCGGGTGCAGTTCCTGTGCTGGCTTTCCCCATTCCTGGTAAAACCCTCGCCCAGCCACACAGACGAGGATCTGGCCGCCGCCGCTTTTGGCGTGGTGGACGTGCCAGCTGTTGCGGCAGCCGGGCTCGAACGTCACGTTGTAAACACCGACTTGCTCGGTGGAAAGGGACGCAAGGTAACTTTGACCGATAAAGTACTTAGCGAATGCGTCGTTTGGGGCACCGATGGGAAACGCCATCTCGTTTTGGTGCCAGGCCTTTGCGTCGGCGGGATCGTCGTCCGCCCAGACCTCCTTCGCCATGCGGAAGGCCGCCCACGCCTTGGGCCAGCCCGCGTAAAACGCCGCATGCGTAAGGATCTCCGCAATCTCCGCCCTGGTCACACCGTTGTTCTTTGCGGACATCAGATGATATTGGAACGAGGAGTCCGTCAGGCCCTGCGCCATTAGGGCAACCACCGTCACTATGCTGCGGTCACGCAAGGAAAGCTCGCCCTCCCGGCTCCACACCTTGCCGAACAGCACGTCGTCGTTGAGCTGTGCGAATTTGGGGGCGAACTCCCCCCAGGGCATCTCTGCCTGCCGTCTGTTTATTTGCCATGATCGATTTCCTCCTGTCGATGGTATTAGGCACAAAACCGTTTCCGCATTACGGAACCCCTTGCACTCCCTGTTTTATTGACGAGAATGAAGGTAATACCTAAACCTGACTTTAGGTCAAGGAATGAATTCGAGCTATATGCGGAGGAGCCATGTACACCATCGGACAGGTGTCGGAGATGTTCGGTTTGCCAGCCTCAACGCTGCGATATTACGACAAGCAGAGATTATTCCCGGGATTGGAGCGAACGTCCGGCATTCGCCAATTCGGCGATACGGAACTCGAGGCGCTTCGGGTCATCGAATGCCTCAAGAAAGCGGGGATGGAAATCAAGGACATCCGGCTGTTCATGGAATGGTGCGCGGAAGGCCCATCAACATACCCCCAGCGCAAGGCCATGTTTGAGGAGCGGAAGGCCCACATGGAATCGGAGATCGCGAACATGAACCGCGCGCTGGACATGCTGAAGTTCAAATGCTGGTACTACGAGCAGCTGAATCAGGACAACAACGAGGCCGAGCTGAAGGCGCTGATCCCCGACGGCTTGCCGGAAGAAATCAAGGAGGCCTACGAAAACGCTCACGCTCGATAATAACGTCCTATGCTCAAGGGGCTTCGGCACGAGATCCTTTGGTTAGGAATGCAGAAAGGGTATTCGGTGGTGCTCTTGGGCTCGATGGTTGGGCGCGTTACAGCCCCACGTTGATATGCACCGAATGGCGACGACCATGCATGGGCACAGGCGCTTCGCCGCACTTCACAGTCTGTTTCTCAAGTATTTGAGCCGCGCACGCGGCGTTCAAAAATGTGGAGCGGCTCCGCATGGCTCGGGATGAGCAGCGAGGCGCCCTATTTCTCGTCTTCCAGCAGTCCCACGATGCAATCGATGTCGACGGCGAAGCGGGGCCCTCATCGCTGCAGGCCCCTACAGGTGGGCGATATTCTACGCCTTGCGGCACCCCGTCGCCCACGGAGGTTAAACGTACACGTAAGCCGTACTCTGAAAGCCGCGGCTTCCGGCAAGTAATTTATACCACGAAAGGTCGCTTTCAATGCGCATAGCTCGCAAAATAACACTCGCTGGGCCGCCACCCCTGGCAGTAACCCTCCAATCTTCATTGGAGTCAACTGGTCAATTCATATAGTTATGGGGGTGTATCCTAAAGGAAATCAAATTTATATCCCCATAATTAAAGAATTTGTTATTTCCACTCAGCGACTAATCCGATACGGGTGCTGCCTGTCCATGACGCACCATACCGCCTAAGGGCTGATTCGTGCGCAATTTGGGCGAATCAGCCCCTTGATTCGCGATTTCGGAAACGACTCAATTGATTCGCGAAATCGCAGGTCGCCCCTTTAATCATTCCTGAGTTTCCGTAGGGATTCGCAGCGGGTGGTTTGAAACGGGGTGATCGGCATGCACGGATTCCTTGGACGAACTCGCTATAACTTCGCATTTGTCAGTGTAGGATGATTTTCGAGGGATTCCCCAGACGTCATCCGACCCTCGTTATCGCAAAGACTACTCAAATCAGCGGTCATCCCAGGACCATCAAAGGAGAATATATGTGTCGTTGTTGAGCTTGACAATCTTGCTCGAGTTTCCTGCGCCGGTATTGGCAGCTGAATCCAGGGCATAAAGCACGGGGTATAATAACGCCCGCATGAGAAATAACGCGATTCGAACTATCTATTCGCCCACGAGAAAGGTCCGTCCATGGGCATATTCGACAGAGGTTTCAACCCGCTGAAAGGGATCCAAAAGGCCTCTGAGACCGCCAGCGAGGCGGCGTCCAGGATTGCTGAGGGAGCATCTGAGACGGCGGTGGCGGCAGGCGCCGCGATTGCGGATGCAACGACGACGGCGGGCGAAGCAGCGAGCAGGTTTGCCGAAGGGGCCTCCGAGGCAGTGACGAAAGCAGGCGCGGCGGTCGCAGGGGCAGCGAGTGGCGCGAAGGCCATCCTCGACGAAAAGGCGGCGGAAAGACTCGATGCAGAGAAGGCCGAGTACGCGCACAAGGTATGGGAAGCTTTGGGGACGATTGAGGACACCCGTGCACAGGAGTTACTCGATTCGTTCCAGGAGTCTCCGCTTCCGTTGACGGAAGCCAATGCCGCTAAGGTGAAGTCAACATTTCCGATACCAAGGGAACAGACCGTTGTCTGGGCCGACGCCGAGTTCGACCTCAGGCCCAGCGGCATCGCCATGACCGAAGAGGGCGTTTACATCAAAACCGACGCTGACGCGTTCGCGGTCCCAGGGAAGCAAAAGAGCCAGTCTAGCCTCTTCTACTTCGAGTGGGCATACTTCGAGCCCGCCTCCTTCGCCTCCGACGGTGAAAGCAACCTTGCGCTCACCGTCGATGAGGCGTGCCGGGGACAGTTCATTTCCCGCTGCCAGGCGCTCGACAGCCTCGAGAAGAGTCACGCCGCCTTCACAACCGATGGCTTGCTTGCTGGGGCGGACGATGCGGTGCCCAAAGCTGCGACGGTCGCAGCGGCAGCGGCCATCAACAGCAATGGGGAGGTTTTCGTCGAGCAGCGCGCGGCGGTTAACAACCCGGCAGGCCACGGCGAGCTCGCCGAAGAGGCGAACAACATCATCGACAGGCTCCAGGGCCACCAGGCCGAGATCCTGGGGAGGGATAACGCGAAGAACGGTGCCGACCGAAGGGTCGACGGCATCCTGGTCCAGACCAAGTACTACAAGACGGCGCGCGGCTCCCTCGAGGCATGCTTTGACCCGAGCAGCCATCAGTACCGCTACGTCGCGAACGATGGCACGCCGATGCAGCTTGAGGTCCCAAAGGACCAGTACCAGCAGGTTCTCCGCGGTTTTGAGAAGAAGATTAGCCAAGGCAAGGTCCCTGGCGTCAGCGACCCCAAGGACGCCGAGAAGATCGTCCGCAAAGGCAAGCTCACCTACGACCAGGCGGTAAACCTCACCAAGCCAGGAACGGTTGAGTCAGTCGCCTACGACGCCGCCACCGGTGCGGTCACGTGCTCCTGCGCGTTCGGCCTGTCGTTTCTCGCGACGTCGTTCATGGCGTACAGGGAGACCAAAGACATCAATGGCGCCATCCAGGCAGGCATCGCCGCCGGCGTGCAGGTGTTCGGCCTGTCCTTTGCTCAGCATATGGTCGTCTCGCAGCTCTCCAGAACGGGGCTTTCCAACGCTCTGATTGCGCCCAGCCAGACGGTGGTCGGCAAGCTCGGATTCAAGGCGTCCGCAACGATCGTCAACGGCCTGCGCGCCCTCACGGGCAAGACCGCCATCAGAGGAGCGGCCGCCTCCAAGCAGCTTGCGAAAATGCTAAGGGGCAACGCCGTCTCGGCGGCGGTGACGCTCGCTGTGTTCTCGGTCCCCGAGACCTACAAGCTCTTTCAGGGTAAGGCCAGCGGCGCGCAGTACGCCCTGAACATCGCGAGCCTCGCCACCTCGGTCGCCGGGGGAATCGCCGGCGCTGCTGCGGCAGGAGTCGCGGCGGCGAAGATCGGAGCCGCGACCGGCACGGTGGTGTCGCCCGGTGTGGGAACCGTCGTCGGCCTCGCGGGCGGCATGGTCGGCGGAACGGTCGGTGCAGCGGCCGCGGGCGCGGTCGGCGGGATACTATTCGAGGGCGACGGCGCCTCCTTCGGGAGGTACTTCAACGCAATGGTCTCGTGCATGGCGGTCGAGTACCTGCTCGACGGACGTGAAATGGACGAGTTGCTTGCTGTTCTAAACGGCGCAAGGTCGGAAGAATTCAAGGCGCTGATGGAGGAAACGCTCTCTTCGCAGAATCAGGAAGTGAAGGTCCGGGCGTTCCTTGCTCCGATGTTCGATGAGATCGTATCGAGCAGAGAGCACTTCGCGCTTCCCGCTGACAAGCAGATAACCAACGCTCTTATCAAGTTCGAGCAGGATACCGAGAATAAACCGACGGCTTAGCGTGTTGCGGTCAACGGAATCGGAGGGGTTATCATCCCTGCATTCTTCCAGCCCTTTGAATTGCTTCCTGGGTAACCGGACTCGCTTAAGAGTTTCTGGGTTCAGGGCAAGAACGCATGGGTGCTTGTTATACGTAGGCCCCTCCGCCGAAGAGGAGACGATGCCCTTCGGCAACCCTTAGAGCACGATGACGCATCCCTGTTGCACCCACTCAGCATATGTAGGCAAACCGTCTACGACATCATTGCCGGCAATTAACGCTGCAGAGCCTTCAGCTATTGGGAAAACGCTGCCTCTTCGGAATTTCGCCTTCCAATGCCAACGAATCAAAATACCTGTTCAAAGGCATAATAATACCCCGGAAACTTATGCTTCCGGGGTGGAATCATTCTCGTGTTTTGCAAGTGGCTTGATTCGCTATGGCCCTCAATGGAGCTTTATGAGCCATGGTGAATCATCGCAGGTTGCTTGGCATAATTAGCCTAGGTTTATTCCCACTCGATGGCTTAGAAAGCATAGAGAGCATAACGTAATCGATAATCTGACTCTGCAATTTACTACCGGAAAGCGTCATTAATTATCCCAAAAATATTGACAGACAACTCGAGTCAGATAAGTTAGAAAGAGTTAACATGTCGTTGTGAGGATGAAATCATGAGGAACAGTCAAGATTTTTGGGATAAAAACGCCGGGCGGTACGACTGCTTCATGCGCAAGGACGCAGCGGCTTACGAGCGGCTGTGCGAGCTGCTGCGCCCTGTGGTACAGCACAAATCGGTGCTGGAGTTGGCCACCGGCACAGGCTCGATCGCTAAAAATATCGTGAGCAGCGCCAATCATATCGAGGCTACGGACGCATCGCCGGAGATGATCGCGGAAGCGCGGCGGTGCAACCGATCCGCCAAGCTACATTTCTCCGTGCAGGATATGTTTCACCTCCCCTATGCGGATGGTAGCTTTGACGTGATCATTGTGGCCAATGCCCTGCACATCGTGCCGGAGCCAAAGAAGGCTCTCTCTGAAATTCGTCGCGTGCTGAGGGACGGCGGCGTTCTGGTTGCGCCGACCTTCACCCATGCGGATAACGCCATCTTCGGAAAGGTCAAAGCTTTTTTCATGAAATTGGCGGGCTTTCCGCTGCACAGCAAGTGGACGAGCGAAGAATATCTTGCATTTCTGCGGCAAAACGGCTGGACGGTACAGAAAAGCACCGTGCTGAAAGCCTCGTTCCCGTTGGCTTACGCAGAGTGCGTGAAATCAAAGGAACTATGACATGAAAGAAAAGACCAGGCTCTCCGGCGTGCCGGAGACCATGCTGCAAACCATTTATGCAAGAGCGAAAGAGAGCCGGGGGCGCGGCACCATTCACGATGCAAAAGCGGAGGGAATCATTGAGAAGCTGGACTACGATTTTTCCCTTGCCGGTAAGGATACCGCCATGCACAGCGGACTTATTGCCCGCACCATTGTGCTGGATCGCCTGACGGAGGGCATGGCGGCGTTTTCACCGATCTATAAGCTACTGGACAAGCTGCCTGCTGTGCGGAATATTTCCAATAAAATCATCACTCTGGAAAAGGAGTGACGCAAAAATGTCATTTTTCGAAAATACCCGCAAGCCTGTAGGCCTTGGTGGCAGAATCATGGTTTCCATGATGAATCTTGGGCATACACCTGTGGCAACATGGGGACTTGAATTCCTGCATCTCTCACAGGAAGCCAAAGTGCTGGACTGCGGCTGCGGCGGCGGGGCAAACATTAAGAGATTGCTGAAGAACTGCCCACAGGGGATCGTCGAGGGCATCGATTATTCCGAAATCAGCGTGGAGAAGGCCCGAAAACTGAATCAGCGCGCCATTCGGGACGGACGCTGCACCGTGTGTCAGGGCAGTGTGGCACAAATGGATTTTACGGATGCGTCCTTTGATGTGGTCACAGCCTTCGAAACGGTCTATTTCTGGCAAGATCTGCCGAAGTGCTTTCAGGAGGTCTACCGGGTACTAAAGCCCGGTGGGACGTTTCTGATCTGCAATGAAAGCAACGGGGATACAGACAAAGATAAAAAATGGACGGATATCATTGGCGGCATGACCATCTATAAAGATATCGAGCTGAAGGCGTATCTGGAGCAGGCCGGATTTAATGACATCCAGATTCATAAGACGAAAAGCTGGCTATGTATGACGGGGAGGAAACACCATCAACACTGAGAAGGCGTTGCTTGCGGACGGACAGATTCTCGACATCGACGGCATTGAAGCCGAGTGCTTTCAGGCTCCCGGTCATACCGGTTGGACGAACAATTTCAGCTTTGCCTTTGCTCACAAGAACAAGCTGTACTTGCCGCTTGAGAAGCGCATGCCCGACCCCACCGCGCCTTTATGATGCCAACGACGAATCGGACAACATGGAGAAAGCGACGAGGACCGGGCATCTTCAGGGTACATGCAGATCGTAAAGATCGGATTTGAAGGGAAGCAATGAAGCACCTGCACTTTGATGTGGAGACCTCCGGCTTCTACGGCGCGTATTGGCCGTGCACCGATGATTCGAGCTGCGCGGCGATCGCCATGATCGGGGATGATCCGGAGGATCGGTTTGCCCGCTCGGCTGCAAAATGGCTTTGCGCCCGCGGCGTCAACGTACTCACCATGTCGCCCGCAAAAAAGGATTACGGCCACCACAATTACCCCCTTGAGCGCATAGAAACGGCTATTTCGTGGCTGAAGGCCAACGGCAGTCGAAAAATCGGCATAGCCGGGGCCTCCACCACCGGAACGCTGGCGCTGACGTCGGCGGCCATGTTCCCGGACATCACCCTGACCATTGCCATGACGCCCAGCGATTTTGTGTGGCAGGGCTTTATGCAGGGCAAAAGGGACGGCTGCAAGGAGTGGCCGGTGGAGGGCGAATCGCTGTTTTCCTACAGGGGTAAGCCGCTGCCCTATATGCCCTTCTGCTACAAGCACCCCGATTATTGGCACTGTATCGTCGCCGAGAGCAAGCGCACCGGCGATATGGTCAACTCCCGCAAGCTGTTCGACGATTCCGAGGCGGCGCATCCGATCGAGCCACAGGAATTTATTCCCGTTGAAAACATCCAGGGAAGGCTGCTGCTGATCGGCGCGGAGGACGATGCGCTGTGGGACACCGCAAAGTATATCCGCCGTATGGAAAAGCGCCTTGCAGAAAAGCCGCATGAATGCGGGATCGAAACAATGGTTTATGCTCACGGCACCCACTTCGTTTTCCCTGAGGGAATGCTGAAAATCATGCTGCCGGTTGGCTCCGGCCTGTTTGTAAAGCTGGCGTTTCAGGCGGCAAAAAAGTATTCCAAGGAGTGCAGCCAGACCCGGAAAGACATTGAGAAGCGGATGAACCGGACTCTGGCAGAATGGAAAGGAGCGAAGTGAGATGCGTTGGATGGGAATGTCCATGGCCATGTGGGCAGTCTTTGCGAAGTCCTTTCAAGCGCAGCTGACGGCGGTGCTGGGCTACGACCCGGACACCGCACGTAAGATCACGGAAAAGGCCAAGCCGAAGTACCGTGAGATCATCGCAAAGCTGCCCGAATTTGAAAAAGGCGATCGGTTCAGCATGAACATCATTGGCTGCGCCATGCTGGGGGCGTTTGTCCTCTCCATGCCACGCCGTCCCGATGTGGAAAGCCTTACCGACTACTATGAGAAAGCTCAGATGACGCTGCTAATGAAATGGTTCTGCCGCCAAAGTGGCAAGTCGAAGTTCACGTCCAAGGATATTGCCGGAATGAAGGCCACTGCCACTCTGAAAGCCGCTGACCGGAACCCGTATTCGTGGAATATGGACTTCATCGAGTACCCGGACGGCAGCGGCTATGAGGGGCGCTTTACAAAGTGCGGCATCTGCACACTGATGAAAGAGCTGGGACTTTATGACCTAACACCCGCCATGTGCCATTTGGACTACACCATGAGCGAAGCGGGCGGCGTGACGGATTTTGTGCGCGAGTATACCCTGGCCTCCGGCGGGCCCTACTGCGACTGCGGGTACAAAAAAGAAACGGATATGAGAAAGGCGGTTAACTACATGAGCCAAACCGTTTACGGCATCCTGATCCCCTTTCTCGGTACAGCGCTGGGCGCGGCCTGCGTATTCTTTATGCGCAAACAGCTCAGCGACGTCCTGCAGCGCATTTTGACCGGTTTTGCCGCCGGCGTAATGGTGGCAGCCTCTGTGTGAAGTCTGCTGATTCCTGCGATGGAACAGGCAGCATGGATGGGAAAGCTGTCGTTTGTTCCGGCGTTTGTCGGATTTTTGATCGGCATTCTGTTCCTGCTGGGACTGAATCACCTGATCCCCCACCTCCATGCTAAAAGCAACCAGGCAGAGGGACCGAAAAGTCAGCTCAAAAAAACGACCATGATGGTGCTAGCTGTGACGCTTCACAACATCCCGGAGGGAATGGCCGTAGGGGTCGTCTACGCGGGGGCTCTCTCTGGCAGCGCGCAAATCACGGCAACCGGCGCTCTGGCACTGTCCATTGGCATTGCCATTCAAAACTTTCCGGAGGGGGCCATCATCTCCATGCCGCTCCGGGCAGAGGGCGAGAGCAAGGGACGGGCGTTTGTTGGCGGTGTGCTTTCCGGCATCGTAGAGCCGGTCGGGGCCGTGCTGACCATTCTTGGCGCAGGGCCAATCGTCCCGGCCCTCCGTATTTGCCGAGCTTTGTCGCAGGTGCAATGCTATATGTGGTAGTCGAGGAGCTGATTCCGGAAATGTCCCAAGGCAAGCATTCCAACCTTGGCACGCTTGCCTTTGCTATGGGCTTCGGCATCATGATGGCGCTGGACGTGGCGCTGGGATAAACCGAGCGCCTAACCATCACCACTGCCATCGCCGACGGAATGCCCGCCATGGACTATGCGAATATCAAAAGTCCGAATAGGAAGCATATCTATGTTGTCTTCCCGACCGGACGGATAGGCACATCCGGCACGGCATCAATCGCGCGGATCGCATCCCAACACAGGACGCGATCCGCGCCGGAACAGAAGATCAGTTCTCCAGCGGCTGCATGATCTCCAATATGATTCCATCTGGGTCCCGGAGGTAGAAGGCCCTGCTCCGGCCAAAGCCCTCCTGCCTAAAATCAAATTCCTGGGGAGAGGAAAAGCACTCCACACCCTGCTCCACCAGTTTTTGATAGGCCCTGTCGGCATCCTCCGTATAGAAGCAAAGCTCCGAAATGGAGGTGGTGAAGAGGTCCATGGGGATGCGCTGGACATCATCATTCACGAACTGGATGAGCTCCACCGGCGGCATATGCAGCTGATCCGAGCCGTTCAGATAAGCAACCCGGGCCTTGCAGTTTTCCCGCCTGAATATCGCCTCCGTCTCCTTTCCCTCCATCAGGATCTCCCCCTGATACCGAAGGCCCAGCACATCCCGATAAAACGTCACGGAACGGTCCAGGTCGCTGACGGTCAATCCGACATGATAGATTTGCCCAATCATAGGCTCCTCCTCGTTAGTTGTTTTATGTTGACTCAACAAAGGCGTGAATCAGGAAGACAGGCCCGGCTGATATCATCGCATTTACCCACCACGGTCGCTAGCGGTTTTGTTATCACTCTCGTACAAAGCTAAACTCAGGGCTTTGAGTTTTAGCCTCTATCTCAAAGGGCACGGCAACTTCCGAGCAACAGAGGACGAGAACGCCTTCATGAGCTCGGACTTGCCGGAGCGGCGTATCCCCGTGATCACCTTGATGTCCCGGGTGCCCTCGAGCGCCCAGAGCCATTTCATGTACGCGTCGCGGTCTACCCATGCCATCATCCGCTCCTTCTCGGTTTCGAAACTCGAATAGTTTTATAGTTTCGAAACTGAGAAGGCGATGCGCCATCGGTTCGGGCAAATGCGTGCCGAAAGACTGGACAACCTGTGCAATTGTCGCCGGCCCGCAATTGCGAGCACTCGGAGCGCGCGGCATCGTTCGTTTCGCTAAATCGGCTTGACGGGATGGCGGATCACGGTCTTGAGCTTCTCCGGCGCGCACTTGCGCGGGTCGGAGAGGTAAATCTCGTGATGGAGGCGGGATTCGGAGAAGTCGGGGGCATAGCTCTGTTCCGCTGCAAATGTTCGCATGGCCTCTATGGTCGCCGGCTCGCCGTCGTAAGGCCCGGTATGCATGCATTGAACGCAAAGGCCCTCGTCGACCCTTAGCAGCTCGACCGCCGAGAAGTCTAGCTTCTTTTTTGGCGGCGGCTTCCGAAACGGCCCAGTCGAAGTCCTCGCGAGTGACGAAATCGGGCAGACGGATGCACGAGATGAAGTTGAAGCCGTCCTTCCGCGCGCAATCGATCCCGCCATCGGTGTGGTCTTGCCACCAGAAGCCCTCGAGCGGCGGAACAACGAAGTCGAAATAGCCCTCGATTTCCCTCGGGCACGGGCGCGCCGCCGCACCCCATGGCCTGTTTCTCGGATATTTGGGGTGCGCGGCGTTCAAAAATGCGGAGCGGTTCCACTTGGCTCGGGATTGAGCTGAGGCGCCCTATTTCTTGCCTTCCAGCAGGCCCACGATGCGATCGATGTCGACGGCGAAGCGGGGCCTTCCCTCGCGCTCGTAGCGGTCTAGGTACACCTGGCACTCGGAGACAATGCGCTTGGTGTTGCCGTCGATGATGCGCTGGAGTGTCTCGTAGTAGGCCGAGCCCTCGGTCCTGAAGCGGCGCTGGTAGGCCTTAGTTATGGGGAACATCTTGATGTAGTGGATGCCGTGGCGGCAGCCGGGGCGCGTCGTGGGGCGGGGTGGCAGCGCAAAGTACTGGTCTTTGGGCACGTTGGGGGCGATATTGGAACGCAGCGGCACGGCGAAGTCCCTGCGCTTCCCGCGGAAACGCAGCCTCACCACCACGATGCAGGGGCGATTGTGCTTAAGCATGAGCTCGCGGTCGCCCTCGACAAGGTCGAAGAAATCCTGGGAGATGGATACGATCTTCATCGGTTACGCCCCCTTCATACGAAGCGGGGCCCGCATCGCTGCAGGCCCCTACAGGTGGGCGATATTCTACGCCTTGCGGCACCCCGTCGCCCACGGAGGTTAAACGTACACGTAAGCCGTACTCTGAAAGCCGCGGCTTCCGGCAAGTAATTTATACCACGAAAGGTCGCTTTCAATGCGCATAGCTCGCAAAATAACACTCGCTGGGCCGCCACCCCTGGCAGTAACCCTCCAATCTTCATTGGAGTCAACAGGTCAATTCATATAGTTATGGGGGTGTATCCTAAAGGAAATCAAATTAATACCCCTATAACTAAGGAATTTTCTACTCCCACTCGATGGTCGCCGGCGGCTTGGACGTGATGTCGTAGCACACGCGGTTGGCGCCGGGGACCTCGGCAACGATGCGGCCGGAGATGCGAGCCAGCACGTCGTAGGGCAGCTTGGCCCAGTCGGCGGTCATGGCATCGCTGGACTCGACGGCGCGCAGGATGATCGGGCGCTGGTAGGTGCGCTCGTCGCCCATGACGCCGACGGACTTGATGTCGGGCAAGACCGCGAAATACTGCCAGCAGCTGTGCTCGGAGTTGCGCTCGCCGGTCTGCTCAAACAGGCGCTGGTTGTAGGCGTCGAGCTCCTCGCGCACGATAGCGTCGGCGTTCTTGAGGATCTCGAGCTTCTCCTTGTCGACCGCGCCGATGATGCGGATGGCCAGACCCGGGCCCGGGAAAGGCTGACGGAACACGATATGACCCGGCAGGCCCAGCGCCAGACCAAGTGCACGGACCTCGTCCTTAAAGAAGTGGTCGAGCGGCTCGATGAGGTCGAAGTGCACGCCCTCGGGGAACGGGATCAGGTTGTGGTGGCTCTTGATGGTGGCCGTCTTGCCGCCCGTCTTGCGCGCGCCGGACTCGATGATGTCGGGGTAGATGGTGCCCTGAGCCAGGTACTTGACCGGCTTGCCGTCGCACTCGAGCTGCTGCGCCACGGCAAAGAACTCTTTCCAGAACTGGGTACCGATGATGCGGCGCTTCTCCTCGGGCTCGGTAACGCCGGCCAGAAGTTCGGCATAGCGGTCCTCGGCGTGGACGTGGATAAAGTCGACATCGAACTGCTTGGTGAAGACCTCCTCCACCTGCTCGGGCTCGCCCTTGCGCAGCAGGCCGTGGTTGATGAACACGCAGGTCATCTGCTTGCCCACGGCGCGGGCACCCAGGGCAGCCACGACGGAGGAATCGACGCCGCCGGACAGGGCCAGAATCACGCGGTCGTCGCCGACCTTCTCGCGGAACTCGGACGTCATGGTCTCGACCAGGTTGTCCATGCTCCAGTTGGGCTCCAGGCCGCAGATCTCAAACAGGAAGTTACTCAGCAGCTGTTGGCCATACTCGGAGTGCTTGACCTCGGGGTGGAACTGCGTGGTGAAAATCTTGCGCTCGACGCACTCCATGGCGGCAACCGGGCACACGTCGGTGCTGGCGGTAACGGTAAAGCCCTCGGGCACCTCGGACACGGCGTCGCGGTGGCTCATCCACACGGTCTGCTCCATGGGCGTAGAGTTAAAGAGCTTGGCGCCGGCAGTGCGCGTAATAGTGGCGCGGCCGTACTCGCCCACCTCGGAGTGGCCGACCTTGCCGCCGAGCGTCACGGCCGTGATCTGATGGCCGTAGCAGAAGCCCAGGACGGGAAGGCCCAGGTCGAAGATGGCGGGATCGATGGACGGAGCGTCCTCGGCGTACACGGAGGCCGGGCCGCCAGAAAGGATGAGCGCAGAGGCGTTCATCTCGCGAATCTCATCGGCCGAGATGTCGCAGGGGACAATCTCGGAATACACGTTGAGGTCGCGGACGCGACGGGCAATGAGCTGACCGTACTGCGCACCAAAGTCGAGTACGAGGACCTTTGCGGAAGCCTTTTGATCCATGGTTTCCCCTCCTGTTGGCGGGGAGCCGGTGCCCACCCGCGTGAATGAACGAAAATAACTTTCATAGTGTACACGTAACCAGCGGTTCTGCGCCCGTCATAGCCATCAGAGCACGGCAAACGCACGACCTGGGCCCCTATTTGACAGCAAGTGGAGCGTTACCAAACGTTACAGATGATGTAATACGTTTGAACATTGGACGCCCTGTGCCACAATACTGCCGAACGACTCCGCCTCTGCGGCGGCAAATACGATAGGAATACCAGCATGAAGCGCATCCTTCTCATCGCCACGGGCGGCACCATCGCATCGACCGAGGACGGCAACGGCCTCTCCCCCGCCCTGACCGGTGAGGAACTCGCCCAGAGCGTCCCCGAGATCTCGGGCCTCTGCGAGCTCGACGTGGTGCAGCCCATGAACATCGACAGCACCAATATGCGCCCCAGTGACTGGATGCGTATCCGCGACGTCATCGTCGAGGGTTATGCCGACCACGACGGCTTCGTGATTCTGCACGGCACCGACACCATGAGCTACACCGCGGCGGCGCTTTCCTACCTGATTCAGGACAGCCCCAAGCCCATCGTACTCACCGGCTCGCAAAAGCCCATGGGCAATCCCTTTACCGACGCCAAGCTCAACCTGTACCAGAGCCTGCTTTATGCGCTCGACGAGCACTCGCACGACGTCTCGATCGTGTTTGGCGGCGTAGCCATTGCCGGCACGCGCGCCCGCAAACAGCGCACCATGAGCTTTAACGCGTTCATTAGCGTCAACTATCCGCCTATCGCCTATATCCGCAACGACCGCATCGTGCGCAACGGGCTTCACGGCACGCATCAGGGCGAAAACCCGGTGCGTTTCTACGACAGCATCGACCCGCGCGTATTTGTCCTTAAGCTAACGCCTGGCGTGAACCCGGGTATCCTGGACGCCCTTGCCGACAGCTACGATGCTGTAATCCTGGAGACCTTTGGCATTGGCGGTATCCCCGAGTTTGGCGAGTCGGGCGAGTCGTTCCAAGAGGCGATTTTCCGCTGGGTCGATTCGGGCCGCACCGTCGTTATGACCACGCAGGTCCCCGAAGAGGGCCTTGACCTGGGTGTTTATGAGGTCGGCCGTGCCTACGCCGATCATCCGGGCATTTTGCGCGGCGACGACATGACCACCGAGACGCTCGTGGCCAAGACCATGTGGGCGCTCGGCCAGTCACACGATGCCGCCGAGATCCAGCGCCTGTTCTACAGCCAAGTCAACCACGACCGCATCCCGATGGCATAATTCAGTTGTCGACGGGTATCCCCTATTCGATACCCTCGAGAAGCTCTGACACCGTCATGCCGAGTGCGGGCGCGATCTTAAATAGAACCTTGAGCGTGAAATTTGCCGTTCCATCTTCGATTCGGTCGAGGTAGGGTCGGCTGATTCCTGTCGCCACACAAAAATCAACCTTGGAGATACCAAGGTTCCTGCGCGTCTGCTCGACTCGCTTGCCAAGAATCTGTTTAGCACGTTCGTCCATGCAGCCGAGTTTGAAATGGAGCTGAACAAAAACGTAAACTATAGTTTACGTTTTGCCGAATACACAGGAGTTTTCTATGCCGGGTTCTTCGGTCCGCATGTACCGAGCCACGCTTCGCACAAACAGCGCACCGCCCAAGCTCGTCGTCGTTGAAGCCGAATGCCTTTCGCCCGATGAGCGCACAGCATTTGCATTGCTATCAAGTCGCGTCGCCGCCGTTCTGGTCCCTTGCCCGGCGCAAGGTGAACTTGCCATCCAATGCCAAACGCACAGCTGCCCGCTCAATCAGGCTGCCGTAATCGCAACCAGCCAACGCGGCCTGCCGCTCCTTCTAGAAGCCGGCATCGCACTCGCCCTTCGTGGCGCCGGATACGAAAACGAGACCGCCGCCGACATGGTCTTTAAACCACGATCGAGCGGCGGCCTCGCAGCAGCCATTGAATATATGTGCAGACTCGTTGCCTAAAAGGACAAGCTAGAAACCAAGGCCAAAGCCCGTTCCGGTAATCGCCGAGTACATAAAGTAAACGTTAACCACGTTGAGGAACACACCCGTGATGCAACCGTTGCGCAGGTAGCGTTCGCACACGATACGCGCCATGGCGGCGGAGTCATCATTGTTTTTAGCCTGGCGTCCTGCCGTAAAGTACGTCACCACGCTCAGCAGCAGGTTGAGCACCGGCAGCGCCAGCAACTCGTAGCTCTTGCCCCAGCGCGTCGCCTCGCCGGCGGCATTAAACTTTGTTGCCACCTCGGGACCAATGTTGGGGATAACACACGCTGCGACCACCAGCGGAATCACCGCAAGTATGAGCAGCGCAATACCCATGTAGCCGGCTTTTTTGCCATATTTAAACATGTGCGTCGTCCTTACACGTTAAAGCGGAAGTGCACGACGTCGCCATCGGCCATGACATAGTCCTTGCCCTCAATACGCAGCTTGCCGGCGGCCTTGGCGCCCTGCTCACCGCCGAGCTCGATGTAGTCGTCATAGCCAATGACCTCGGCCTTAATAAAGCCGCGCTCAAAGTCGGTGTGGATAACGCCGGCGGCCTGCGGGGCGGTCGCGCCCTGACGAACCGTCCAGGCCTTGACCTCCATCTCGCCGGCCGTAAAGAACGACTGCAGGCCGAGCAGCTTATAGGCCGCCTGCGCGAGCACGTCCAGACCGGGCTGCTCCAGGCCTAAGCTCTCCAGGTAGTCGGCCGCATCCTCGGGATCGAGCTCGGAAAGCTCGGCCTCGATCTTGGCGCAGATGGGCAGCGGCTTGACGCCATCGATGGGCGCCAGGTCCTCGTTGAGCATGTCCTCGTCTACGTTGGCCACATACAGGATGGGCTTCATGGTGAGCAGGAACAGGCCCTTGGCGGCGGCGCGCTCCTCATCGGTCATCTCCATAGACGCGGCACGCTTACCCTCGTTGAGCCAGGCGAGCAGGCGCTTGGCGACCTCGAACTTGGGCATGAGCTCCTTGTCGCGCTTGGCCTCCTTCTCGAGCTTGGGCAGCTGCTTCTCGAGCGTACCCATGTCGGCCAGGATGAGCTCGGTCATGATGGTGTCGGCATCGCCGGCGGGATCGACGAACTCGCCCGTACGGCCCACCTCGCGCATGACGTTGGGGTCCTTAAAGTAGCGCACGACCTCGCAGATGGCGTCGGTCTCGCGAATGTTGGCCAGGAACTGGTTGCCCAAGCCCTCGCCCTCGTTGGCGCCCTTCACCAAACCTGCGATGTCGACGAACTCGACCGTCGCCGGCACGATGCGACCCGGGTTAACGATGTCGGCGAGCTTTTGCAGGCGGCTATCGGGCACGTCGACGATACCCACGTTGGGGTCGATCGTGGCGAACGGATAGTTGGCGGCAAGGCCGGTCTTTTTGGTAAGCGCGGTGAACAGCGTCGACTTGCCCACGTTGGGCAGGCCCACGATACCGATGGAAAGGGACACGACAGCTCCTTTTGGTACAAGCATTTCAAACTGCATAAGTATAGCGCCGCCGCAGCATCTGGGCTAACCCGGACGCCACGGCGGCACGAATGAAGCAGAGATAGGGGTCGCTGACTAGTCCGCGAGCTTTTCCACCTGGTCGAGCATCTTGTCAAGCTTGGCCTTTGCCTCGGCCTTGACCTTCTCAGCTTCTTCGTGGGCCTTGGCCTTCTGGGCGGCCTTTTCCTCGGCTTCGGGATCGACGACGACCAGATTGGACGCGTCATGCTTAACTAACTTGAGTGCATGCTCGGGGCACACCTTGACGCAGGCACCGCAGCCCAAACAATACGTGGACTCCAACGCAAAGCGGCCGCTTCCCACCAAATCGCAGGCGAACGTGGGACACACATTGACGCACTCGCCGCACGACGTGCACTTGTCAAAATCGCACTCCGGCGTGCTCACCTGCATGTTCTGGGCAAGCTCGGGGTGGTTTTGCAGCGTCGAGAGTACCAGCTGGCGCCCGTGCGTAAGCGTGCGGCGACGTTTGGCCGTCGTGGTGCCGCACATGGTGTTGAGCGTACGCTCCAACTGAGTAATCTGATGGCGATGGGCTTTGAGCTTCTGCGTCACCGAGGCCAGTGCCGCAGTCGCCGGGTTGAGTTTAGTCACGGTTAGGCCCGTGGTGCGGGCGATCTTTTCCATGTACTCCTTGCGCTCGTACTCGCGGCGCTTATGACATTTGAGGCTCTTGGGGTCGACCTCCAGGCCCATGCCCGTACCGGCCCACTCCTCGGCGGTGGCGATGGCCTCGCCCAGAATATCCTCGCCACCGGTGTTGCGGCACTTATCGCACACGCCCAACGGCAGGTACACGCTCACGTTGGGATAGTCCGCCAGCACCGAGAACCAGGTCTCGGCCGTAATATCGCCCACGCAGGCGACGACGACCTCGTTTTCGCGCGGCATGCGCTTAAGGGCGCGCGTGCAGGTGACGTAGGCGGTCTCGTGGCTCGTAGCAGCAGAGACGATGTCGTCATACAGGTTTTTGGGCGCCAAGCGCGGCGAGATGATCGCCTCGGTCGGACAGGCAGCGGCGCACAGGCCGCACTTGCGACAGGAGTCGAGGATCTCGATGGCGTCTTCCTCGACCTCGATAGCGTTGACCGGGCACACGTCCATGCACGCGGTGCAGCCGCTCTTTTCGTTTTTGCAGGTCAGACACGGAATGGTGTTGCCACGCGGACGCTCCTTGTAGTCGGCAGGATTCCACTGCGGCGCCGACGGATCGAGCGCATCGGTCACGCCGCCAAGCGGGTTTTTAAGAAAGTCGAAACCCTTGCTGATCTCGATAATGTCATCAAATAGATCGTGTTCCTGCGCCATGCGCGGCCCCTCCCTGAGCAGTGCAAACAAGCAAGAGATAATGATACGCTATCGGCCCGTGCCTCGGGCAAATTACACGCGGAGCACCTTTGCGGCAAATAGCCTATGGCCTATCGCCGCCCCGATTGCACAAGGTCGATCAAGCGCCAAACTATGCCTCGCGCATGAGCTCGACGAGCTTTTGCTTGGTCACCTTGGCCTGCTCGTTGGCCATATTGCGTTCGTTTCTAAAGGCCGCATCCGCAACGCTCATCAGGTCGGCATCGGAAATCTCGCCAAGGCCCAGCTCCTCGAGCGTCGTCGGCAGACCGACGCGCTGAGAAAACTCGAGCACCTGTTCAAGCTCGGGCGCACGCTCCAGACGAAGCTGGACCACCAGACCAAACGCCACGGCCTCGCCGTGCATGGCCTTGCACTCGGGCAGAATCGTCAGACCGTTGGCGATGGCATGCGCCAACGCCAAGCCACCGCTCTCAAAGCCAACGCCCGAAAGCAGGATGTTGCACTCGATCAGGCGCTCAACCGCCGGCGATGTACGCCCCTTTTTGAGATCGCGCTTGGCAG
The DNA here is from genome assembly GCA_019414345.1 of Collinsella sp. GTDB lineage: Bacteria > Actinomycetota > Coriobacteriia > Coriobacteriales > Coriobacteriaceae > Collinsella. The sequence goes on from DXMF01000026.1 coordinate 45,264, forward strand.
CGACGCCGCATTCCATAAGCGTATCGTAGCAGGCACGTGCCGCGACCAGTGCCAAGTGCCCCGGCGCGCCACCGTGCTCGTTCGCGCCGCGCGCCGCGGCGCACGAACGCGCCTCAAAGTACGTTGCCAGCGCGTCGCCCATACCGGCGACCGTCATGCGCAGTGGGGCCGCCGCGACCACGTTGGTATCGACCACGACCAGGTCCGGATTCTTCTCGAGCATCAGATAGCGATCGAACGACCCATCCTCGTGATACAGCACCGAAATCGCGCTGCACGGACCGTCCATCGAAGCCGCCGTGGGGCATACACACAACGGCAGCTCAGCATAAAACGCAACGGCCTTTGCGATATCGAGCATCTTGCCGCCGCCAATGCCCACCACCATGTCGCAATACTCGGCCTGGGCTTCCTTGGCCATTTCGACAACGGCATCTTCCGTACACGGACCGTTGTAAATCTTAAAGAACGGCTCGCTTAGATCTTCATCCAGAAATCCATCGACGATTTGCCTGCACAGCCGATCCTCGGTGCCCTGGTCAAACAAGACATAGGCAGCGCAGCCCAACCATGACAAATACCTGCCCTGACGCGAAAGTTCGCCCGGCCCCTGAACATACCGGCCGGGACCGCCGTAAACCATAGGAAGCGCCATACGAGAATCCGCCCTTCATCAAACAACGATTGGTGCAAAGTAACCTGACCCCTTTGCACCAACTCGGTGCGATGGGGTCAGGTTAGTTTGCACCATAGCAAAAAGGGGCAAAGCCGTCTGCTGGCTTTGCCCCTTCCTTAGCTTGATTTACTCATCCATGAGATAGTAGTGTCCCAGCGCGTCGGCACCCAGGGTGGCGTTTGCGACCATCTCGGGCGTCACCTCAAATGGCATATTGCACATGGTGTCATCGGGCGCGCAGGCGGCCTCGGCAACAATCATGGCCTGCTCGCGCGTAAGCTCGGCAACGCCAAGTTCCTTCATCGTGACCGGCAGGCCCAGCTCAATGCAGAAGCCCAAGACTTCCTCGAGTTTCTCAGTCGGAGCATCCTCGAGTACCAGCTGAACGATGGTGCCAAAGGCGACCTTCTCGCCGTGATACATGCCGTGGCACTCGGGCAGCATCGTCAGGCCATTGTGGATGGCATGAGCAGCAGCAAGGCCCGAGCTCTCAAAGCCAATGCCCGAAAGCAGCGTGTTGGCCTCGATGATATGCTCGACTGCAGGCGTGAGCGCACCCTTCTCCAGCGCGACCTTGGCCTTGACGCCATCGGCCATAAGCGTCTCGTAGCAGAGCTTGGCGAGCGCCAGACCGGCCATGCCGCCCTTGCCGCCAGCGCAGGTGCCACCGTCGGCATCATGCGTCGCCTGGGCCTCAAAGTAGGTTGCGAGCGCATCGCCCATACCGGAAACCGTCAGGCGCACCGGGCTCGCCGCGATAACCGTCGTATCCATCAGGACAATGTTGGGGTTTGCCTTAAGGAAGAGATATTTATCGAACTGGCCATCGTCGGTGTAGAGCACCGAAAGTGCCGAACACGGGGCATCGGTCGAAGCAATGGTGGGGCAAATGATAACCGGGGACTCCAGGTAATAGGCGACGGCCTTCGCGGTGTCGAGGATCTTGCCGCCACCGACGCCGACGATGATGTCGCAACCGTTGTCGCGAGCGAGCGCAACCAGGCGATCGACCTCGCCCTTGGAGCACTCGCCGTTAAAGTCCTCAAACAGCAGCTCGGCCTTAGCCTCGGCAAAACCGCCCTCGATCTTGGCACCGACGCGCTTCTTGCCCGAAGGCGTCACGATGACGAGGGCCTTAGCGCCGAGCGGCTCGACATAGGAGCCGAGCTTGGCGAGCTCGTCCGGACCCTGGATGTACTTGCTGGGGCTATTGAAAATTGCAGCCATAACTATCCCATTCTCTAAAAGAAAAAAGAAAGGGGCTCCGTACAGATACGTGCGGAGCCCCTCGTTACGATAACAAGAGTCGATTAGAAATCGATGTCGGTGTCGTAGTAGCAGGCCTTGAGAATCTTCTCGAAGTCGGCAGCCTTGGTCTCACGCGGGTTCTCGGGCGTGCAGGCGTCCTGCTCGGCGTTCGCGGCGATCTCGGGGAGCTTGGCGAGGAACTCCTCCTCGGAAACCATCTGCGGGTTCTCGGCGTCGACCTTCACGCCACCATTCGCGTAATCCTTGATGGACTGCGGAATGTTGAGCTGGTCGTTGAGGTCGCGGATCTTCTGGACGAGCGCAGCGATAAGCTCCTCGTTGGTCTCGCCGGGAAGGTGCAGGATCTCCTTGGCCACGTAAGCGTAACGCTCGGCAGCACGGGGATCCTTGGAGTTCCACTGGATGACCTTGCCCAGGTACATAGCGTTAGCAGCACCGTGGATGATGTGGCCGTTCTCGAAGGCAGCACCGGTCTTGTGAGCCATGGAGTGAACGATGCCGAGCAGGCCCGAGGAGAAGGCGATACCGGCGATGCACTGAGCCTCGTGCATGTGCTGACGGGCCTCGTGGTCGCCAGCATAGGACTTGGGCAGCCACTCAACAATCTCGCGGATGCCGTGCAGGGCGTTGGCATCGGTGAACATAGAGGCGAAGGTGGAAACGTAGGCCTCCATGCAGTGGGTCAGAGCGTCCATGCCGGTGTGAGCGCACAGCTTGGCGGGCATGGTGTAGGTGAGCTCGGGGTCGACGATGGCGACATCAGGGGTGATGTTGAAGTCGGCCAGCGGGTACTTGATGCCCTTGGCGTAGTCGGTGATGACGGAGAAGGCGGTAACCTCGGTAGCGGTACCGGAGGTAGAGGAGATGGCGCAGAAGTGAGCCTTCTGACGCAGCTCAGGGAAGCTGAACGGCTGGATGATGTTATCGAAGGACTCCTCGGGATACTCGTAGAAGACCCACATGGCCTTAGCGGCATCGATGGGCGAGCCGCCGCCGATGGCGATAATCCAGTCGGGCTCGAACTCGCGCATGGCCTCGGCGCCCTTCATGACCGTCTCGATGGACGGATCGGACTCGACGCCCTCGAACAGCTTGACCTCGAAACCGCCTTCCTTAAGGTCGGCCTCAACGTCCTGCAAGAACCCGCCACGGCGCATAGAGCTGCCGCCAGAAACGATGATGGCCTTCTTGCCCTTGAGGTTCTTCACCTCGTGGCGAGCGCCCTCACCAAAGTACAGATCGCGAGGATTGGTAAAACGTCCCATACTGTGCCTCCTAAACAAGCCCCTCTTAGACTTGTGTATATAACGGAGCACCCAATTGGCTCCGTTAGGACCGTTTTGCGCGTTGCCGGCGATGACAATGCGCGATGTCTAAACGTCTCAACGCTCAGACAAACATTATTTTACCGTTCTGGTTGGTCAGTTATTCATCCAAAGTTACCAATGATGAAACGTTTTTTCTATCCCTGAAGACCCTTGTGCAGCATCCATACCCCCAAGCTGGGCAAACGTTTTATCAAGGTTGACCACATATCCCGGGCAGGACGGTGCCCCTCCAAAATATGCACCGTTCGCCGCCGAAAATCGACCGTTTGCGGCACCGTGATACCACTCGGTCGTCCAAGGTGCCGACATTTGTACGACATCCGTCTTCGTGGTGCAAAGGTGCAAGTCCAAGTGCGACACCCCCGGTGTGCCACATGCGGGTAAACTAGAACCTTATATAGAGACATTTGAACCCTAACCGCAGCAAAGGAGGCCCCATGGCATTCGATCCCATTCAAGAGGATTGCCATCGCCTCGTTCTTGAGGCCTTGCGCCGCGACAATATCCCGCTCACCGACGGCACCGCCGTAGAGCGTCTGATGGAACAATTCACCCGCAACCCCGCGCCGCTCATCGTGCATGATCGCGACCGCGCCGGACATCTGATTGCCAAGGTGGTCGAGGCTGTCGACTACCGCATTCCCTTTATCCCCGACGATGCCCAAGCCGAGCAGGAAGAGGCCGCTGCCGAGAACATGCTTCGCGAGGCCGCCGCGCTCGATCCGACCAACTGGGATGCCCAGCGCATGCTGACGGCCCTCACCGCCGACTCCAACGAGGAATACGTACAGTACCTGGTATCCAAGCGCGATGAAGTCGAGCATGACCTGGCGTTCAAGATCGCCTCGGCGCAGGACCCCTATGAGCGCGAGGCCGCGGGCGACCTTATGCGCCGCCCCTACCTGCGCTGGCTTGCCGCCCTTGCATCGCGCGCCCTCATTAGCGGACGCTATCGCATGTCGCTCGAAGCTGCAAACCGCAGCCTCGACTTTGCCCCCAACGATCCGGCCGGCGTCCGCCACACCGCGATGCTCGCCATGGCAAAGCTCGAATACCCCGCCGAGGAGCTCAAAAGATTTCGCTCCGCCCACTCCGTCCCCTATCTCGCCAACACGCCGCTGCGTCGTCGTCCCAAGGACGCGGAGCGCGACTTGGACCCGTGGACGCTCATCGCACTGATGAGCGCAGCCTGGCGCGAGCTGGACTACGAGGGTGCCGAGCACTACTTGCGCATCCTTGCACGCTCGTGCCCGCACGCGGCCGAGGCACTCTACTTCCAAACCGAGTTTCCCGATGGCGTCTATGCCCGCGTCAACGTGGGTGTGGGCTCTACCGACGAGCTTGTCCTTGCGCTGTCCGAGGCGACGCCGGTACTGCAGGAGGGCTTGGGCGCCCCCGACAACGCCAGCTTCGCCGCCTGGGTCGCCACCAACGATATCGTGCGTTCCCAGATCGACGAGCGCATCCTGCGGGCGGCCGAGCAGGGCCTGCCGTTTAAGGGAGGAGACCTCTAATGGATCCGAGCGTCTACATCCCCGCCTACCTGGAGCGCGCCTACGTTGCGTCGCACCCCGAACTCACCGATGCAGCACGCGAACTTGTCCATAACGACGTGAGCGTTAACCCTCAAAAGTACGCGCAGACCGAGCATGCGCAGGCGCTGCTTTCCTATGCCGGCGTGCATCGTCATTTGCTCGACGAGCTCCATCGCATCGAGGACATGGGCAGCGACGAGGAGTTTGAGCAGACGCGCAACCGCCTGTTCGACGATATGCGCGATGAGCTGCTCAAGATTGTCCGCGTCGATGCACTGGCCGTCGACGCGCAGTTGCTCGCCATCATCCTGGCCGACACGCCCGTCGATGCCTGCCTGGGCGACTTGATGAAGCTCGAGGCGAGTACGGCCGATTACCTGCAGCAAAGCGTTCCTGGGTTCGACATGGAGGCCCCGCACTACTGGGCCAATATAGTTTTGGCCGACGGTGTCACCGCAGCAGACCTTACCGTGAGCGAGCCGGCGCTTATCGGGTGGCTCCACACGCTCGAGGCCATCTCGCAGCTGTGCATGGCGAGCGCTCGCTACCGCGCCGCCGCCAACTACGCCCGCCGTGTCCTTAAGGCAGAAGGCTATCCCACCCGGGCCGCCGGCACCGTGTTGCTTGCCCTCGCTCGTCTGGAAGACCAGGACGGCTTTTTTGCCCTGGCGCATCAGCTCGAGGAACAGATGGGGGCAGACGCACTCGAAAACTCTCCTTGGTACCTGCTCGCCCGCACGATTCTGCTGTTCAAAACAAACAAGATGCGCCCGGCGACGCGCGCGCTGCGTGAGTTCGCTAACCGTTGCGAGGGCGGCGCGTTCTTCTTGCTGAACCCCATGTACCAGACGCCGTATCTTCCCTGCCGACCCGAGCCGCGCGACCCCTGGGACCTCTCGCACCAGGCGGTTTGGGAAGCCGACGGCATTATCTCGGACACTCCCGACTTTGCCCCCTGGGCCAACGCTTGCGAAGACGTATCGCAGCTTGCCCAGGAATTTGCGCGCCGTTACGGCTTTTAACGGCGCAAACGCCACGACCATGTCATTCACGTTAGGAACGGCTTCATGAACTTCCGCTCATCTCTCGCCTGTGCCTCGAGCGATATCGCCCGCTGGGGGCTGCGCTCCGTCCTTAAGCGCCAGGGCGGCGTACTCCCCGGCCGTATCGCCATGAAGATCGACCCCGAGCTGCTAAGCGACCTCGCGAGCCTGGTCGACCGCAGCGTGGTGATCACCGGCACCAACGGCAAGACCACCACCTCCAACCTCATCGCCGACGCCGTTGCTGCCAGCGGTGCTACCGTGGTGTGCAACCGTGCCGGCAACAATATGGAGCCTGGTGTGGTGGGCGCTCTGCTCGAGGCCCGCAGTGGCCTTAAGCACACTGACAGCGGCAAGCGTGTGGGCGTTTTTGAATGCGATGAGCTCTACACCGTGCGCGTCCTGCCCAAGCTCAAGCCGACGTACTTTGTGCTGCTCAACCTGTTCCGCGACCAGCTAGACCGCTACGGCGAGATCGACCACACCCAGGAGGTCATCGCCCACGCGTTGGAGCTTTCGCCGGCAACGACGCTCATCTACAACGCCGACGATCCGCTGTGCGCCTCGATTGCCGCGCGCGTTCCCAACGCGAGTATTGCCTTTGGCATCGACGGCGCCACCAACACAGAGTCCGACCGTATTAGCGACTCACGTTTTTGCTCACAGTGCAACGCGCCGCTGGAGTATGACTACGTGCAATACGGCCAGCTCGGCGCCTACCATTGCCCCTCGTGCGGCTGGGCCCGCCCTGCGCTTGTCCGTCGCGTGACGGGCGTGGAGCTCGGCTGCGACGGCTACGGCTTTGACCTGGTCTTTGGATCTGCGCCCGACGCGGCCGCCGCACACATCGCCACACGCTACAACGGCCTGTACATGGTCTACAACGTTGCCGCCGCCTTCTTTGCCGCCCATGAGCTGGGCGTGGACACCGCACGCCTGCAGCCCACGCTCGATGCCTATGTGCCCGCCGGTGGTCGTATGGGGCGCTGGGATATCGCCGGCCGCACCGTCGAGGCCAACCTGGCCAAGAATCCCGTGGGCTTCGATCGACAAATCCAGTCCATCAAGACGGCAGGCGGCAGACTCTGCGCTTTCTTCCTCAACGACAACGATGCCGACGGCCACGATGTATCGTGGATCTACGACGTCGACTTTGAGCGCATCGCCGACACGCCGGGTCTTGTCGCCTTTGCCGGAGGCACGCGCGCGCACGACATGCAGGTGCGCCTCAAGTACGCCGGCATCGATGCCGCGATTATCTCGGACGTCGCGCAGGCAATTGGCGCCGTGGCAGACGAGGCCGCCGATGACACCTTCTACGCCGTCGCCAACTACACGGCCTTCCCGCCGCTGGTCAAAGAACTCGACGGACTGAAGGGCGCCACTTCCGACGCTGTTGCCGGGCGCGCCGTAACCCGTGCCGACGGCAGCGCTCTTCCTGTCGACATCGCGCCAGTCGAGCTTTCGCGCCCGCTGCGCATCGTCTACCTGTATCCCGATGCCCTTAACCTCTACGGCGACGGCGGCAACGTTATCGCGCTCGAGCGCCGCTGCGCTTGGCGCGGCATTCCCGTGCGCGTGGACGAGGTCCACATGGGCGAGGTGCTCGACCTGACCGACGCCGACATCGTCATGATGGGCGGTGGCTCCGACCGCGATCAGCTAGCCGTGGCACACGAGCTGCTCGCCCAAAAAGACAAGGTCGCGGCCTATGTTGAGGATGGCGGCTCGCTGCTTGCCATCTGTGGCAGCTATCAGCTGCTCGGCCGTTCGTACTATATGGGCGAGGATCGCATCGAAGGTCTGGGGGTCATTGCCGCCGAAACCGTACGCGGCTCCGACCGCCTGATCGGCAGCGTAGCCGTCAAAACCGACCTGGCACCTGAGCCCTTTGTGGGATTCGAGAACCATGGCGGCCGCACGCTTTTGGACGCCGATGCCACGCCGCTCGGAACGTCCGTCGTCACGGGCACCGGCAACAACGGCGATGATGGCCTTGAGGGCCTCATCTGCAAGGGCGTCATCGGCACGTACCTGCACGGACCGGCACTGCCCAAGAACCCCGAGCTCGCCGACTGGCTGATCGCGCACGCCCTCGAGCGGCGCGACGACGCGCAAGCCACAGCCCTGCTGCCGCTCAAGCCCCTCGACGACACCTACGAGCACGCCGCCCACGACGCCGCCATGAAGCTCCTCCCCTAACGCCCCAACCGCCACAAAGGGATAGACACCTTTGTGGTGGTTTTGACCCGTCCCAGCGGTTTGTCTCAATCTGTAACATCTAGACCGTTAAAAGTCGTCTTACTGTTACAGAATGAGATGTTTGAAGATCGGGATAGAAAGTCGGCTCCTGTGTGGTGGTTTTCCAGTTTGCCAACGATATACGCGCCGGCAAAAAAGTCTGCTATACTCTTTCCCGCTGTCCCCATCGTCTAGCGGCCAAGGACGCCACCCTTTCAAGGTGGATATCGCGGGTTCGAATCCCGCTGGGGGCACCACAGAATCTAAGAAGCCCGTTACCAATTCGGTAGCGGGCTTTTTGCTACCCATACGCCGGGATTCGAACCCGACAGGGTGCGGATCCCGGCACCATCGCAAGGCCTGTGGGCAAAAAATGGCAAATATGAGTACTGTTACCGATTTAGTAACAGCGAATTCGGCCTTTTAGATGGCGAATCAGATGTCAAATCAACGACCTAGTGCTCAGATTGGGCCCGACCTCAGCTATATACCTGGACATATGTGGTCTAACTCGGCAAAAACTGCCATTTTGATATGGAACTAGTTTAGTGACGGTACTCATATTTGACGTTTTTTGTCCACGGCCCCTTATTGCGTGGGCGATTCAGTTGCAAAACGGACTCCAAAGCGTCCTTCGCAAACAAAAGCCGGGGCCCGCGCGATGCGGACCCCGGCTCAATACTGTAACGATATGTCAGTTACGCTCTACACGTAGAACAGAATGTCGTCGTAGGTCGGGACCGGCCAGTAGTCAGCGGCCACGATCTCCTCCATGGCATCCACGGCGGCACGCAGCGTATCCATAGCGGGAACGACCTCGTGCGCGTACACGTTGGCCTGCTCCTGACCATCGAGGGCCTCAGCCTTCTGATGCACGGCATCGAGCGCCTTGATGGAGTCATTGATGGTGGTGATGCCGTTGCAGAGCTTGTTGAGCGTGTTCTGCTCGCACTGCATGGCGGCCTCAGCACCGGCAGCACGAATAGTCTCAAGGCCCTTAGCGACCTTGGTGGCATAGGCGGTAATGACCGGGCGATAGGTACGACGCGCCTCGCGAACCATCGTGGTGGCCTCGATGTTCATGAGCTTGTTGTACTTCTCGAGCTTGCAGTCGTAGCGGCACTGAGCCTCGGCCTTGGTCAGGACACCCGTCTCCTCAAAGAGCGCAATGGCCTTATCGGAAACAAAGGCGGGCAGGGCATCGGCCGTGGTCTTGTTGTTGGCAAGGCCGCGCTTCTCGGCCTCGACGGGCCACTCATCGGAGTAACCATCGCCGGAGAAGAGGATGCGCTGGTGGTCGGTCAGGACCTTCTTGCAGTACTCGAGCGCGGCGTCCTGGAACTCGTCCTCGGGCGTACCCTCGAGCGCATCGGCGAAGGACTTGAGCGACTTGGCAACGGCGGCATCGAGCACCAGGTTGGAGTCGGAAACGTTTTGCTCGGAGCCGCAGGCACGGAACTCGAACTTGTTGCCGGTGAAGGCGAACGGGGAGGTGCGGTTGCGGTCGGTGTTGTCCTGCATCAGCTTGGGCAGGGTATCGGCGCCCAGGTCGAGCACGCCGCGCGTGGCATGGACGGAAGCCTTGCCATCGATGATCTTCTCGACAACCTCGGTAAGCTGGTCGCCCAGGAAGATGGACATAATCGCCGGAGGAGCCTCGTTGGCGCCCAGACGATGATCGTTGCCGGCCGAGGCAACGGAGGCGCGCAGGAGCTCCTGATAGTTATCGACGGCTTCGATCACTGCGGTGAGGAAGACGATGAACTGCAGGTTGTCGAGCGGGGTGTCGCCCGGATCGAGCAGGTTCTCGGACTCGGTGCCAAGCGACCAGTTGTTGTGCTTGCCCGAACCATTGATGCCCTCGAACGGCTTCTCGTGCAGCAGGCAGACCAGGTCATGGCGGGAAGCGATAAGCTTCATCTTCTCCATCATGACCAGGTTCTGGTCGATGGCCTCGTTGACCTCGCCATAGACGGGGGCGAGCTCATGCTGGCAGGGAGCAACCTCGTTGTGCTTGGTCTTGGCGGGAATGCCGAGCGCCCACAGCTCGTTGTCCAGGTCCTTCATATAGGACGAGACGGTGGGACGGATTGCGCCAAAGTAGTGTTCCTCGAGCTCCTGGCCCTTGCAGGGAGCGGCGCCAAAGAGCGTGCGGCCGGTGATGACCAGGTCCTTGCGCTTGCGGTAGGCGTCCTTCTTGATCAGGAAGTACTCCTGCTCGTCGCCCACGGAAGGAACGACCTTCTTTGGCGTCTTGCCGAACAGCGCCAAAACGCGCTTGGACTCACGCGAGAGCGCGGTCATGGAGCGCAGCAGCGGGGTCTTCTTGTCCAGGGCCTCACCCGTGTAGGAGCAGAAAGCCGTGGGGATGCACAGGACATCGTCCTTGATAAAGGCAGGGCTAGTGGGATCCCAGGCGGTGTAGCCACGGGCCTCGAAGGTGGCGCGAAGGCCGCCGTTGGGGAAGCTGGAGGCGTCCGGCTCGCCCTGGATGAGGTTCTTGCCCGTAAACTTGGTGATGGCGGTGCCGTCGTGGTTAGGCTCGAGGAAGCTGTCGTGCTTCTCGGAAGTGATGCCCGAAAGCGGCTGGAACCAGTGCGCGTAGTGCGTGGCGCCCTTGGAGATGGCCCATACCTTCATGGCGTGAGCGACGGCGTTGGCCACATCCAGGTCGAGGGGTTCACCGTCCTCGAGGGTTGCAGCAAGGCGCTTCCAAATGTCCTTGGGGAGGTAGTCCTTCATGACTTCCTCAGAGAACACCATGGTCCCGAAGCGGTCAGTAAGTTCGGCCATACGGAACTCCCTTCGTATCGGCACCGCGTGAGAAGCGGTGTTGATTACTAACGAACGAGCCATAGATTAGGCTCGTCGTGTTTCCGCAACATTACCGTTATGTTGCTGTCACGAAACCAATCAATGAGGTTACCGCATCGCGGCGGCGTTGCCGCCCTCAACAGCCAATCAACTGTATAAATTGCAGACCTCTCCCCATGGTTTAAGGGTAGTCAATTTGGGATGGGGCTCAATTAACTGGTATTTCGCATCAGATACCAGTCTTTATAGCCCGTGTCAAAATGAGCCGCTCTGCTATAGGAAATGCCGATAGCAAGGCATCTTTGATTGGTATCCCCCAAATAGTGAGTGAAACTCCACCGTGGCACAGTGGTGCTGTAGAATCCTTACAACACATCACACTATTACGTATCTAGAGGAGCACGATATGCGCGTCGACGAGGTTTTTAAGCAGGCAGCATCCCAGGGCACTGCACCCGTTTCGTTTGAGATGTTCCCGCCCAAGGGCGAGCTTACCCTCGACACGGCTCACGAAGTGGCAGGCAATCTGTGCAAGCTTTCGCCGAGCTTTGTCTCGGTCACCTGCTCGGCTGGCGGCTCGGGCAACGGCGCCACCACCGCCCCCATCGCGCATATGATTACGAGCGAATTCGATACGCCCTCGGTGGCGCACCTCACCTGTGTGGGCCGTACCCACGCCGATATCGCCGCCAAGATCGATGAGTACCGCACCGCCGGCGTGGAAAACATCCTGGCCCTGCGTGGCGATCTCCCTGCCGGCGCGACCGAGGACGACAAGCCCGCCTCCGACTACGCCTACGCCCGCGACCTCATCCCCGAGCTCGTCGACGCCGGCTTTTGCGTGGGTGCCGCAGCCTACCCCGAGGGCCACATTGCCTGCGAGGATCTCAACCTCTCGGTCGAACACCTCAAGCAAAAACAGGACGCCGGCGCGAGCTTCTTTGTGACGCAGCTCTTCTTTGATAACGAGTGCTTCTATCGTTTTCGCGAGCTTGCCGACAAGGCCGGCATCACCGTGCCCATTACCGCAGGTATCATGCCGTTTATGGGCAAGTCGCAGATCAGCCGCATGGTCTTTATGTGCGGCGCGTCACTGCCCTCCCCCGTCATCAAGATTCTCGCCAAGTACGAGAACGACCCCGAGAGCCTGCAGGCAGCCGGTGTAGATTATGCCGCCCGTCAGCTTTGCGACCTCAAGGAGCACGGCGCCGACGGTCTGCACCTGTACACTATGAATCGTCCTGCAATCGCCGCGACCATTATGGAGCGCCTGGGGTAATGGAAAAACCGCACATCGATACAACCGCTGTCGAAGTGCCGGCTGACCTTGCGTCGCCGGCGCTCTACCGTATCGATGATGCCCACCATCCCCGCGTCGACCGTGCCGAAATGTTGCGCTATCTGGGCTACGGCGGTCAGCAGATTGAGCCCGAGCTGTCGCAGCGTATTGAGCTTGTCGTTGAGCGTCTGGAACTGGACATTGAGCCCCGTGGCGTGCGCCGCGCATTTGCCATCGATGCCATGGGCGTGGACGAGCAGGGAGAGCCTTGCATTCGCTTGGTCGGCACCAACGTTGAGCTGCGTGGTCGCGATATCTATCGCCATCTCAAAGACGCCCGCTTTGCCGCGCTCATGGCATGCACACTCGGCATGGACGCAGAGCGTCGTCTGCGCACCACAGGAGCCCAGCAGCCCCTGGAGGGAGCCGTGCTCGACGCCGCATGCTCCGCCTATGTAGAAGCCGCCGTCGAGCAGATGGACCAGCAGGTCAAGGCTGCGGCCGCCGCACACGGACTCGCCGGTAACTGGCGCTTCAGTCCCGGCTACGGCGACTGTCCGCTTACGGCCCAGCGCTCAATCGTGGCTGCACTCAACGCCACGCGACTCATCGGGCTTACCGTCACACCCACCAGCCTGCTCATGCCCACCAAGAGCGTGACCGCGGTGATCGGTCTGTTCGACGGCGAGGTCCACGACGCCCAGAGCCGCCCCACCTGCAATATCTGCCGCATGCGCGAGCACTGTCGCTTCCGCGCCGCCCACACCACCTGCTATTCCAGCCATTAGGAGCTCATCGATGTTTACTCCGCTTATCACTCACGATCTGGACGGCGCCGCGCTGGCGGCGCCCGTTGATGCCGCACGCCGCAATGGCGCTGCATACAAGACGCGCACGATCGACGACCTTCGCGTTAAGGACGATCGCCTGCGCGCCGCCATCGAGGGCACGGGACACCTGCTGTTCGACGGCGGCATGGGCACCATGCTGCAGGCGGCCGGCATGAAGGCCGGCGCTCTGCCCGAGCTGCTCAACTTTGAGGAGCCCCAGGTCATTACCGACATTCAGCGACAGTACGTCGAGGCCGGCTGCGACGTGATCACCGCCAACACCTTTGGCGCCAACGCCCACAAGCTCGATGGCGCCGCTACCGTGGCAGATGTCTTTGCCGCCGCTGCCGCCTGTGCCCGCGAGGCCGGCGCCCGCTACGTCGCCGGTGACATCGGCCCCATCGGCGCGTTGCTTCGCCCCTTGGGTACCCTCAGCTTTGACGAGGCCTACGACCTCTTTGCCGAGGAAGTGCGCGCAGGCGTCGCCGCGGGTGTGGACCTCTTTATTATCGAGACTATGACCGACCTGGCCGAGATCAAGGCGGCGGTCCTCGCCTGCCGCGAGAACTCCGACCTGCCCGTCTTTGCCACCATGACCTTCGAGGAAGACGGTCGCACCTTCCTGGGAACGAGTCCCGAGGTCGCCGCCATCACGCTTGACGCCATCGGCGCCGACGTTTTGGGCATCAACTGCAGCCAAGGACCGGCCGAGCTCCGGGGACTCGCCGCACGTATGCTCACCGTTACCGACAAGCCTGTTATGGTGCAGGCCAATGCAGGACTCCCCCATGTGGACGACGACGGCAACACCGTCTTTGATATCCAAGCCCCCGAATACGCCGAGGCCGTCGCCGGCATGATCGCCGACGGCGTGAGCGTCGTGGGCGGTTGCTGCGGCACCACGCCGGCGCACATGGCGGCCTTGCGCACGCTTATCGATAACCACACGCCCAGCCCGCGCCACCGCAAGCCCAGTATGTCGGTCACGAGCGCCCAAACGGTCGTGGACCTTCCCTGCGACGGCCACAAGATCGCCGTCATCGGCGAGCGCATCAACCCCACCGGCAAAAAGCGCCTGCAGCAGGCCCTGCGCGACGGCGACCTGGACTACGTTGTGAGCCAGGGCATCAGCCAGCAGGAACAGGGCGCCGACATTCTGGACGTCAACGTGGGCCTGCCCGAGATCGACGAGGTCAAGATCATCCAACAGGCGACCGAACAGCTCCAGGGGTCCACGCTGCTGCCGCTGCAGATCGACTCCACCGACCCCGCAGCCGTCGAGGCCGCCGTGCGCCGCTACGCCGGCAAGCCCATCATCAACTCGGTCAATGGCAAGCAGCAGATCATGGACGAGATCTTCCCGCTGGTCGCCCACTACGGCACCAACGTTGTCGGCCTTACGCTCGACGAAGGCGGCATCCCCGATTCCGCCGAGGCTCGCTTCGCCATCGCCGAGCACATCGTGGCCGAGGCCGCCCGTTACGGCATCGGACCGGACCGCATCCTCATCGACTGCCTGGTCATGACCGCCTCGACCAATCAACGCCAGGCCGAGCAGATCCTACGCGCCATGTCCCTGTGCAAGGAGCGTCTGGGCGTCAAATGCGCGCTCGGCGTGTCGAACATCAGCTTTGGCCTGCCTGCCCGCCCGCTGCTGGGCTCGGTCTTTTTGGCTGCCGCTTTTGGCGCGGGTCTGGACGCCCCCATCATGAACCCGGGCTCCAAGCGCTTTATGGATACCGTCTACAGTTATCGCGTCCTGAGCGTTGAGGACGAGGGCTCGACCGGATACATCGAGCGCTACGCCGGTTGGACCGATCCGTATAAGATCGCCGCAAACCCGGCAGCAGCTCAGGCCGCATCGAGTGATGCCGCGCCTGCCGCGGGCACCGCCGGCACCGACGGCAACGACGACCCGATTCGTCGCATGGTCGTCTCGGGCCGCAAAGGCGAGATCGCTGCCGAGACCGAGCGTCTGCTGGCAGACCACGACGCCATGGACCTCATCAACAATCACTTTATCCCCGCCCTCGACGAGGTTGGCGTTCTCTTTGACCAGGGCAAGTTCTTCTTGCCGCAGCTTATGGCCTCGGCCGAGGCAGCGCGTGTGGGCTTCGACACCATCAAGCGCCTGATGCCCGCCGGCGAGATCGCCGACAAGGGCAAGATCTGCGTGGCCACCGTCAAGGGCGACATCCACGACATTGGCAAGAACATCGTCAAGATGCTGCTCGACAACTACGGCTATACCGTCTTTGACCTGGGCCGCGACGTCGATCCGCAGGAGGTACTCAAGACCGTCAAGGAGCGCGATATCAAACTCGTCGGCCTCTCGGCGCTTATGACTACCACGGTCGTCGCCATGGAAGAGACCATCAAGTTGCTCCATGCCGAGGTTCCGGGCGTCAAGATCATCGTAGGCGGCGCCGTACTCACCCCCGAATACGCCAAGCAGATCGGCGCGGACTACTACGCCAAGGACGCCGCCGAAAGCGCTCGTATTGCCGAAGAGGTCTTTGGGCAGTAACACAACGGAAACAACCGAGCACCAAAACGTGCCGCACGCGCCACTTGGCACGTGCGGCACGTTAGAATAGATAAGACTATGCTCGTTTTGGCAGATAGGAGCGCAAGGATGGCGATCACGCCCGCAGAAATCGCGGAAACCCGCGGCATGGTTGAGGAACAGAACCTCGACATCAGGACCATCACCATGGGTGTTTCGCTCATGGGTTGCGGTGACGAGAACCTCGACCGCATGTGCACGAAGATCTACGACCACGTGACGCACACGGCTGAGCATCTGGTCGAGACCGCCGAGAACCTCGAGCGCGAGTACGGTATCCCCATCGTCAACAAGCGCGTTTCCGTCACCCCGGTGGCGCAGATCGCCGCGTGCTGCAAGGATGAGGACCTCACCCCCATCGCGCATGCCCTCGACCGCGCGGCCGAGACGCTCGGCATCGATTACCTGGGCGGCTTCTCCGCACTCGTCCAGAAGGGCATCGGCGACGCCGACCGCCGCGTCATCCAGTCCATCCCCCAGGCGCTCGCCACCACGAGCCGCGTCTGCTCCAGCGTCAACGTCGCCAGCCTGCGCGCCGGCATTAATATGGACGCCGTGCTTATGGCCGCCCAGACCATCATCGATGCCGCTAAACTCACGGCCGACCAGGATTCCGTCGGCGCTTCCAAGTTTGTCTGCTTTGCTAACATGGTCGAGGACTCCCCGTTTATGGCGGGCGCCGTCCACGGCGGTGGCGAGGCCGACGCCGTCATCAACGTAGGCGTCTCGGGCCCCGGCGTTATGGCCGCAGCCCTGGAGACGCTGCCCGATTCCGCATCGATGATGGAAGTCGCCGAAAAGATTAAGCAGACCGCCTTTAAGATCACCCGTGCCGGCGAGCTCATGAGCCGCGAGGCCGCCCATCGTCTGGGTGTCGAGAAAGGCATTGTCGACCTGTCGCTGGCTCCCACGCCTGCCATTGGCGACTCCGTCGCGCGCATCCTCGAAATCATCGGCGTGGGCACCTGCGGTGGCCCCGGCACGACCTGCGCGCTCGCCATGCTCAACGATGCCGTCAAGAAGGGCGGCGTCATGGCCAGCTCCAGCGTGGGCGGTCTCTCGGGCGCTTTCATCCCCGTGTCAGAGGACGCCGGCATGATCGCCGCCGTCGAAGCCGGCGCGCTTTCGCTCGAGAAGCTCGAGGCCATGACCTGCGTGTGCTCCGTTGGCCTGGACATGATCGCCATCCCCGGCGACACCCCGGTCGAGACCATCGCCGGCATTATCGCCGACGAGATGGCCATCGGCGTCATCAACAACAAGACCACGGCCGTCCGCGTGATTCCCGCCATTGGCAAGGGCGTGGGCGACTGCGTCGAGTACGGCGGCCTATTTGGCCGTGCGCCTATCATGCCGGTGAACCCCAACGCCGGCACCGTGCTTGCCCACCGCGGTGGACGCTTCCCGGCGCCGCTGAACTCGCTCAAGAACTAGCTGAGGGGGACTGGCGAGGAGCCCCGCCGCCGGGCGGCAGACATATAAGGTCGCCTGCTCGGACAGTCCTGACTCGCACGGAGAGCACATTAAGTGCTCTCCGGCTCGTGCGGAACTTGCGATCGACCTTATATATTTGCCCTCCCCGGGGCTCCCGCACAACGGGACCTCGGTTGGGTTCTATCCCGGTTGCAGTCGCTTCGCTTCTGCTCCACTTTGCTGGTATGACGGTTTGGCGTTGGATCGGTTCTTTCTGATATATGCTGGTTGCGGCTCTTCTTTTGGGAGGAGTCGCTTTTTTGTTGCTAGGAGGTTGGCCCGTGGCTGATGGGGAGAATCGTTCTGAGCTGCTTTCCACAGATTGGAATCTGGAGTGGATGCGTCTGCAAGCTGATCGGCGGCGGGCTGACGATTCTTTTGAGTGGGATAAAAGGGCTCGGCATTTTCGGCCGTTGGAGACTGCCCCTTATGCTCGGGATTTTATAAAGCTGCTGGCGCTTGAGCCCGGCGAGTCGGTACTCGATATGGGGTGCGGGGCTGGGTCGATTGCTATTCCGCTTGCTCAGGCTGGGCATCCTGTGATTGCTGCTGACTTTTCCCCTGCCATGTTGGGCACGCTTGATGCTGGCATTGAGTACTATGGGCTCGAGGATCGCATTACGCCGCTTGAGCTTGCCTGGGACGATGACTGGGATTTGGTTGGACCGGTCGCGAAAGCGGTGGATGTTGCCTTTGCCAGTCGGTCGGTTACGACGACCAATCTAAAAGATGCGCTTGCCAAGCTCGACCGCACGGCTCGTCGGCGTTGTGCTGTCACGATGGTCGCCAACTCCAGCCCGCGTTATGATCTGCACTTGATGAACGCTATCGGCGCCTCGGTTACCTGCAGCAATGGCTTTGTGTACGCCTTCAACATCCTCATTCAGATGGGTGCGTTGCCGCAGGTTACATACTTTGAATCGCCTCGTCGCGATACCTTCGATAGCCTTGAGGCAGGCGTGGCGGATTTTTCCCGTATGCTCGAGCATGGCAACGAGGATAAGATCGACCGCCTGCGCGACTATATCGCTCAGCACATGATCGAAAACCCCCATGCCGGCGAGCCGGGCTCCAAGGGCGTGCCGCAGGGGTGCTATATGCTCGACCATATCCGTAAGGTTCGCTGGGCGTTTATTGCATGGGAACCGGTCTCTGCGCCCAGCTCATAGCCTGTTCGCAGCCCGCACCGCCCACTCACTCGGCATCCGCATTCTTTTTGAACTGGGCAAACGCGCTCCACACCGCGCCGTTCCTGCGCTATCGTGGGACAGCTCACGTAGATTAAGGCCCCGTCGCGGGGCGCCCCATACATAGAAAGCGAGAACCCATGGCACTGACAGGAGCCCAGGTCAAGCAGCTTCGCAGCATGGCCCATCACCTCAACCCCGCCATCATCATCGGTAAGTCCGATGTCAACGAGGGCACCGTCGAGCAGACGGTCGCCTACCTGGAGAAGCATGAGCTCGTTAAGTGCTCCGTGCTCGATGGCTCCAGCCTTTCCGCCCGCGAGGCCGCCGAAGAGCTCGCTGAGCGTTGCCACGCCGAGGTCGTCCAGGTCATCGGCCGCAAGTTCTCGCTGTATCGCGAGTCCTCGCGCAAGGACATCGAGAAGATCAAGCTCGTCTAAGAGTCAATGATCCGGCGAACCAACACATAGCAAGCTTACGGGTGCCCAAGTACTTCGGGCGCCCGTTTTTTATCGCTCGACCAGCACGCGATTGAGCCGCCCCTCCACCAAGCGCTCGTATAGACGCCGCGTCTCGGGCTCGGGCACGCCATTGACCTGCTCCCTCAGATGGTGCATATGCCCACTGTATAGCTCGACGATATCGCGCCTCCGCCCCGCCGCACTGTAGACACGCATGGCGCAGCGCACCATATCCTCACGCGCCGTTTCCTGTCGAAGCCCCGACTCCGCCAGCCAAATCGCCGACTGCAGATCGTTTTCTTCTAGAGCGGCATTTGCTCCCTTAATCATGCAATCGATGTACTTTGACTGCATAATGCGTCGCATACGCAAAAAGTAGGTGGGATTACAGCCATTGGGAACATACAGCGGTCCGGCATAAAGCTGCTCAATCTTAAGGCACAGCTCAACTAAATGGGGCCCGCGCGCACCCGTGCGATTTCCCAAAACCTCGCGGCTTATCTGGTCAAACAGCCGTACATCGGTCTTGACGTAGTCGCCGTTGAGTCCGATGCATTCATTTTGGATGAGCACACACGACTTGCCATCCGGCGTCGGTCCCAAAGCCGACCGCAAGCGCGATATCGTCGAGTACAGGTTGTTGCGGGCGCTATTGAACTCGGCATGGGGCCACAACTCCATGGCCAGCGTCTCACGATCGACGAGCGCATCCATGCCCAGCGCAAGCCGCTCGGCAAGTGTCGCCGCCTTCTTGCGGCGCCACATTTTGTCCGTGATGGGAAACCCGTCGCGCTCGGCGCGGAACGCACCAAACATGCGAATCTCGATATGGTCGATGGTATCAACGGCTTCAACCTCGCCGGCCTGGAACAGGCGCTCGCCCTCCCCTTCCAGATCATCGCGCAGCGAGTACCGCGACAGCTCGCGCACGGGAAGCTTCTTGCGAATCCTGGTCGCCGGCTCGCCCAGACAATGCATGGCAAGGCGCGCAAAGAGCCGATACGATGGCTCCAGAATCCCCGCACGATTCATGGACATCCAGGCCGCAAGATCGCTGTCTCGGCCCGCACAGGCCAAATGCAGCGCCACCATCCAGGCCTCCGCTCCACCAACCTGCGTCTGGCTTATATCGAGTAGCTCCGCTTCCTCGCGCACCGAAACCATCGAGGTGTTACGCAGATACGCCGCGCGCTCCAACAGCAATGCGTTATCGCGCATGTACGCAATCGACTCCTCGGCAAGTTTGAGCACTTGGACCGCACGGAACTTTGCATTAACCGGCCGTCCCTCTGCCAGCGACTGCCAGCCTTCTAGCAACAGGCCAAACAGCTGAATCTGGTTGTCGCGCATGCGCACGGCAAAACGATCGAGCTCGTTGAATGCCGCGTCGTCGGTTACCGGCAAGCCGGAAAGGAGCCGCCGTGCCGCCAACACCATGCGCACCCAGATAGCCATCGCCTTAAGCCCACGTACGTCGAGCGCCTCCCGCACCACCGTCATCTCGTCGTCGCGCTTGTCGGTTCCCGCAAACGACCCGTCAAAGAGCTCCACCAGCATGCTATCGGCCCGTATAACAATCCCCGCGATGTCGAGCTCGCAGTCGTAGGCCTTGCTCGTTTTGAGCTGCTGTAGAACGCCGCCGTCATCTCCCCGTTCGGTCAGGCATCGCTTGACCTCGATATGCGCAGACAACATATCGAGTGCGGTATGGGATGTCTCGATTTCTGGCACGGCCAGGTTCGTAGGGAGCCCAAGCCCGTTGTCCCCATAGCAAACAGCCGTCAGTGTCTGGGCCACCCTCCATGAAACAGGGTCTATTTCGCAGGCCGCCCGTTCGCCCCCGCGCTCGATGACCGATGCCATATAGCGAGCGAGCTTTGTATTGGACACGCTGACCGCTGCCAGATATACGCCAAGCGCCTCGGCAGGCGTTGGCTCTGGAGCCGAATCGTCGGCATCGATCGTGCCCAGCGCCGCTCGGCAGATATCGGCCCCGTGCCCCGTCAGAGCCAGATCGACCCCATACTGCCCAGCAAGTTCAAGGACCGCCCCACGGTCCAAAAAGGCATCCGCCAGGCCCATCGCCGCATCGCATCGGCCCGCCTTAAGCAAAATCCGGGCCGCCCTCGGAACAAGTTCGGGGCGAACCTCGGCCACCAACTTACGCAAACGCAAGCGTCCGTTATCCTCCGTGCCCAGACACGTAAAACTCCGCTCGGCGGGATCCAAGCCAAAGATCGGGTAGTCGCGTACAAAGTAGGACTGGTCGACCATCGACAGCCTCACCCCGCAAGCCTCGAGTTCCGCGATATTGCCCTCGCCCATCAAAACCATGAGACATGCCACGCAAAACAGCGCATTATTGTCGAGCGAAGCCAGATCGACAAGTGCCGCGCCATATACGTTGACAATCTCGTTTTCGAGCAGACCGGCTACGTCGCCTTGGCCATACAGACCCGTCTGCAATGCCGAAACGAGCTCGGGCACGCCCTGCGTGAGCTGATAAAAGTCGAGCGATGTGCTGATCGAAAACGCCGATGCCCACGCCGAATACTCATAGGCATGCACCTTGAGCATCTGCGCATTGATCTTAACCGAATCGCCCAGCCCATGAATCAGCTGACGATTTGAAGGACGACAGGAGATAAAGACCCCTATCCCCATAGCGCGCAGGCCGCGAATCCTGTCGATGAGGTCTTCGGTATCGTGCTGATCGAGGTTTGGCACATTATCAATCGCGATAAGGGAGTGCGGTTTGTCTTTGAGTTCTTCGGTAACCACCTCGAGCTGCATAAACACCTCGCGCCCAATGGCGCGATCGGCCTCGATAATCCGCACGGGGCCTCGCGTCGGGTCGCATTTAACCTCATGGGTGTACTGCAGCAGCACCGAGGTCTTCCCAAACCCGTCGGGCGCATAAAGAACCACGATGCCGGCCTTTCGGCCCTTGGCGATAAGCTCATTCATCAAGCGTTCGCGTCGCACCATATAGCCTCCGCCCAGCGGCATCAGCTCGAGGTCGTCTATACCGCTCAAATCGTTTACCATGCCCGCTCCTCAACTCGACCGTATGGACACTGTAGCCGCAAGACCATACAAGCCGCGCTATGAATAGAGCGACCTTGTGTTTTAGGTTGTCTTTTGGTACGCAAGCGGCAAGTTTTTGTACAGCGAGGGCCGATTGTTATTAATCCCCCGACTAATCGGTCTTTAAGCAGGTAAATGAGCTTGTCAGCTTGTCCCATCTAAGCGGCAGTGTAACGCAAATGAACAAGGTTCAGCTATGTCATTCAACTCGCCTAGCACCCGCTACCGTCTACGACCTTTTAGTGGCATTTTTGCATAGAATCTGATATGAATGAATCAAGCTGTTGGGCATCCGGCATTCGTCAAGCTTGCGGCAAGATTTTGGTCAAGTGGACAGAAAGGGATAGCAAAAAGGCCCCCGCAAAGCGGAGGCCTTAGGCAAGGCTATGTCGAGGTGCAGGATTCGCGCTACTCGCAGAGCGAAAGGGCGGCCTCGTCGGCAACGACAACGCAGTTGGTGTGCAGCTGCAGGATCGAAGCCGGGCACTCGGGCGTAACCGGACCATAGCACATATCGTGCACGGCCTGAGCCTTGGCCTCGCCGTTGGCGACGACCAGGATCATGCGGGCATACATGATGGTCTGAGTACCCATGGTGTAGGCCTGACGGGGAACATCGTCGATGCTGTCGAACAGGCGGCTGTTGGCCTGAATGGTGCTCTCGGTAAGGTCGACGCAGTGCGTGCCCTTGGAGAAGTGGTCATCGGGCTCGTTGAAGCCGATGTGGCCGTTGTTGCCAATGCCGAGCAGCTGCAGATCGGGATAGCCGGCGGCAGCGACGACCTTATCGTACTCAGAGCAGGCAGCGGCGGCGTCGGGGTTGGAACCGTCGGGCACATGCGTGTTGTTCAGGTCGATGTTGATGTGATCGAAGAAGTTCTCACGCATGAAGTAGTGATAGCTCTGGGGATCGTCG
The DNA here is from genome assembly GCA_019414345.1 of Collinsella sp. Taxonomy (GTDB): domain Bacteria; phylum Actinomycetota; class Coriobacteriia; order Coriobacteriales; family Coriobacteriaceae; genus Collinsella. Next base: position 67,969 of record DXMF01000026.1, read on the forward strand.
TGCGAAAGGCCGCGATACTCGTCCAGGTTGTAGGTGCTGACCTCGGCAAAGTCGACGTCGCCCTTCTCGTACCAAGCAGCGAGCTGCTTGTAGGCACCGATCGGGGTGGAGCCGGTGGCAAGACCCAACACGCAGTCGGGCTTGAGGATAACCTGCGCCGAGATAATATTGGCGGCCTTGCGGCTCATATCCTCGTAGTCTTTAGCTTTAATGATCTTCATTACGCGTCCTTTCTCGTACAAGAGAGGCAAGGCTCCCTTACAAGCACTTGCCCGCGGCCCGCGTCGGCCGCAACCAACGTGTGCGGCCACCAGGGCGAGGTCGCGTAATGTATGTGTCTCGTGTCTAACCGCGTCGAGGCCCCTGCCCGTCCACGGTGACCCAAAGCCTTTTAGCTTCGGACAAATCCCATCTTGCCACGGAGGGCGTCCTCTTTCAAGGGCGCCCTCCGTAAACGTGTTTGAATTGTAGGCTAATGGCCACGTGCACTTGTTAGCGCTCGCGAGCAACGATGAGCTGGTCCATCTCTTCGACATGCGCGCCAACGGAGCCCTTGATGCTCGAGAACTCAACGGAGTTGCATACCAAGATGGGAACCGTCACATCGTAGCCCTCGGCAGCAATTGCCTCGCGATCGAACTCAATGAGTACATCGCCCTTATGGACGATGTCACCCACTTGCGCATATACGGTAAAGTGCTTGCCCTCAAGCTGAACAGTGTCCAAACCAACGTGGATGAGCACGTCCAAGCCATCGACCGTGTTAAGCGCAACAGCGTGTCCCGTGGGAAAAATGGCCTCGACCTTGGCATCAGCCGGTGCAATCACACGCGTGCCGGTAGGCTGAATCGCCACGCCCTGGCCCAAAAGGCCGGTGGCAAATGTCTGGTCGTTTACCTCGGAAAGCGGAATGACGTCGCCCGAGATGGGAGCATCCAGCGTAAGGACTCGACCACGCATACCAAAAGACCTTAGGACTTTAGTGAACATGCTCCCCCTCGGACATACCGATCAACCAAAATAACCTTAACAGTTTACCACTTGGCACTCGTTTTTGACCATTAGGGAAGTTCGCGCTTGACAACCTCGACGATGTCGTCGACAACGCGCTGGGTCAGCTCGTGCGTCTCGGCCTCGGCCATAACGCGGACCAGCGGCTCGGTACCGCTCGGACGCACCAGAATGCGGCCGCGGCCGTCAAGCTCCTTCTCGGCAGCAGCGACGGCATCCCAGATGGGCTGGCAATCATCCAGACCAGCCTTGTTGTCGGAATGCACGTTGACGAGTACCTGCGGATACTTCTTCATGATGCCGGCAAGATCGGTGAGGGTACGACCGGTGCGCTTGAGCACGGCCAGCAGCTGCAGAGCCGTCACCAGGCCGTCACCGGTGGTGTTGTGCTCCAGGAAGATGATGTGGCCGGACTGTTCGCCGCCGATGACGGCACCGTCCGCGAGCATACGCTCAAGAACATAACGGTCGCCCACAGCGGTCTGAACCATCTCGAAGCCCTGCTCCTTCATAGCGATGGAGAAGCCCAGGTTGCACATGACGGTCGAGACGATCTCGGAGCTGGCGAGCTTGCCGCGGGCGGCGAGGTCAGAACCGCAGATAGCCAGGATGTAGTCACCGTCGATCTCATTGCCCTCGCTGTCCACAAAGAGCACGCGATCGGCGTCGCCGTCGTGGGCCAGGCCGATGTCAGCATGGGTGCGCAGCACGAGCTCGCGCAGGGGCTCGAGGTGAGTGGAGCCGCACTCGACATTGATGTCGGTGCCGCAGTAATCGGTGTTGATGGCATGGACCGTGGCACCCAGGCGCTGCAGCGCGGCGGGCGTAGTCTGGCAGGAAGCACCGTGACCGCAGTCGACGGCAACGACCAGGCCATCGAGCCTCAGGCCATCAAGCGTATCGATGGCGTGGTCGACGTATGCCTTGCGAGCGTCCTTCATCTTGATGATGTGGCCCACGCCGGCACCGGTCGGCAGCGTGTCGGCAGCCATGGCTTCCTCGGACATGACCCAGGCGCTGATCTCTTCCTCGACCGCATCGGGAAGCTTCATGCCCTTGCGGCTAAAGAACTTGATGCCGTTGAACTCCGGCGGATTATGCGAAGCAGAGATGACGATGCCGCCGTCGAGCTCATTCTGGACGGTGAGCAGCGCCACGGCAGGCGTGGGGATGACGCCGCAGCAGTGCGGACGGCCGCCCTCGGCCATGATGCCGGCGGTCAGAGCGCTCTCGAGCATGGTGCCCGAAAGACGCGTGTCGCGGCCGACACAGATATCCGGACCAAGGAACTTGGTCGCCGCGCGGCCCAGGCGAAACGCGAGGTCACACGAGAGGTCGGCATTGGCGACGCCACGGACGCCGTCGGTACCGAAGATGTTCTGGGGCATAGGATCGCTCCTTCCCTAGCAGGCGATATGCAACCGCCCACCCTAGTCGAAAAAGAAAAGCGGGACCCGCCGAGGAATCGGCAGGCCCCGCTTGTACATTGTATCTCGAAAGGAGATAAAACCTTAGCGCTTGGAGAACTGGGGAGCGCGGCGGGCCTTCTTGAGGCCGTACTTCTTGCGCTCGACCACGCGAGCATCGCGCGTAAGGAAACCGGCCTTCTTGAGGTCAGCACGGTAGTCGCCAGCGTTCAGAAGAGCGCGAGCGATGCCCAGGCGCAGAGCGCCGGACTGACCGGAGATGCCGCCGCCATCGCACAGAGCGATAACGTCGAACTGACCGGCGGTGTCGGTCACCTTGAAGGGAGCAAGGGCGTTCTCAACGAGCTGATGACGGCCGAAATACTGCTCGGCGTCACGCTTGTTGATGGTCACCTTGCCGGTGCCGGGGACGAGACGGACGCGGGCGACGGCGTTCTTACGACGGCCGGTACCCTGGTAGACAACGGTGTTCTCAGCCATCTTTAAGCCTCCAGCTCAATCTTCGTGGGGTTCTGGGCAGCGTGCGGATGCTCGGCACCAGCGTAGACCTTAAGCTTGGTCATCTGGGCACGGCCGAGGGTGGTCTTGGGCAGCATACCGCGAACGGCGCGCTCGATAACCTTCTCCGGGTGCTTCTCCATAGCCTGGCGGAAGCTCTCAGCCTTGAGGCCGCCGTTGTAGCCGCTGTGGCGATAATAGGTCTTCGTGTCGGCCTTGTTACCGGTAAGCTGGACCTTATCGGCGTTGATGACGACAACGAAGTCGCCGCAGTCGCTGTTGGGCGTGAACTGGGGCTTGTTCTTACCGCGCAGGATCATTGCGATCTGGGTGGCAAGACGGCCCAGGACAGCACCATCGGCGTCGACGAGAACCCAGTTGCGCTGGACCTCGCCCTGCTTGGCGTAGTGAGTCGATTTCGAAATCACTTAGACTCCTCCATGTACAGTACGTGTTGTTACAGAGATTCACGGGGCTCTGCAAGTAACCCGTCCATATTACCCCGCTCACCGTACGAGTCAACAGGTATTTTGGCTCCGACCAGAGTTTCTGCACATGTCATCCATGGGTCATGACGTCGCGACACTAGCGCTCGACAAATGCCTCGATATCACTCAGTAGGCGCTTTGCCTCCTGGCGGCCCTGAATATACAGGTCGAGGAGCTTTGCCGGATCATGCTCAACGTGACCGACCTCGACCGGCTTTTGCGGAGCAACGACCAGCGCGCGGCCCTCACGCTCATACTTCCATAGATGCATGCGCTGGATGTTATAGCGGTCGTGGCGCGTCTCGATAGCCTCGAGCAGGTAGGGGTAGTCGGCATAGCGAGCGCGTGCGGCGGGCATAAACTCGTAGGGCTTTTTCTCGTACGAGCGGTCCTGCGTGACAATGACAACCGCGCGATCGAAGCCCGCCTCCTCCAGCACGTGCTCGACGGGGACCGAATCGGCTACGCCGCCGTCGACGTATTTGTGCCCATCGATCTCGACCGGCGGCGTCACCAGCGGCAACGAGGTCGAGGCGCGCACGGCGTCGAGGTCAAGTACGGCGCTTTTGACCGGGAGGTACGTGGCGGTTCCAAAGAGCATGTCCGTCGCGACGGCGTACATCTCGATGGGGCTCGCGTCGAACGTCTCGTTGTCAAAGGGGTCCAGGCGGTCCTGGACATCGTTGAAGATAAAGTCGTAACCCACGATGGAGCCCGTGGACGCAAACGATGCGGCGCCCATGAAGCGGTTGTCGTTGCAGAAAGCCAGGTTGATGCGGTTGGCACGGCCGATCTGGTGCGACTTGTAGTTCACGCCGTTGAGGGCGCCGGCCGATACGCCATATACCGCCGGAATCTCGACGCCGGCCTCCATGAGAACGTCGAGTACGCCTGCGGTAAATTGCCCGCGGAAGCTGCCGCCCTCCAAAACGAGCGCGACCTTGCCGGCGTTCTTTGCCTTATCTTCTGCAGTCATGTTGACCTCCTGCGATTGCGTTTTGGCTTTCTTCTACCCAGTTTTGGAATGGAGGGCGCGCAGGTTTTTCGAGGCGGCAGGTGCAGCGGAAAGTGCGTCCCAGTTTGAGGCGGGATTACGGGATGCGCTTTCCGCTTGGACCGCCGTTGGGAAAGCGCGACCCGTTCTGAGCGCGGATTCCGGGATGAACTTTCCGCTTGAGGCGTCTTCCGGAAAATGAATCCCATTCCGAGCGTCGATTCCGGGATGCAGTTTCCGCTTGAAACGTCATCCGGAAACCGCATCCCAGTCTGAGCCGGAATTCTGGGATGGATTTTCCGCCTGGGGCGACGTTGATGCGGGGCATGGCAGGCTGCAGTCCGATCGGCATCGCATCTGCATAGGGTTGAGGCTTTGCGCGGAGAATCCGCGTGTTCGCTTCGCGAACCCGCACCGGCTTCGGCCTCCTGTCGGCGTCCTCGCCCGCGGGCTAAAAACGCTTACGCGTTTTCTTTACGCCCGCGCCCTGCATAGAGTTCGATTCTCCGCGGTACGGATTAGAAATAAAAAGGCAGGTAGATACGAATATCTACCTGCCTGTTGCTTATGGTGGAGGCGCGGAGAATCGAACTCCGGTCCACGAAAGCCCCCTGATTGGCATCTCCAAGCTCAGTCGCTGGTTTTGTCTCGGACGCTTTGCGCGCAGCGACACGCTCGCGGCGTCCTAACCGGTTCGGTCTTAGCCTGCGCCATACCGATTACGTGCGCAGGAGCATTCCCCTAACATGACGTCGCGCCGGTGTCGGGGAAATCACCGGGTTGACGCGCCGCTATAAATTAGGCAGCGAGAGCCATAGGCTCAAAAGAAGAGTTGTTGTCAATTCAATTTGACGGTACCCCTGTTTAACGAGGCGAGGAGACCTCGGCTTGCTTCCTCTCTCAGAGCTATCGTGTCGAAACCAGTCGCCCCCGAATGCTGGGAAAGTCTGGATGGCATCGGGCCTGCAAACACCCGATAACCGTCGACTTTTCAAGGAACATACGGGGCGAGCCCCGCTTGTGGAGTGTTATCTTACCACGTTCTGAAAGCGGACAGCTGTCCTATGCACGAGCTGTGAAGACCCCAATGTGCGCCGCACTTCGCACTTTTGTTACCGATCGCGTCACGTATATTTTCGCCAAGCAAAATTGACCCGTCGAAAGGACCGTTATGGATACCAAGCAGCAACTCGTCAATGCCCTCGCAGGCCTGGGCTCAACCATTACCGAAGCTATGGATGTCATCGAAGGCTTTGTCCCCTGCGGACATCCCGCCCTCACGGTATCGAACGCACTCGTCGCGCTGGACGCTGACGATGATGCAGCTCTCGCTCAGCAGCTTGAGACCGTCGAGGGCTTTATCGACCACGTGAGTGAGAACCGCGGTGTGGCCGCCTACCACGGCATCGAGGTCGAGCTCGCGGGTCCCAAAGCCGATCTGCTCGCAGCAATCCGCGAGGTAGGCGCCCTTATGCAGACCGCAGGCGTCAAGAACACCCAGGTCAACGAGTGGGTCTACCGCAGTCTGGCAGCACTCGACAGCTCCGACGAAAAGGCAGTCGAGCAGCTCGCAGAAAGTCCCGCCATTAAGGCCGAGCTTTTGTAAATAGCAGACGCGGGTCCCTTGGCGCATCGTCGTCCAAGAGGCCCGCAAACAGTTCGCGTCAACCGATAGCCGCGCCGCCGCGTTCGGCCAAAGCAAGAATCGGCATCATTTGACGAGGTGTCTTTGCTGCAAGATCGGCATGTTCGAGCAGCTTGCGATCGTTGGTCACCAAGTAATCGACCTGCGCGCGCTTGCACGCGGCGAGCACCAAGTTGTCCTCGTAATCGCGATGGAGTGCTAAGTATTTGTCGGCCAGCCACAGATCGGATGCATCAGCGCCCACGGCCATAGCGTTTTCGGTCATATTCCGAACAAACGCCAGCGCCGCATCGCCAATCGCGCGGGCAGACGCCTCGTCGAGCGCTCCCCCGCTGGCAAGAACGCTACGCTTGAGCTCGTGTTGGACAACGTACAGCACGTCCTTGGCGATATGCACCGGAAAGAACAGCAATGCCCCCGCCTCCGTCGCCTGCCCAATAAACGCACGTGCGGCAAGCGACTCGGCATGGTCGGCGCAAAACGAATCAACCCATACGTTGGCATCCACCATTATTTTGAGGGGAGCCCCGCTCACAGGATCATCCCCTTTTGGCGATAGTACTCGTCCATGGCTTCGGAATAGATTGTGTCCCAATCGCGATCGTCGGATACGGGCGACGCAGCGATGCCCAGGTCCGCGTAAAGTTGATCCGCCGCCGCCCATGATGCGGCGAACGGAGTATCGTGCGCGACGGATTGCCGCCGGTCGTCGACGGCCGCAAGCACTTCCTCGCACTTCTCGCCGCCCTGCGCAACCTTTGCCACCACCTTTTTGATGAGCTCGGGCAGTGACCCGCCCGAAAGCCGCAGCGCCTCCTCGGCACGGTTCTTGACCTGGCGATCCACGCGAACGTTCACCTGCGCCATGCCGCTAACAGCACCCACGTCGATCCCGCTCCCTTCAATTGCTAGCCCTGCTAGCAACACTATATAGAGAAGCTAGCACATGGTCAAACGCAAAAGGCCTGCGCCCAGACGACACAAATGCCGTCTGGGCGCAGGCCAGATAACGTGGGCGAACACGTCTGCTAACGCAGGTAGGCCTTCGCGTTGCTCAGGCTGTAGGCGATCGTTGAGCCGTTGTGCAGCAGTGACGACGTCTGCGGAGTGATCATGCCGGTAATACCCAATGCCAACAGCGCCGAGTTAGTGAGCATCACCTTAGAGTAGGAGCTCGTCAGACGATCAATGAGGCCCTGACTCATGCGGCGCAGGCGCACGATTGCGGCCAGATCCGTATCGGTCAGGATGATATCGGCGACCTCCTTGGCGATGTCGCTTCCGCCACCCATGGCCAGGCCCACGTCGGCCAGGCCCAGCGCCGGTGAGTCGTTGACGCCGTCGCCCACCATGGCAACGTGGCGCCCCTCGCTCTTAATGCGCTCCACATACGCGTACTTGTCCTCGGGCAGCAGCTCGGCCTTAAACTCGTCGACACCCGCCTCGCGCGCGATGCGCTCGGCCGTGCGCTCGGAGTCACCCGTGAGCATGACCACGTGCTTGACGCCCAGCGCATGCAGGTCGGCAATGGCCTCGCGGACCCCGGCCTTGAGCGGATCTTCGATGCCGAGCACGCCGACGACCTTTCCATCGACCGCCAGATACAGCGGCGACAGGCCCTGCATCTGGGACTCAATGCGCTCCTTAATGTCGGAATCGAGCTGCGCGCTCTCGTCTTCAAACACAAAGTGTGCCGAGCCGATAATCGCGCGACGCCCCTCGATGGACGAAGCGATGCCGTGCGCCACGATGTACTCGACGGCGGCATGGCGCTCTCGGTGCTCGAGCCCGCGCTCGCGGGCGGCGTTGACCACGGCACGCGCCACAGGATGCGGGAAATGCTCCTCCAGGCAGGCAGAAAGGCGCAGGACCTCGTCCTCGCTCCAGCCGTCGGTCGTCAGCACACAAGCCAGGCGCGGCTGCGCCTCGGTGAGCGTGCCAGTCTTATCAAACACAATGGTGTCGGCCTTGGCAAACGACTCAAAGTACTTCGCGCCCTTGACCATGACGCCCATCTTGGCGGCATCGCTCATGGCGGTCATGACGGCGACGGAACCCGTGAGCTTGAGTGCGCACGAGTAGTCGACCATCAGCGCCGCCGAGGTCTTGATAAGGCTGCGCGTGGTGAGCGCAACCAGGCCCGCGAGCAGGAAGTTCCACGGGACGATCTTGTTGGCGAGGTCCTCCATATGCGACTGGCCCTCGGATTTGAGCGAGTCGGCCGTCTGCACGAGCGAGACGATCGAGCGCAGTTTGGTCTGCGCTGTGTTGGCGCGCACGCGCACCAAGATGCTGCCGTCTTCCACGACGGTACCGGCGAACACGTCGTCGCCCACGCTGCGCTCAACGGCCAGCGGCTCGCCGGTCAGGGTCGCCTGGTTGACCATAGCGCTCCCCCGCTCGACGACACCGTCGATGCAAATGGACATGCCAGTGCGCACGGCGACCAGATCGCCGGGCTCGAGCTCGGTCGCAGCAACGCTTACCTCGGTGTCGCCGACAACCTTTTGCACCTTGTCGGGTACATCGAGCAGCGAGTTGATGAGCTCGTTTTCGCTCATGGCGCGGGTGTAGTCCTCGAGCAGCTCGCCCACGTTGAGCAGGAACATTGTCTGGCCCGCGGTGTCGACATCACGCTTGACGAACGAAATGCCGATGGCCGAAGCGTCGAGCACGGGAACGGTCAGGCGCGGCTGCGCCAGCTCATGAAGGGCAGCGCGCAAAAATGCCATGTAACCGGCCACGACAAACACCGCACGCAGAGGCGTCGGCAAGAACCAGCGGCGCGCGTAGTGGGCGCCGACGAGTGTCGCCAGGTCCATAACGAGTTTGTGCTTGCGCGGCTCAAGCTGCATCACATAGCCCGACTTGGCATCGGCGATAGCTTGAGCATCGAGTGCGCCCAAGGCGTCGAGCACGCTCGCGCGACGTGGCTCGTCGTATTCGAGCGCCATCTGACCGATGCGGCCGTAGACGCGCACCTTGTGCACGCCGTCGATATCGCCGCTGAGCTTAAGAAGTGCATCGAGATCGCTCTCTGGCACAGGACCCGCCAATTGAAGACGGGTCCTGCCGGGGATCTCGCTAATAATCGAGAATCTCATAGTTTGTGCCTGGGAGCGTTACTCGGCTGCCTCGTCAGCAGCGGCCTCGCTCTGGGTGATGTAAGCAGCCTCGGCAACCATGTCGTCGACATTAGCCTTGGCCTGCTCGACCATGTCCTGGTAGCCGTTCTTGATGCGCATGCCGCACGCGATACCCTGCACGCAGGCATTCTTTACCGGAGCGCTGGTAAGCAGCTTGATGCCGGCCGTGCCAAGCAGAAAACCGCCACCGACAAGCAGGGTATTGAACGTCGACTTCTTCATGTTGCTTCTCCCTTTTGCCGCATTGGACGCGGCATGGTGCTTCAGCACCCGAGTAAACAAGTTTGCTCGAGCACGCTTTTGAAATATCTCAATTTTATCTAACTATATAGGTCAGCCATGGCTAACCTTTTGAAAATTAACGATGCGGAGTAACCGATTGTCAATGTGAGAAAGGGACTGTCCCTTTGCCCCTTCTTACAACTGCCAGGTAGCTGCTTCCTTTTGCAGCGCCACCATGCGGGCGAATTCTCCACCTGCCGCCTTGAGCTGCGCCGGAGTGCCCTGCTCGGCAACCACACCATCCTTGAGTACAACGATCTTATCGGCATTTTCCACCGTACGCATACGGTGGGCGATCACGATAACCGTCTTGCCTGCGAGCAGGCGGGAAAGCGCCTGCTGCACCACGGTCTCGTTCTCCACATCCAAGCTCGCCGTCGCCTCATCCAACAGCACGATAGGCGCGTCTTTGAGCAGCGCGCGGGCGATGGAAATGCGCTGGCGCTCTCCGCCGGACAGCCTGGAGCCGTTCTCGCCGATCATGGTGTCATAGCCCTGCGGCATGCGGCTCACAAACTCGTCGCAGTTGGCGGCACGCGCGGCAGCAAGCACTTCCTCATCGGTGGCATCGCGACGACCAAGACGGATGTTTCCCATCACCGTGTCGTCAAAGAGCAGAACGTCTTGGAACACAATGGCGTAGTCGCGCAGCAGCACCTCGGGATCGACGCTCGCAACATCCACGCCGCCCACGGTGACCGTGCCTTCGGTGGCGTCCCAAAAGCGCGCGGCCAGGCGGCTCACCGTGGACTTACCGGAGCCCGAAGGACCGACCAGTGCCGTGACCTCGCCTTCCTTGGCGGTAAAGCTCACATCGGTAAGAACTTTCTCGCCGGCGCGGCCGTCCTCGCCCGCACCATAGCCAAATGCCACGTGATCGAACACCACATCGTGGCCTACGGGCTCAAACTGCTCGCTGCCCCGCGCCACGGGCTCTTCCATGATGGAACGCATGCGCTTGGCCGACGACTCGGCGGCAAACAGCTCGGACATCAGCATCAGCGCCTGATCAAAGGGCGCATAGATGCGGCTCACCATAAGCAGGAAGGCAAACATCATCAAAAAGTCGGCCTGGCCGGAGGCGACCATCGCAGCGCCCGTGACCAACGTGGTGGCAATCCCCAGGCGCAGGATGGCAAAGGCGGAGTTGACCAAAAGCCCATTGGCGAGCTCGCCCTTGGTGGTTTCGCGCTCCTCGGCATCGATCACGGCGTTGAGCCCCTCAAGATAATGAGCCTCCTGGTTGGTGGCACGGATCTCGCGCACGCAGTCGAGCGCCTCCTGGATCGCCTCGGTAACCTTGACCTTCTCGGCACGCACATGGTCGAACACCGGGGTCATGGGGCCGCGTGTCAGATACAGCACGGCAAAGGCCACGGGCACGCTCCAAAACGCCGCGATCGCCAGCTGCCAGCAAAAGAACAGCGACGCCACGAACACAATGGCGCTTGCGATGATGGCACCCCAAAGCTCTCCCAGCACGTGGCTGTAGGCGTGCTCCATGGCCTGGACGTCGCCCATGATGGTCTCGGTTAAATCGGCCAGATCACGACGGCCAAAAAACGACAGCGGCAGCTTGCGCAAGCGCTCGGCAATCTCCATACGCTGCTTGCCGCACTCCTCGTAAAAGATGCAGTAGGTGTAGTAATACTGCTGCCAGTTAGAGGCAAAGAGCAACACGAAAAAGACCAGGAGGCCGCCCACAATCGGCAGGGCATCCGGCAGGTCGGCACCGGTGGCGAGATGTTCGACAAAACCGGCCATGACCAGGAACAATAAGCCCATGCCGGCCATGGTAATGAGATTGGTGAGCGCGGTCCAGAAAATGCCGCGTTTTACGCCGGCGACACCTTTATCGGATAGGAAATACTTCTTTTGGAATGAGGCGAACATTTAGGCCTCGCCTCCCTTCGTGACGGCGGCATCCGCGGTCGCTGCAGTGATTTTCCAGCTCGCGGCCTGTTCGTATTCGGCCCACATCTTGGCATACAGACCCTCTTGGGACAGCAACTCGGCATGGGTGCCGGCCTCCTGCACGCTACCTTGATTGAGCACCACGATCTTGTCGGCCCCCACCACGGTCGAAAGCCGGTGCGCGATCATAATGACCGTGCGACCCGCCGCCAGCTTGCTAAAGGCGCGCTGGATGAGCGCCTCGTTCTCGGGATCCGCAAACGCCGTGGCCTCATCGAGCACCACGATAGGCGCGTCTTTAAGGATCGCGCGGGCAAGTGCCACGCGCTGGACCTCGCCGCCCGAAAGATATGCTCCGCCGGCACCGAGCATGGTATTGATGCCCTGTGGAAGCTTGGCCACAATGTCGTCGCACTGAGCTGCGGAGAGGGCCGCACGCACTTCGTCGTCAGTGGCCGTAGGCTTGGAGGCGCGCACGTTATCGGCAAGTGTTTGCCGGAACAGCTGGTTGGTCTGGAACACGAAGGCGACCTGGTCCATAAGCTTGTGCGGATCCATATCGCGAACGTCCACGCCGCCTACGAGCACACGGCCTGCGGAAACATCCCAAAAACGAGGAATCAGGCTTGCGCAGGTTGACTTGCCGCCGCCCGAAGGACCCACAAGCGCAAGGGCACTACCAGCGGGAACGCTGAAACTTACATGGCTAACGGCAGGTGCTTCGGCACCCTCGTACGTAAAGCTCACGTCCTCAAATCGCACGTCGCCGCCGGCAGGGTGCTTGGGCTGCGCGGGCACGGAGAGCTGCTTGGAATCCATGACGCTTCGGATGCGAGCCAGCGAATCGGCACTCATCTGAGAGGCCTCGCCCACAAACATGAGCTTGGTCATGGCCGTCGGTACCACGGCCGAAAATATCGCGTAAAACGTGAAGTTGGCCATAAAATGCGCGAAGTCCGTCTCGCCCGGCGCCAACAGCAACGCCACGGGCAACAGGAATGTCACAAGACCATTGAGCGCGGTAAGGTTGAGTACCTGCGGGCCTCGGCAAAACGTGCCCGCATAGCTTTGTGCCATGTCGGCGTATTCGGCGATCGCGTCGTGGAACGCCTTAAAGGAATAGACCGTCTGCTGAAACACCTTGACCACGGGAATGCCGCGTACGTATTCGGTACCGGTCTTGTTCATCTTGACCAGCGCGCCCATGTAGGCCTTCATGAACTCGGCGCCCTTGCCGCTCATCATGGTGGCCATGGCGCCAAGCGAAACGGCGACCGAGATAAGGCATGCCGCGCCCAAGCGCCAATCGAGGGCGAAAAGCAGCACGAGCAGACCTGCGACCATGGCGGTGGCGCCGGCGATATCGGGTAGCATGTGCGCGAGCAGGGTCTCGGTGGAGGCGGCGCATCCGTCTACGATACGGCGCAGCTCACCGGTGGCGTGTGTGTCAAAGTAGCCAAGCGGCAGCTTAAGCAGGTGCTCGCTCGTAGTCTTGCGAATATTGGACGCGCAGCGAAACGCAGACAGGTGCGTGCACATGAGCCCCACGAAATAGACCACGATGCTTGCCAGCGCAAACCCCACGGCCCACCAGCCATACGTCGCGATGCCGCAGGCTTCGCTCCAGTTAGGTGCCACGGCGATCAGATCGCGCGCGACAAGCCAAATGCACACGAACGGGCCAAAGCTCAGCAGCTGCGAGAGCGCCGAGAGAGCCATGCCCAAATACGTTAGGAATTTGCGGTCGCCGGCATATGCAAGCAGCTCGCCGATACCGCCGCCTTCCCTTTTTGACCCCTTTGCCATGAGATTCCTTTCTAACGGCTTGAGAGTTAACCGTAATGAACTTATCATTGATGTGTTAGCCATGGCTCACAATCGAGCCAGGCGTGGACGTTTTCGCAAATGAAGGGGACGCTTTTGAAAATGCGGCGGGCAGCAACCGATATAACCGAGCTCTACGCACCGCAGTTTGAGCAGTTTGGTCTGCAGCTTTCCGGCAAGGGCGCCGTCTTTACCGGCGAGGTGGCAAACGATCGGGCACACGGACGCGCATGGATCATGCCTCTCTCCCCCGCCTGCATCGTTATGGAGCATTTCATTACCCCGATGCACGATATGTACCTGGCCGAATACACACCCGAACCGTACGCCTGCGTGAGCGAGGTCAGCGCGCCCACACTTATATGCATGCCCGAGGCTGGCATAACGCCTGCGAACCTTAAACCCTTGCATGGACCGTGGCCGAACAGCGCGGTGTGCAGCTTTATCCAAGATAGCTGCGGCGAGGAACTAAGTCCGCTGTTTGCAGGACAGCTTTATCACTCGCGCTCGGTGCTCTTTTTGCCCGGGTATTTTGACGAGCTGGAGCATCGGTATCCCACTGAGTTCGCGGGAGTCTTTGAGGCGTTTGCCGAGTCGTGGCACGAGGAGGCGACGTCTGCCATCTGCCACACGCTGCGCCGGATTAACGAGGACCGCGCCCGCACCGTAGGCGGACACGTCTATATGCAAGGCATCGTGGAGACCATGGTCGCGGAGCTCGCCTGTTCGCGCGCGGCCCACAAGCAGGCGCGGCGGGCGGCAGACACACGCGCCAGCATAACCATTGCCGAAGAAGCAACGGCAATGATTGAGCGCGCGCTCGACAAAGGCAGACGTGTGGGTATCAACGAGGTAGCCGAGAGGCTCTACACAAGCCGCTCCAAGCTATGCGCCACCTTTAAGGCCCAAACCGGCGAGTCCCTGGGTGCCTACATTCGCAGACGCCGTATGGAGCGAGCACAGGACCTTTTGGCCGATAGCTCGCTCACGATAGCGCAGGTCGCAGAGCGTCTAGGCTACCCTCAGCAGGCCGCCTTCGCCCAAGCCTTCAAGCAACACACCGGCACCACCCCCACCGCTTGGCGCTCCCAGCATCAATAAAAAGACGGCAAAGGGACAGCCCCATGAGTTCCACACGCAATGTGACAAAGGGACTGTCCCTTTGTCACATTTACAAAAATGGGCGCGCCAACGGCGCGCCCATTCACTCTATTCAATTCAGCCTGCCTGACCCGAACGGCCGAGTCGTTGCAGAACCCGGAAGCCCCGGCAGGGCGGGTGCTTGCTCAAAATGAGTTCCGCACGCAAAGAAGGCCACTAAATGTGGCCTTCGTCTTGCGCAGGACTGTTTGAAATTTTGAGGAAGCACCCGCCCTGCCGGGGCTCCCGGGTTCCCGCTTACGAGAGCGACGTTCTCAGCAACTCGTTGAAGAGCTTGGGGTTGCCCTTACCGCGGCTCGCCTTCATGCACTGGCCCACCAAAAAGCCGATGACCTTCTGGTTGCCGTCACGATACTGCTGTGCCTGATCGGCACAGTTTGCCAGCACCTCGTCCACGATCGGCTGCAGCGCGCCGGCATCGCTCACCTGACGCATACCGCGCTCGTCGACGATCTTATTGGGGTCGTCGCCGGTCTGGGCCATGGCCTCAAAGACCTCGTGCGCCTGGTTGGAGCTGATGGCGTCGGTCGCCAGCAGCTTAGCAAGGGCTGCCACCTGAGCCGGCGCGATGCCGGACTCGGCGAGCGACACACCCGCGCCCTTAAGGTAGGCGATCATCTCGTTCACCAGCAGGTTTGCGACCGTCTGGGCCTCCTTGCCAGCCATGCCGGCAGCGGCGGCCTCAAAGAACTCGGCAAACTCGGGGTCGCCGGCAATCTGCTCGGCGTCTGCCGCCTTAATGCCAAAGTCGGCCTCAAAACGGGCGCGCTTGGCATCGGGCAGCTCGGGGATCTCGCCACGGCAACGATCGATAAACTCGTCGTCCAGGTCGAACGGCGCCAAGTCGGGATCGGGGAACAGGCGGTAGTCGTCGGCCGTCTCCTTGACGCGCATAACCACAGTGCGCTTGCGGCTGGGCTCCCAGTGACGGGTCTCCTGGTAGATAATGCCGCCCTCCTCGAGCACCTCGGCCTGGCGGCAGATCTCGTAGGCAAGGCCGTCGTGCAGGCTCTTAAATGAGTTGAGGTTCTTGAGCTCGGTCTTGGTGCCTAGCTTGGTCTCGCCACGGCGGCGCAGCGACACGTTGCCGTCGCAGCGCATGGAGCCCTTCTCCATGGAGCAGTCCGAAATACCCAGCGTCACGAAAATGCGACGGAGCTTTTCCATAAACAGACGCGCTTCCTCGGGCGTACGCAAATCGGGCTCGGTGACGAGCTCGATGAGCGGCGTGCCGCAGCGGTTGTAGTCGACGAGCGACTCGGCCGCGGCGGTGATGCGGCCCTCGGCACCGCCCACGTGCACCATCTTGGCAGCGTCCTCCTCCATGTGGATGCGCAGGATGCGGATGGGCACCGTGTAGGAACCGTCCTCGCGACGCTCGGGCATCTGCAGGCTGGACGCGTCATAGCTGGCCAGGTGGCCGGCGCGCTGGTTGCCCTCGCGCATGGTCGACGTCATGGACGTAGACAGGCCCTCGGCGTTGGCCGAAGCGCTCGCCAGACTCTGGGCCTCGGCCTCGCCAAACGCGCAGTCGGGGCGCTCAGCGGCACCGCGACCGGTCACGTCCAGGTCCAGGTGACCGTACATGGCAAAGGCGACCGGACCCTGCGTGGTCTGGAAGTTCTTGGCCATATCGGGATAAAAGTAGTGCTTGCGGTAGAACATCGAGTGGCGCTGAATCTCGCAGTTGGTGGCGAGACCGGCCTTGACGATGCTCTCGATGGCGCGCTTGTTGGGCACCGGCAGGGCGCCGGGCAGGCCCAGGCATACCGGGCACACGTTGGCGTTGGGCTCGTCATCGTGGCTGAGCTTGCAGTTGCAGAACATCTTGGTATCGAGTGCGGTGAGCTCGGTATGGATCTCCAGGCCGATCACGGCCTCCCAATCCTGCAGGACCTCGGAAAGCTCCTTCATTACAGCTCGCCTCCCTTCCCGGCAAAATCGGGCGCGACGGAAAGCGCGGGCGCACCCGTGGCGGCATCGGCAAAGCCGCGCTCCAGGGCGCGGGCAAACGTGAGCAGCTGACGGTCCTTAAACGCCGGACCCACCAGCTGGGCAGAAACGGGCAGCTTGCTGTCCTCGCCCAAGCCCAGCGGCACCGAGATACCACCGTTGCCGCAAATGTTGAGCGAGATGGTGTACAGGTCCGAAAGGTACATCTGCGTGGGGTCGCTGATCTCGCCAAACTTAAAGGCCGTGCGCGGCGAGGCGGGCATGAGGATGGTGTCCACCTTAGCATACGCAGCGTCGTAGTCCTGCGTGATGAGCGTGCGGGCCTTTTGCGCGGCGTAGTAGTACTTGTCGTACACGCCCGAGCTCAGCAGGTAGGCGCCGAGCATCTGACGGCGCTTGGCCTCGGCGCCAAAGCCGTGGGCGCGTGAGAGCGAGCTCTGGTCGGACAGGTTGGCGCAGCCCTCCTCCTGGTAGCCATAGCGAATGCCGTCGAAACGAGCCAGGTTGGAGAACGCCTCGGCCGGGCCGATGACGTAGTAGGCGGCGATGGCGGCGTCCAGGTGCGGCAGGTCGACCTCGACCAGCTCGGCACCCTGGTTCTGCAGCTCCTGGGCGGCGCGCTGAACAGCGGCCTTGACCTCGGGCGTCAGGCCCTCGGCCTCCATAAACGCGGGAATGATGCCCACGCGCTTGCCCTCGATGCTGTCGTTGAGATGCTCGGTAAAGTCGACGGCGCAATCCTGGCTGGTGCAGTCGTACGGATCGTGGCCCGCGCCGGTAAGCGCATTCATGGCCAGCGCGACATCCTCGACCGTGCGGCCAAAGGGGCCCACCTGGTCGAGCGACGAGCCAAAGGCAACCACGCCGTAACGGCTCACGGCACCATACGTGGGCTTAAGGCCCACCACGCCGCACAGCGACGCCGGCTGGCGAATGGAGCCGCCGGTGTCCGAGCCCAGCGAAAGCGCGACCTCGCCCGCGGCGACGGCTGCAGCGGAGCCACCCGAGGAGCCGCCGGGCACGCGCTCGGTATCCCAGGGGTTGTTGGTGCGGTGGAATGCCGAGCTCTCGGTGGAGCTGCCAAAGGCAAACTCGTCCATGTTGGCCTTGCCCATGGGCAGACAGCCGGCGTCGAGCATGCGCTGGACGCAGGTGGCGGTGTAGACGCTCTGGTAGTCCCCGAGCATGCGGGAAGCGCAGGTGGTGCGCGTGCCCACGAGGTTCATGTTGTCCTTGATGGCCAGCGGCACGCCCGCGAGCGGGGGCAGCGGCTTGCCTGCGGCACGGTCGGCATCCACGCGCGCGGCGGCCTCGAGCGCAAGCTCGGGCGCCACCTGCAGGAATGCCTGGACCCCGCCCTCGCGCGCCTCGATGGCGGCAAGAGAGGCCTTGGCCACCTCGGTAGCGGTAAAGTCGCCGGCGGCAACGCCCGCGGCGATCTGAGCGGCGGTAAGGGAATCGAAGCTCTGCGCCATTACTCGCTCTCCCCCTCTCCCAAAATGGACGGCACGCGGAAGTAGCGGTCGCGCACGCTGCCAGCGTTTTCCAGCGCAACGTCGAGCGGCAGGTCGCGCTCGGGCTCGCGCAGGTCATCGCCCATCACATTGGACAGGCTTCCGATAGGATGGAACGTGGGCTCCACGTCGGGCAAGTCATATTGCAAGACGGGCTCGAGCATCTGGACGGCGTCGTTCATGTAGGACGTCATCTGGGTGAGCTCGTCATCGGTCAGTGCGATCTTTGCGTACTCGGCGATGCCGCGCACGTCTTTCTCGCTGAGTGCCATAGGCGCTCCCTTCCGCATAACAGTTAAACCGCTCTAGTATACAGGGCAACGCCGGCTTGGAGCAGGCGCTTTACCCAAATGCAGCGAAAACGTAACGAGGGCGGCGGTTGGCAGGCGGCGGGCTGGCGATTCTGCAGCGAAACCGCACCGTCCATAACGAAAACTGTCCCGCCCGCAACGAAAACCGCGCCGCCCACAGCGAAGACCGTCGCGTCCACAACGAAGACCATCACAACATTCGACGTTTATCGTCAAAATCGCGATTTTCATCGAATGTTGTGATGGTTTGGAAGCCCCCGACCACCACAAAGGTGCCTGTCCCCATTGTGGTGGTTCTGGAGAATGTCTTATGCCGAGGCCTTGGCCTTGCGGCGCTTGCGGACCGCGTGGATCACGATGTCCACCAGCAACAGCACAATGGCCACGACCACGATGAGCACGGCAAACTCGCGCTTGCCCCAGTGGCGCCCGGCCAGCGACTTTTGCTTGTCGACGTCCTTCTTGTTGTACTTGGTGCGCACGCAATGCACCAGCAGGCGATGGTCGTTCACGCCGTAGGGCGTGCAGGTGACGAGCGTCACTTTGTCGGCGCCGGGCTCGATGGTCAGCGACTCCATCTCCTCGGGCAGCACCACCTCGGAGTCCACCATCTTGTAGGCGAGCGTCTTATTCATGGTGTGCAGCAGCACCAGGTCGCCGGGCTCCAGCGAGTGGATGTCGTCGAACATGCTCAGGTTGCGCATACCCGAGTGCGCGGTGAGCACGCAATGCGTCGAGGTGCCGCCCACCGGCAGGCTCGTGCCCTCCAGGTGGCCGACGCCCGCCATAAGGACCTCCTCGCTCGTGCCGTGGTAAATGGGCATGCTCACGTCGATGGAGGGAATCTCGACCCAGCTCATCATGGGGTCGCGGTCAAAGATAAGCTGCTGAGCGTAGGGCTCGATCTGGTCGGCGGGAAGCTCGGTGGCCTCGCCGGCAAGTTGCTCGTTAAAGGAGCGTGCCTGCAGCAGGATGCGCTCGCGTTCCTCTTCGGAGAGCGCGTCCACGGTGCTGGATACGGTGCTGATCTGGTTGAACACGCCCGAGGCCTCGAGCCGGTCCAAAATCCACGGCCAGGTCATAAGGCCCACGCCGATAAGGATGATGACGATAGTGATGAGCCGGTCGGCCCAACGCGGCAGCCGTTTGCGACGACGCTTACCACCCTTGGGCTTGGGTTGTGGGCTTGAGCCGCCGTTGGTCGCGGCGTCATCGCTCTTCATATGTTTGGCGCCCTGCACCATCGCCGGTCACTCCTCTACAACTCAAGTTGTCTAAACAAATAATACCCGATTAGCGAGCTCATGCGCCGGACAACGCAGCTAGACTGCACCGTCCGGGCCACGTAACCCCACTCAACCAATCAAGCCATATGTTGCTTTCATCGTCTCGAGCAGCTGCGCCATCGTTACGCCCGCAACCCCAATCTGTTTCAGATTGACGTCGCCCACCTCGCAATCTTTAACAAACGCAAGCATATCGTCCTTCAGTTCTCCGCGCAGGTCGACACCTTCCGACTCGCCAAGCAGCTGAGCAAGCCTCAGCGCATCGCGTTTATGCTTTTTTACCTTCTTCGAATCAACGTTCTCCCCCGCTTCCCTTCTAGCTTTTAGGTCGAGATACGCCTTCGCTTTGAACGGAACAATGTATTCCGTACCCAGGACCGAAACGCCGCCTACGGTCCGAATTCCCTGAAGGAACAAGCTGTAGTAAGCATCGTCCAACAAAATTGCCGAAAGACTGCTTATGTTTTCATCAACGTGAATTGGCGCCACATCAATCCCCTCACGACCCTTTAGAAAGTCGGGGCACTTCGCGAAGAGTTCAATCATATGGGGGTAACCCGGCCTCTTAGGCTCTGTAAACCGATAAAAACACGAGCCTTTACCTTCGCCCCAGCCGCAGCGATAGCCGCCATCACGCACCAAAGTCCATATAGCTTCTGCCGTCTGAGGCAACCGGTCATCGGCGACAATTACCACATCAAAATCGTGAGTCGCCCTAAACGGAAGTCCCGCCTCCGAGAGCAAAATGTCGCATGCCGTGCCGCCGATAAGGGCATACGATCCTGCAGCTTTTTGCATATGCTGCTGAAATTCTTGGAGACCTTTTACAGCGCTTCTTGCCATGGATATTCCTTTCCAAACATGCGATCGACTTCGAGCTGAATTCGCTCATCGTCGATTGCCGCCAAAGATAGCGCAAGCGAAATATCGTCGACACGGGAGGAGTCGGCAAACACGGGCGCATAGCGCCACACTTGGATCAACGCCGTTTCGTTATCCGGCAACTCCCCGTCTGCGACTTCGAGGTTGCTCAGTTGACGCCATGCACTTCTTAAGACGGCCTTTTGTTCCATACCCGGCGTAGCGAGCATGGAACGCGCAGCGAGCGCCGTCTCCCCGGCGTCAGCAAGATAGTCGATCCGCGGCGTCTTCCTTGCAAAACAGACCTTCGAGACTGGCGAGGAGAGCTCTGCCATGTGCTCGCTGAGCAGAAGATCAACGGCAACAGGGAACACAACGACACGTCGCTCGCGACGCTCGCGCTTCGCGAGCCCCCTGTCAACAAGCTCGGTTATGGCCTCACTCGCGCGGCTTGCCGAAATCCCAAGCGCACGACAAAGGTCATAGGGACGATATGGCTCCTGGGCTGCTCCCCAGATTGCGGCAGCCTGCGCGTTGGGCGACATCTTGGTCGCGTGATTGCGAAACCGGGCACCGCCCCTCTCCGTGCAAGCTGTGCCCATAAATGGAAGAAAAGCCTGTCTACCGGGACAGACAAAGGGAATCCCTTGTGCGACCAATGCTTTGCGCTGACGTGCATCGGCATCAGGAAACGAAACGACAACAGGAGTCTCCGCGCGCAAGGCTAGCTGACTATAGACCCTCTTAGCCTCGGGAAGCCCGACGCCAGTAGGCAAACTTGCAAGCAAAAACGAAAAACCGTTTGCGTCAACAACGCGGACCTCAATCGCACGCAGATGCAGCGGCAAGCGTGCGGATCCAGGCCAAACTTTGGCCTTGGCGGAGAGGCCTAGTGCTTCTTGTAAGTAGATTAGCGCTTCGTTCATTTCCATCGTTTTCGTTTGATTTCAGTTTTAATTGGAATTGTACATTATTTTCGGAATTAACGAGATTCCTTTCGTGCATAAGCCAGCATTTGAGTTTTCAAAATGTCCCGGATCGGCGGGGCGATTCGGGATACAATGTTTATAGGAAACGACGCATCCCGCGTAAATGAACGAGAGCGCGGGCGGTCAGTTTCCGACGTTTTTAAATGCCCGGGCCTCTAACCCCGGGCATTCTTATTTGCGCTTGTTGCGGCGCAAATGCCTTCTACCGTCCGCACCGCGCGTGCGCCTACGGACCTTAAACCGAACCTCATACGAGTCAAAAAACGCGATGACGAACGAGCCCACCGCTGCAAGGGCGGCGAGCACGTTAAGGAATTTCAGCATTTGGGGACCTCCGATCGAGTCGTCGGCCGCCCGCGCACGGGATGCGTCGCAAGGGTATTTTACCGCGAGCGCACGCACTTACAGCTGGTAAACGCAATATTTGCAAACATTTGTTCGATGGTTACACACACGGTCCTTCGAGCAGCGGAGCCTGGCGGCATTGCCCGGTCAGGTAGAGGCCCGTATTTGAGTTTTCAAAATGTCCCGAATCGGCGGGGCGATCCGGGATACAATGTCTATAGAAAACGATGCACCCCGCGTAAGTGTATGAGAGCGCGGGCGGCCTAGTTTTCAGCTTTTGTTAAATGCCCGGGCCTCTAACCCCGGGCATTCCTATTTGCGCTTGTTTCGGCGCAAATGCCTTCCACCGTCCGCACTGCGCGTGCGCCTACGGACCTTAAACCGAACCTCATACGAGTCTAGAAACGCGATGACGGATGAGTCCGCATCGGACGGTGGAGGCTGCCTGCGTTGTCCAAAAAGAACGGGGCAGACTCCAGCGTGGAGTCTGCCCCGAAAAAAGAATGGCAAAGCAAGAACGTCGATGGACGAGAAAAGTGTCCGCAAGTCTCATGGCCATCACATCCCACCTGCCAAAGGGATGGGAGAGTAAGCGTTACTCCTGCTCGGACTCCTCAGCCTGCTTACGGCTGCGGATGAGGTGCGCCACGCCGATGCACAGCACCGCGCCGCCAGCGATCCAAGTGAAGGTCACGCCGTTGAGACCGGTCAGCGGGAGGCCAACCGACTTGGTGTTGCCGACGGTGATATTGATTTCACCATCCGCGGGTTTGGTCTCAGTGCCGAACTTGGCGTTCAGCACATTGTCACCGGCATTACCGTCGAGTTCACCCATGACAACATCGCCACGAGTGCTGGAATCGAGGGTAGCTTCGAGCTTATCCACATTCAGAGTACCATTCGTGGTATATGTCGGTTTGATGGTGAAGGTGAAATCGGCAGCAGTAGTGTAGCTTTCATTCGGCGCACTGACCTCATGCACCTTGTAGGAGCCTGCATCGAGACCGAAGACAGCAATCTTGCCGTCGTTGCCGGACGTGAACTTCACACAACCAGGAAGTTCGGTACCGCTAGGAACGGTCACCAGCTGACCTGCGACGACGTTAGTGTGCCCAACAGTACCAGCCGCCGAAGCGATGTACTGGTCCTTGGTATTTGCGTCGGCAGACTGGATGGTAAAGACAGCGCCTTCAAGGCCCTTCTCGGTGCCCTGGTCGACCTTCTTGAGGTTGAGCTTGAACGCGAAGTCGGCAACGGTGTGCTCGACCGTCGTGCCCTCACCCGTGCCATACGGATTGTTGGAGTACTCAAGTTTAACGGTGTTGGGGTTGCCGCCCTTCTTGAGGTTACCAGACTCATCCTTAGCGTTGCCAATTACAGCATTGCTATTGAGCTTGGCCTTGTAGAAGACGACAATCTTGGTGCGGGCGTCTACGCCCTCAACGTCCTTGAGGCCCTTCTTACCCTCGCCGACCTTAAACTCCACCATCAATTTGTTGTCAACACAGCTCGCTTCGTACTTATTCGCTTGGATCTCGGTGTAGCCACTACCGTCGAACGCATATACCTTAACAGAGTCATTGACATAGTCGAGACCGCTGGAAAGATTGTCGGTAAACTTGTAGGCATAGTTATCGTAAGTGGCGTAGTTGCTGGCGATCGTGCCGGTGAGCTTGTAATTGACCTCCTGGCCAATCTGGGAATCGGCGAAGTCTTTCCACTCTTCAGAGGTCTTGATATCTGCACCAGCAACGTCAGCAGCAGCATCATCAAGAATCTTCTTATCGACGGTGGGCACATCCTTCTTGGGGGTGACGTTCATGTTGTTCTTGCCGTCGATCAAAGCGTACACGGGTGCCGAGAAAGCATCGGTCGACTTATCGGTAGCCGTGGTATCCACCGCGTTAGTGAGGAACAACCAGTAGCCGGCATCGAGCCCCTTGAGCTCAGGGGTTTCCGCGTTCGTCGTCTTCCAATCAAAACCAGTGCCGTTCAGATTAGCGGCGATCATGCTCAGAACGTTGTTATTTGCCACTTGCTCATTGTTTACGGTCACACCGGAATTCTTATTCAGCCAATCGGCAGCTTCCTGAGCATTCGTGCTGTCATAAGTACCCTTATTGTGGGCTTTGCTCCATTCATTGATTGCTTTCACGACGGCATCCCGAATTGCCGCTTGCTGCTCGCCAGAACCCGCCCATTGAATATTCGTGACAGTGGAGCCGTTCACATTAGCCGTAAAGATCTGAATGCCCTTATAAGTCGTTGATCCAGCGTAGTCACCGTATTCGAACGTCACAGCCGAGCCGCCATCAGCCGCAAACGCCATGGTCACCGGGGCCATGACGCCGCCGAAGCTCAGCGCTGCTGTGAGGCCAGCGGTTACTGCCAGGCGTGCGATGTTCTTGCTCATGCTCATCTTCTTTTCCTCTGCTTTCTGCTTGAAGTCCATTTGATCTAAAACCATCTGTCTGTGTCTAAGCATCTGCTTGGTTATGTCTCGCCCCGCTCTCTGTGGGGCTGCCAGCTACTCTTTATGGCTGCCACCTCCCCGCTTGACCAGGAGCGCGACCACGATGAGCGCGGCTCCGGCGACCGCTGCTGCGGCCGCGGCGTACATTGCCATATCGCCAGTCGAGGGCATAAAGCCTCCGGTGGTAATGCTAGGGGGTGTGCCGGTGGGCGTGTTGATGAGCGACGCCTCCAGGCTGCCCGTCGACCCGTCCGCGCTGTCGGCGCGCAGGGGCGACTCGGCCGTGATGGTGAGCTTGGGCTTGGCGGCGGCCACCTGGTCGACGTCCAGGCCCTCGGCCTTGACCGTCACAGAGCGCGTGCCCTCAAAGGCGGTGTAGCCCTTGGGCGCCTTGAGCTCGCGGACCTCCAGCTTGCCCGAGTCCACGCCCGAGACGGTCACGCGGCCGTCCTCGCCCGTGGTGACGGTGGCCTTGCCCTCCGCATCCCACGTGCCGTCGGCCGCCAGCGTGCGACCGCGGTCGTCGGCGATGCTCAGGACCGCCCCGGCAAGCGGCTTGTCGCCGTCGCTGCCGCGCTTGGTGAGCGCGAGATCCCAGGTGTAGGCGCACGCATCGTCGCTCGGCGTGCGGGTAAAGCCGGCGTCGCCGGACTGGTCGGCAAAGGGAGAGCGCGGATAGCGCAGGTAGACCTCGTTGGGGTTGCCCTTCGCGATGCCGTGGTTGCACCCGCTGTTGAGCGGTGCGTTGTACACGGCGACCACGCGGGCACCCGCGGTGAAGGCGTCGGCCCCGCCGAGCGCGGCAATCAGGTCGCCGGTGCGCACGGTGAAGGTCTTGCCGTCGGCCGCTACCTTGGTGGCGCACTGGGCCGTGATGTCGGTCCAGCCCTTCGCGGGGTCGGTGCCGACGTGCCCGTCCCTGCCGGCCGAGACGGCGTCGAAGCCACCGTCCGCGCCCGCCGCCGCGTACACGCGCATGCTCGCGGCCACCTTGGAGGGGTCGAGCCCCGCGCCCATGGTATCGACAAACCGCACCGTATAGGTGTCGTAGGCCGTGAGGCCCGCCGGGACCGTGGCAGAGAGGCGCCAGTACAGGTCGTCGGCAACCGTGGCGTCGGCGGCCTTCTGCCATGCGGCGGCGCTGTCCTCCAGCACATGCTTGGACACCTTGGGGGTCGCCGCCTTGGGCTTGACGGTGACGGCGCTGCCGCCCACCAGGGCCATGATCGGCGCGGTGCCGGCCTCGTTCTGGGCGATGGCGTCGTCGTCGGCGACGATGAGCCAGTAGCCGCAGGGCAGCTCGGCCGCCATGCCCGCGGTAAGGGCCACGGGCACGGCGCCAGAGCTCTGAAGGGATCGAGCGAGCTGTGCGCTCAGCGCGCTCGTAAGGTGGGAATCGGTGTTGAGCCACTCGGCAGCTTCCTGCGCGGTGGTCTGGGAATTGGGCATGCCGGCGCTGTGCAGCACAGGCAGTGTGGCGTCGCGCACGGCGTCGCTTGCCCAGGCGAGATCGGTGGCGATCTTGGCGTCGCTGTCGCCGTCGACGACATTGGCGCTAAAGATCTGGTAGGCGTCGTAGCTGCTCGCCACGGTGCCGCTCACCGTAATGGAACCGGTCGAGGTCGGCGCGGCCTGCGCGGAAGCGGGGAACACAACCGCGCAGGTGCCGATCAGGAGGGCAAGCAGCGCAAACAAGATCGGGAAGGAGCAAACTTTCTTATTCACGACGCCTACCTCCCTTCGCATTCGCCTTGCGACGAATGTGCATCCAGGCCGCAGCAGCGCAAAGCACCGCCGCGCCGGCAAGGTACGTCAGAGTGACGCCTGACATACCAGAAAGGGGCAAAGAGGTGGAGTAGGTGTTGGTGAAGGTGGGGATGGAGGTGTCGGTGAGCTTGTGGTCGGCGGGTTCGGCGTCTTTCCACTTGCCATCAGAGTCAACGGTTCCCTTCCTGTAGGTCACCTGGCAGTCGATGGCTCTATTGGTGTCATCCGTTGCAACAACCGTAAACTTGTAGACCGACTGGTCGAATTTGTAATGCGAGAAAATCGAGCTATCGTTCTTCTCACGCACGTAGTACGTGAAGGTCTTGGAAGCACCGCGTTTGGTGGTATCCCCACCCTCGAGTTTGCTCAAGTCATAGCTGATGGAATCAAAGATCAACGTTTGAGGATTCTTGCCCGTCGCAGAGGTCGTCTCAGTCTTGAGACTATCTCCTTTGAACTTTACATTATCCGCAAACTCGAGCGTAAACTCCTTCATCTCGCCACCCTCAACGACCTTAGTCGCCTTAGGAGTCCAAGAGCCTGTGGAGGTGTACTGGATGTACGTGTTGGTGAAAGTCGCACCGTCAGTAAGTGCAACGCATGCAACGTCACCTTCAGACGTTGGGGTAACCACGGTCTCAGGCTCAGTAGTGCCATCAGATATCTTGGTGATCTTCACGTTACTTACCGTGTAGTACTTGTATTTAATACCAAGCACCTCGTGCATCCTGGTCGAATCCTCTGTGACCGTAGGATCTATCTTGTAGATTGCCTTGTCGTAATTAACGTCCTTGTCCGTGCCTGGAACCTCTACCAAGTAGTAAACAAGTTCGTCATCGGCATAAACTTCACCCAGGTCAAAGGAGAAATTGCCGCTCTCGTCGTTTTTCACCGTATTAACCACCGAGCAGCCATTGAGCTGAAGACCGCGGTTGGAATCAAAGCTCGGAACCGTATATGTGATCCCGCCTTGTTCGTCAATAATCTTGTTCTGCTTGAGTAGCTGGAAATCAAAGTCATTTCCTTTAAGCGTGCCGTCCTCAAACACCTTGGAGCCATTGAGCTTCATCTTGGGATAAACCTTGACCTCTTGGGTGGAGCCAGCGACAACGTCGCCGTTGGTCATGATGCCGCCGCCGTGGATGTTGGACTTGTTGCCCGTGATGTAGAGGGTCGCAGCCGCGGTAGCAGCATCCTTATCCTCCTGAATCGGCTCAGATTTAAGGCCAATCATGTACTTAGCCTGAGCGCCTTCGTACTTGCCGATAGACGTTGGCGTCGTTTTGTCGATCGTGCCCGACCAATTCGCAGCACCGCCACCAAGCATTTGACCGGTTACGGCAGCGATATACGGATTAGTTTCAGAATTGGCAGAGTCGTGAATTAGGAAAAGGTCCTCATGGCCGGCAGCTATAAAAGCTGGGGTTATTTCGCCGCCCTTATCATCCTTCTCATTGAAATTCCAGTCCTCGCTCTTCCCATTGCTGCCGCCCGATCGATTTTTGCCGTCGTGGTCAGTGTTGTCATAAATCGCAATACCTTTGGTGTCGGTAATCGCCGTCTTGCCACTCGGGCAGGCAGCGAAGCCACCGCCAAAGCCCTCGGCATCATTGTTGGTAATCAATGCGTTATAAATCTTGAGGCTCGCTGAATTAACATTATCGCCACTGTTGCCACCCTGGACGAACACGCCGCCGCCACCCCAGTCGTTGGTGGTATTGGTCGTATTGTTAGTGATATAAGCGTGTGAACCTTTCGGCACTTCAAACTCGCCGAGGGTGGGTGCGGCGATACGGATGCCGCCGCCCTCGGAGAGCTCCGCCACGTTGCTAGCAATAATTCCACCACATACCTTAAATTTATCAAGAGGCTGAGTCCAATTGCCCGCGTAAACACCGCCGCCAGCCTCGGCAGAATAGTTGCCGGTGATGCAGCCACCACTGATCTGCAGGCTGCCCCCGTTATAAGCAGCGATACCGCCGCCGCCGTGGCAACCGTTGCCCTTGTGATTGGCCCCGTTCTTGACCTCGTAATTGTATTGATTATTGTTGTTGGTAATATAGCCACCCGAGACAGTCACATCAGAGCCAAGCGCACAGATGCCCGCGCCATAACCTGGCTGATCCTCGAACGTACCATTACCAGAAATCGTACCGTTGGTCATGTTGATTGTAGAGCCGATAGCGTACACACCGCCGCCATTCGGGGCATAGTTGCCAGCGATTACGCCACCGGTCAGATTAAGGGTCGAAGCAGTACCATAATAATTAGTTACTTTGATGCCAGCGCCGTCAGTTCCCTTAGAGGCACCACAAACGTAGCCACCGCTCATATTGACGGTGGAACCGTTCTCGGCATAGATGAGGTTGCCGACGTTGCAATTTTCCTTTTGAGTAAGCACACCGCGCTGAAGGTTAAACTTGCCGCCCGCGTAGATGTTAATGAGCTTCAATGTGGAGCCCTGGGGTGCAGTCGAGACAATTGCACCCTTGATTTTGACCTTATGCGTTTCAAGCGACTCCGTTGTGCCCGTACCACTAGCGGACGATTTGGTTACGTAATAGGTGAGCTCGGTCGGGATGCCATCCTTGTCATGGACGACCTCGCCCTTCTTGCCATAATTCTCACGAACCAAATCCTGGCCTTGATTCTGCAGCTGCTGAGTGCCAGTGACCTTATCATCCGGATCAGAATCCGTGATTGTAAACTCGGCACGATTGCTCACACTGAAAAGTGGCTTGTTTGAATTGTTGCCTGAATGCGTGATTTTATGATCGCTTAGGTTCAGCGTAATCTTACTGTCACTTTTGTTAAGCGTGATTTCATCAGCATAGTCAATATCAGCTGTAAGCGTAAAGCTGGCAGTTTGACCCGCTTGAACACTCTGGAGCTTATCGTGAAGCTCGCCTGCGTTAGCTATTTCCCCGACAGCCGCTTCAGTTTGCTCGTTCTCCACAACCGCAGCAACAGTTTCGACAGTCGGTGCAATATTATCTTCTGCCTGCAAAGCGTCCTCGGACTGTCCCTCAGGCTGTGCATCGTCTCCGGTCTCGTCACCCTCGGCGTCGTCACTATTCTGGTTTTCGGTATCCCCGTTGGTGGTGTTGTCTACATCAGTAGACTCACTTGAGGAACCCCCCATTACAGTTTCCTCGGTAGAAACTGGCTGGGCGTCGTTGGCAATGGCCTGCGAGATCGGGGGCATGACGAGCGACAGCACCAGGCTCAAAACGGAAGCGCCGCACAAAACACCTGCTAGTACACGATGTGTCGCTTTGCTACTCTGCTTAGATTTGTCTGAATTTGCTTTCATCGATGTCTCCTCCCCAAGAGACCGCGATCTTGCTCTTTCACGATCAAACGTATCTGCGCAATCTGTAATTGCGCTCGTTTACTAATGCAATTATAACGATCGTTTAAACATCTGAGCAACAAAACCGACATTTTTGTAGCAAGTTCTCAATTCTCTTGACATTTGCTCAGATTTACCTTCGTTTATTCGCTATCTAATTTTTGTTTCTACTGGTAATTTAGTTGCCCATCATTTTTTAATGGCATTAGATTCATTTGCACAACATTTTGCTCAAGAGCAAACATCCCGCTCACAGTCGAAAATCGACCGTGAGCGGTGGGTCATTAACCGGAAGGAATAACCTACCAAATTGATGAGAATATCTTTAACCCATCGGTGGTTAGAAGTATGATGTTCAGACAACGTTATTTGAATTTTCGCGCAGATTTTAGGCATCAATTCGCCCAAATCGCCTGAAGCCACCGCAAAGCGCCTGCTCCCTTTGTGGTGGCTCTCCCCCGGCGCTACAGTAGATGCTCCTCGATAAAGATCGCGATGCCGTCTTTGTCGTTGCTCGCGGTTACAAAATCGGCGGCGGAGCGGGTGGCTTCGCTGCCATTTGCCATGGCCACACCCACGCCGGCGTCGGCCACCATGCAGGTGTCGTTGTCCGCATCGCCAAACACGCAGATGTCCTGGAGCTCCATGTCGTTGAGCTCCGCCACACGCACAAGGCCGCGCGTCTTGGACACGCGCGGATCCATGAACTCGTAGAGCCGTTGCGTGGTTTGCAGGGCCGCCGCCTTGACGGTGTCGTCGACAAACGTCGATGCTCGCTCGATGACCTGCGGCATTACCTCGGGCGCCATGGTAAACATCACCTTGGGCTGCGGCTCGCGCAAGAACTCGGCAAAATCGACCACCTGATAGGGCACGCCGTCGACGCGCGACAGATGCTCAACGCACGCGTTGCTCTCGGGCACGTAGAACACGCCGTCTCGGGGGCAGACGGGCGTTGCCGGAAGGTCCGCCATGTGCTTGCAGATGCGCGCGATGGTCTCGCCCGGCAGCGGATAGCTCAGCTCGTTGATGTCGTGCGCGCGGTCGATGACCTCGGCGCCACCGCAGCCCACGAGTACGTCCACCAGGCCTTCGATGCCCCAGAGCTCGTACATGGCCTCGGTCGCGTGGGCGTCGCGCCCGGTGCACAGGCCAAAGAGCACGCCGCGCTCGCGCAGGGCGCGGATCGCCGCCACGGTGCGCGGGGACACCGTGTGCCGGCTCGTGAGCAGCGTGCCGTCGATATCGCAGAACACGGCTTTGATGTGGCTGAAGGTGGTGTCCATGGGAGCCTTTCTGGGTTGTGCGGCGGTGTGGGGTGTATTCGTGAACGGCGTACATGGTATACCAAGGCGCAGGCCGTTGGGACCCAATCGCCACAAAGGTGCCTGCCCCCCTTGTGGTGGCCGAACCCGAAGGGCGGCCTGCCCGGAGCGCAAACCATCACAACATTCGACGTTTTTCGGCGAAATCGCGATTTTCATCGAATGTTGTGATGGTTTTTACTGCCTTGCGGCACGATCAAAATGCCGGCGGCCAAACAACAGCAGCGCCGCGGGAACCGCCGTCACGACCATACCCGCACCAACGAGCGTCTGCTGCACGCCAAACGTCGCCGCCAGCCACGGGGCAATCGCCAGCGGCGCCACGCCGGCGAACATGTTGCCAAAGCCCATGACCGAGTTCACGCGGCCGAGCTGCTCGAGCGGAGCCGTCGTTTGTACGATGGTGTTGTGGAGCGGGTTGACGACGCCCCAGGCCACGCCCAGGGCAATCTGGCCGACAAGGGCTACGCCCACGTACGGCGTTCCCACGTAGAGCAGGCTTCCCAGGCCCACGGACATAAGCGCCACGAGCAGCGTTTTGAGGCTGACGAAGCGCGGCGGCAAGCGGAGCGCGACCACGGCGCCTAGCACCGCGCCCACACCGCTGGCCGACGAGAGCCAGCCCATCCACTCAACACCGATGTGCAGGACATCGCGGTAGAAGAACGACTCCAGCGGGTCAAAGGCGCCATAGCCAAAGTTCGAGAGGAAGATGATGCAGAACAGCAGGGCGAGGACGCTGTTGGTAAAGACTGTCTTGATGCTGGTCGCGAAGGTGGCGTGGGCGGACGTGTTGGGGCTTTGGACCGCACGCTCCCCTTCCTCCGCCGAATCGTTGTTCGCTTGCCCGGCGATGTGGCCCGCCTGCGGTTTAAATCCCCAGCCGGCAATGAGCGCGAGCAGGGTGAACAGCATCATGAGCACGAACACCGCGCGCGACGATGAAGCCGCCGCGGCAAAGCCGCCCAGCGTGGGTCCGACGATAATGCTCACGTTGGAAAACATGGTGATGGCGGAGTTGATGTCTTTAAGCTCGACGGGGTCGTCGGTGAGGTAGGCCGGATAGGACGTGGCGATGGGCTGGGCGAACCCCATTACAAAACCCAGGAGCGCCGCGCCGGCAAGGACTGTTCCGGTCGCGCTGCCAAAGGCGATGATTGCCGCGCCCGTTGCCAGCGTGCCGACGATGCTCAACAGAAAATGGTGACGCGGGCCCCAGGCGTCGAGTGCCGCGCCACCCGCAATGGATCCCAAGATCACGAAGACGTTCATAAACAGAACGGCCAGCGACGTCGCGACAACCGAGGCGCCGTCCGCATAGGTAAGCGTTCCGATAACGCCGATAAAGTAACTGGTCTGGAAGCCGGTGTAGATGAGAAAGCGCATCGCCACCAGGCGCTTGGCCTGCACGGACAGCGATGATTGAGGCTTTGAGAAAAGAGAGGCGAGCATGGAGACTCCTTGTTTCATACGAATACGGGCGGTGGGCATTCGCCACCGTCTGTCAAATCAATCTATCCGCATGAAACATTAAGGACGCATCAAGCCCCTTCTCTCCGTTTTTCGCCCGTCATGAACTACTTGGTAGATTGTAAGGCATGTCCCAAGAATCTACCAAAGCAAAAACCACCACAAAGGTGCCTGGCCCCTTTGTGGTGGAAATGGCGTTTGCCCAGATAAAACCTGCCAAAATAGCCCTGTCCCTTTTTGGCATGTTATGGCAGCGCAGCGAGCCGGTTCCAAGTGCCCCAGGTTGCCCCGAAAGAGGAGCGACGCGTACTTTGGTACGCGAGCGACGGCTTGAGGGGCGAGATGGGGTGCTTGGGGCCGGCGCAGCGTCAAGCCTGAAGATGGTCTTGGATAAGGTCGCAGATGGCTCGGGCGTCGTTGATGTTGATGGCTCGGGTCGCAAAGCCGGCGTCGAAGGCCTGGCGTGCCAGGGCTTCGTTGCAGGCAAGGGCCAGCGTGTGACCGTCGACCAGATCGAGCGAGCTCTTGCCGCGCAGACGGTCGACACCCGAGCGCGCGACGACGATGTTGTCGAAGCCCTCGGTCTTGTAACCCTCGATGATCACCACGTCGACATCGTTGTAGCGCGACAACAGCTCGCGCGCGGGCATCTCGTCCTCCTCGCGCGTGTCGGCGTACTCCGCCCAGCGCGTGGCGCAGATGAGCCCCACGTGCTTGGATCCGGCCTGGTGATGGCGCCAGGTGTCCTTAGCGGGCACGTCGATATCAAAGCCGTGATGCCCATGATGCTTGAGCGAACCCACGCGCAGGCCGCGACGGGTGAGCTCGGCGATAACCTTCTCGACGAGTGTGGTCTTGCCCGAGTTTTGGTAGCCGATAAACGCGATCGCGGGGACGGCCGGTGTCGGAGCTGCGGGCGCGACGGCGACGGATGCGTTCGCGGGTGCGTCACCCGCGGCTCCCACGGCCTCAACAGCAGCGGCCTGACGCTCTGCACGATCCCACACGCCCGAGCGGCCGCCCTCCTTGTGCAGCAGGCGCACGTCGACGATCTCCATGCCACGATCGACCGCCTTGCACATGTCATAGATGGTCAGGCACGCGGCGCTCGCGCCGGTCAACGCCTCCATCTCGATACCTGTCTTGCCCGTCACGCCGGCCGTAACCAGCACGTGAAAGCCAACCTGCCCGTCCGCGCGCGCCGGCGCCCAGCCCTCGGGCACGTCATCGACAGGCGTCCCCGCCGGAGCGATGGGCACAATGTCGCACTTGCTCTTGGTAATGAGCAACGGATGGCACATGGGGATGATGTCGCTCGTGCGTTTGATGGCCATGATGCCCGCCACGCGCGCGCAGGCAAGCACGTCGCCCTTTTTGGCGCGATCCTGCAGCACCATGGCTTGCGTCTCGGGATGCATGAGGATGGTGCCCTCGGCGATGGCAATGCGATGCGTCTCGGCCTTGTCGGACACGTCAACCATGCGTACTTCGCCCTTGGCGTCCACGTGCGTCAGCTCGTCGCGACGGGCGTCGCGGGCGGGCTCGGTGGCAGCACTGGCAGTCGGCTGTGCGGCAGTGACAGCATCGCCGGCCGCAGCCGTGACTTTGTGGGCAGACATCGCGGCCCTGCGAGCGGCCTTGGTGGCATCGGCGTACCTGCTCTTGGCCATATGATCATCCTCCGATTTGGGACATAAATCGTTGCGTGCCATCAATTATCGCGTGTTCCTGCGGTTTGTGGGCCACGGCATCGCGCCAAATCGAAAGTACCTGCATATCATCACCACGGCGCAGCGCCTCACGCACCGAATACTCGGCATCGCTAAACAGGCACGGACGCACGTTGCCATCGGCCGTCAGGCGCAGACGGTTGCAATTCGCGCAAAAATGGTTGGACATGGCGCTGATGAAGCCAACCGTTCCCGCCGCGCCCGGAAAGTGCCAGTAACGCGCAGGGCCCGCGCCGGCAGGAGCGTCGTTGATGTCGAGCGGCTCGAGCTCGCCCAGCCCCACCGTGGCGGCCCCGGCATTGATGCGCGCCCGCAGCTCGTCGCTCGGCACGGTATCGCTCGCATCCCACAGCTCGGGATTGAGCGCGGGCGCATGCGGGTCCACAGCGCAATGCGAGCTCGTGTGCTCGTCGCCGATGGGCATGTATTCGATAAAGCGCAGGTGGATGGGGCGGTCGAGCGTGAGCCGCGCGAGGGCCGCCACATCCTGGTTGAGCCGGCGCACCACAACGCAGTTGACCTTAACGGGCTCAAAGCCCCAAGCCAGCGCCGCGTCGATGCCAGCCATGGTCTGCTCGAGCCGGCCCAGGCGCGTGATCTTTCCAAAGAGCGTAGGGTCGAGCGTGTCGAGCGAGATGTTGACGCGGTTAAGCCCGGCATCTTTGAGCTGCGGCGCCAGCTTGGGCAGCAGAGCGCCATTGGTGGTGAGTGAGATGTCCTCGATCTGCGGAATCGCGCGGATGTCGCGAATAAGCGGAATAATACGGCGGCTGACCAGCGGCTCGCCACCCGTCAGGCGCACGCGGCGAATGCCCTCCCCCGCCACCAAGCGCACAAAGCGGGCGATTTCCTCGGCACTGAGTAGCTCGTCATGCGCGCGGGGCGCCACGCCATCGGCCGGCATGCAGTAAATGCAGCGGAAATTGCACTTGTCGGTAACGGCAATGCGCAGGTAGTTGATATCGCGGCCAAAGCCGTCATGTTGCACGCGCCCGTCCACGCAGCCCTCCCCTCACGCGGCGTTTTATTCTTCGGAAAACATAATACCCCACGAGAGAATCATGCCGACACCCGTACGACAGGACAGGTCGCTTCGAGCAAGACCGGCTTCCCAAGCCCATCCTCAGCATACAAACCATCACAACATTCGATGCTTTTCCCGTTTTTGGCGATAAACGTCGAATGTTGTGATGGCTTGCCTGCCCACGGCACCCCGTAGAAGGACCAAAACGCCCCTAAAGGCCGCCGTCCCAGTGTCGAATCACGAATTCTCGCAGGTCGTTTTGACGTTTCTGGAACGCTTCGCTTCGGTCGCACTTAAGGCCCATAGCGAGCGCGATGGCGTTCATCGCCCGGTGCAATTGCAGCTGGTGGGCAAACTGAGTCCCGGTGAGGACGATCATCCTAAAGCCCAGCGCGCTCAGCACGGTCATACGCTCCGCATCCGACGCGCTGCGCTGTTTATCAAGATGGTCCGAGCCGTTGTATTCAATCCCTGTACCGCTTGCAGGCGCATATACATCGATCTCGAAATACCCGGCCTTTGCGAGATACTTGAACTCGTTGGGAACATCGACCCGATGGTTGAGCTCAACCTTGGCATATCCCAACCCTCCCTGGGAACGTTTCGCTACGACCATGATTGCGGTGGCTGTCTCCATAGGCGATCGCGCGCCATCGTGCACGCGCTTGAGCACGGCGGCCGCGCGTATAGCCCCCTGACGAGATCGGTTCTCGTTGCAATAAACAATCAAGTCGGCAACGGTGTGCCTCTGCCCCATCTCGATATAATCGCCTGTCGACAGATGATTCAAATGGTAACGGGCGCAGATTTCATACCCATATTCCAGCTGCTCGGGCTCGCTCATCCACGAACCCGCCTGGACAAAACACATGGCCTCATCAACCACTAGAAGGCCCTCCGCCACCTCGATAAGATGGCCTGGAGGTACCGGCGCCCCAAACACGTGGCACCTAAATCCAGCCGGCGTCGAGCGCTCAAAATCGAAGTTGACGAGCGTGTCGATATGATCGAGCTCTTCTCGTGGAATACCGAGCGAAACCAGATAGTCGGTAACGATCCCAACTGCCGTTGAAGCCCTCAGCCCCTTGGTATCGAGTCCCAATTTGGGCAGGCTCGCGGTCGGCTCCGCCTCGTTAGCAAGCGAGTCCTCATCGTATAGGCTGCTTGCTCGCGAGAGCGGCTCGGACGGGCGCGCCACGTTGTGGTACAGCCAGGCAGTCTTATGGGACAGGACGATCGGCAGGTCCATGAGCCCTCCAATGGAGTCGGATAACCAACCTTATTCCCCTGCTCACGGGTTCGCACACCTTCGTGCGCAAGAAAGCGATTCCACCCGGTCGAGTGGCAGAAAAACCATCACAACATTCGATGCTTTTCCCGTTTTTGGCAAAAAACGTCGAATGTTGTGATGGTTTGAGTCGAGGTGAGGGGCACGGAGGGATCAAAGCATCGTGCTCGAACGGGTTAATCCAGCTCTTTTAAGCCATGCGCCAGCTGCCAGTACTCGCCGTGCTGGGCGAGCAGCTCTTCGTGCGTGCCGCGCTCGATGATGCGGCCGTGTTCGAGGACCATGATGGCGTCGGCATCGCGGACGGTGGACAGGCGATGCGCGATCATAAAGGTGGTGCGTCCGCGCATGATGCGGTCCATACCGCGCTCGATGAGCTTTTCGGTACGCGTGTCGATGGAACTCGTGGCCTCGTCCAGGATGAGCACCGGCGGATCGGCGACGGCCACGCGCGCGATGGCGAGCAGCTGACGCTGACCCTGCGACAGGTTGGCGCCGTCGGCCGTGACCGGTGTGTCGTAGCCCCGCGGCAGGCGGCGGATAAACGAGTCGGCGCAGGCGGCCTCGGCAGCGGCGCGCACCTCCTCGTCGGTCGCGTCGAGCTTGCCAAAGCGGATGTTCTGCGCAATGGTGCCGCTAAACAGGTGCGTGTCCTGCAGCACAATGCCGAGCGACCCGCGCAGGCTGGCCTTGGCAATGTGCTTGACGTCGATGCCGTCGTACGTGATCTCGCCGTCATCGACCTCGTAGAAGCGGTTGATGAGGTTGGTAATGGTCGTCTTGCCGGCGCCCGTGGAGCCCACAAACGCAATCTTTTGCCCCGGCTTGGCAAACAGGTTGAGGTCCGTGAGCACGCGGGCGCCCGGCACGTAGGAAAAGTCCACGGCATGGAAGCGCACGTCGCCGGCAAGCGGGACCAAGCCGCACGTGAGCTCGGTGCCGTCGGCAGCCACCGCGCGGCCCGACTCATCAACGGCTGCCACATCATGCAAGTGCCCGTACGTGCCCACGCCCTGGCCCTCGGGAATCTTCCACGCCCACGCGGCGTCGCCCGTCTGCACCAGCTCCACGCAGCCCTCGTCCACCTCGGGCTCAAGGTCCATGGCGGCAAACAGGCGCTCGGCACCGGCCAACGCGTTGAGCAAGAAGTTGCCGAGCTGCGTAAACTGGTTGATGGGCATGGCGGCCTGGCGCACAAAGACCAGGTAGCTCGCGAGCGCACCTACGTCGGCGAGCCCCTTGATGCAGAGTATGCCGCCCGCCACGGCGACGATGGCATAGTTGACGTAGCCAATCACGACGGTCATGGGCACCATGGAGTTGGCATAGCTCACGGCGGCGGTGCCGGTGCGGCGAAGCTCGTCGTTGCGGCAGGTGAAGCCGGCGACATTCGCTGCCTCACGGTTAAAGACCTTGATGACCTTTTGGCCCGAGACCATTTCTTCGATATATCCGTCCAGGTCGCCAAGCGATGCCTGCTGGGCAGCAAAGAAACGCTTAGAGCGCGCGCCCGAGTAGCGCGCATACAGCACAATGGCCGCATCGCACACGAGTGTGATAATCGTGAGCTGCCAGTTAAGGATGATGAGCATAGCCGTGGTGCCCACAACCTGAATGGCGGCCTGAATCACGTTGGCAAAGCTGTTGTTGAGCGCCTCGGAGACGGTGTCGACGTCATTGGTGAAAAAGCTCATGATGTCGCCCGAGCGCGTGCTGTCAAAATAACTGAGCGGCAGCGTCTGGATGTGCGCGAACAGGTCGCGGCGAATATCGGACACCACGCGTTGGGCCGCGCGCACCATGATCTGCGAGTAGCCCAGGGCCGAAAGCACGCCCGCGGCGTAGATGATCGCCGTCAGGATGACCTGCTTGGCAAGCAGTTCCTCCCCGCCCGTGGCCAAACCGTTAACGATGGGGCGCACCATGTAGGTGCCGGCGAGGCTCGCGATGGCGGCGACGGAGGCGAGCACGCCCACCGCGAGCAACGAGAACTTGGCATGCCCCATGTAGGAGAGCAAGCGGCGCACAGTGCGCTTGAGGTCGGCCGGGCGTGCTTGGGCTGCGGTCTTAGGCATGGCGCTCACCCCCTTCCAAGGGTGATTCGCTGGAGACGGAGGAAAAAGGATCGTTCGCGCACCCATCGTCGCAGCCGTCGCCGGTGTCTGCGTTCCCCGCGAACTCCATCTGCGAGGCATAAATCTCCTGGTAGATGTTGTCGCCCGCCAGCAGTTCCTCGTGCGTGCCCACGCCGTGGACACGACCGTCGTCCAACACCACAATGCGATCGGCATCCATGACGCTCGCGATGCGCTGGGCGATGATGAGCACGGTCGTATTGGGAATCCGAGCGATGTGCTCACGAATCTTAGCGTCGGTCGCCATATCGACCGCACTGGTCGAGTCGTCAAAAATGAGCACGCGCGGATGCTTGAGCAGCGTGCGCGCAATGCACAGGCGTTGCTGCTGGCCACCCGAAACACCGGCGCCGCCTTGGCCTAACTCGCCGTCCAGCCCGCCGATGCGATCAAGAAACTCGTCCACGCACGCCGCGCGGCAAGCCGCGAGGAGCTCATCGTCCGACGCCTGCGGATTGCCCCACTGCAGGTTCTCGCGCACGGTGCCCGTGAACAGCACATTCTTTTGCAGCACAATGCCCACGGCGTCGCGTAGGGTCGCAAGGTCGTAGTCGCGCACGTCGTATCCGCCCACAAGCACGGTGCCCTCGGCGGCGTCGTACAGGCGCGCAATCAGCTGCACAAGCGAGCTCTTGCCCGAGCCCGTGCCGCCGAGGATGCCCACCGTCGAGCCGCTCTCGATGCGAAGGTCGATATGCTCGAGCACATCCTCGGCCGCATCCGCGCGGTATTTAAAGGAAACGTCGCGAAACTCGATACTGCCGTCCGCTGGCGCCGCAGTCGCGTGGTCTCCCGCAGGGTTGGCGATAAAGGGCTCCTCATCGAGCACCTCTGCGATACGGCCCACACTCGTGAGAGCGCGCGTGAGCAGCAAAAACACGTTGGAAATCATCATGAGCGAGTTCATGATCAGCAGCACGTAGCTCATAAAGCCCGTGAGCGAGCCCACGCCCAAGCGGCCTTCGATGATCATGCGGCCGCCAATCCACAAGATCGAGAGCGCAGCCACGTACATCGAGAGTTGGAACACCGGCAGGTTGAGCACGGCGGTGCCGAAGGTCTTGGTCGCCGTGCCAGCGAGCTCGGTATTGACGGTGTCGAACTTGTCGCATTCGTGCTCGGCGCGCACGTAAGCCTTCACGGCGCGCACGGCGGTAAGGTCCTCTTGCACCACGCCGTTGAGGTGGTCCATCGAGGTCTGGAGCTGGCAGTAGAGCGGGCTCACACGCACGGTAATGATACCGAGCACGATGGCGAGCATCGGCAGAATGACGGCAAAGACCGCCGCGAGCTCGCGCGAGAGCGCAAAGGCGTAGACGAGGCCCATGACCAGATTTACCGGCCCGCGCACCATGGGGCGGAAGCCGTTGCCTACGGCGTTTTGAATCACGGTGATGTCGGTGGTCATGCGAGTGACAAGCGAGCTCGTCTCGTATTCATCGAGATTGCCAAAAGCGAGCGTCTGGATCTTGCGATACTCGGCCTCGCGCAGGTTGGCGCCCAGTCCCGAGGCGACGCGGGCAGACGTGCGTGCATAGCCCAAGCCAAGTACCAGCGAGCATGCGGCGCATACCAACATATACGTGCCTTGCAACAGCATGTAGTTGATGTCGCCCGCAGGCACGCCCACATCGATGATATTTGCCATGATGACCGGGATAAACAGCTCGAGCGCCGTCTCGGCCGTCACAAAGAGCACGCCGAGAATGGCATCGCGGCGGTATGCCCCCAGATAGGAAAACAAAATCTTGAGATTGCGCACGCAGATTCATCCCCCATCAAACGTTGTTCGCAAACCCACGTATTATGGCGCGCCGAATAATGGTGTCAAGTATTCCGAAATCGTTTTCTGCAAGGTTAGCGCCAGCGGCGAGTTCTCGTGACGTGTGTCCATATTCACTCGGAATAATGGTGCGCGCGACTTATTTCGCCCCACTGTCAACACAAACCTTGACTCTACAATCGTTATAGGGTTTTCACTACACTGGTACGTAAACAAACCCAGCCAGAAAGCCCCGCCCATGGAACACGACCTCACACGCGGCAATGTCCTCAAGACCATCGCGGTCTTTGCCCTGCCCTATATGCTCTCGTACTTTTTACAGATGCTCTACGGCATGGCCGACCTGTACATGATGGGGCAGTTCAGCGGTGCCGCCGGCATCACCGCCGTGGGCAATGGCGCGCAGACGCTCTATATCATTACCGTGACGCTCGTGGGCCTGGCCATGGGAACGACGGTCATCGTCGGCCACGCCGTGGGTTCGCGTCGCTTCGATCGCGCCGAGACCGCCATCGGCAACACCATCACGCTCTTTATGGGCGTCTCGGTGGTGCTGGCCGCTGTCCTGCTCGCACTGTGCCCGCAGATCGTGACACTCATTGGCACGCCGGCCGAGGCAGTCGAAGGCACCGCCGCCTACCTGCGTATCTGCTTTATGGGCATCCCCTTTATCGCCGCGTACAACATTCTTTCGGCCATCTTTCGCGGGCTGGGAGATTCGCGCTCGCCCATGTACGTGATCGGCGTGGCATGCATCATCAACATCGCGCTCGACTTTCTGTTTATCGGCCACATGGGGCTCGGCCCCGTGGGCGCGGCGCTCGGCACAGTGACCGCCCAGACGGCAAGCGTTGCCCTCGCGCTCGTGTGGCTCAAGAGTCGCCGCACGAACATCCACGTTAAGCGCAGCGACCTGCGCCCCCAGCCCGAGGTGCTCGGCAGCATTCTTAAGATCGGCGTGCCCGTGGCCGTGCAGGACGGCTGCATCCAGGTGGCGTTTATGTTTATCACCGTCATCGCCAACCACCGAGGGCTCGTCGACGCCGCTGCGGTGGGCCTGGTCGAGAAGATGATCAGCTTTTTGTTCATTGTGCCGAGCTCCATGGGCGCCACCGTCAGCGCACTCACGGCACAAAACGCCGGCGCGGGCAAGGGCGACCGCGCACGTCAGGTACTCAAAGACGCCATGACGATCTCGGTGGTGTACGGCTGCCTGATCACGGTGCTGATGTGGCTGGTGGCGCCGGCGTTTATCGGCTTTTTTGCCAAGGACTCCGCGGTAGTCGCCGCCGGCACCGGCTATATGCGCAGCTACATTTTCGACGCGATTTTTGCCGGCATCCACATTTGCTTTAGCGGCTTTTTCGCTGCGTATGGCAAGAGCTACATCGGCTTTGCGCACAACGTGCTGGCCGTGGCGCTCATTCGCGTGCCCGGCGCTTGGCTGCTGTCGAATGCCCATTCCGATACGCTGTTTCCCATGGGCATCGCCTCGCCGTGCGGTTCGATTTTGTCGACAGTCATCTGTGTTGTCGCGTTTACCGTGCTCAACCGACGCGGGGCTTTTGACAAGTTGGCAGCGTAGCGGGGCAACGCGAGATCGCTCTCATTGACGGCATCATCAGCGACGACCCCGCGACCTATGTGACGCAGATCACGGTGCCGGTTGCCCCGTCCAAATAAGAACCGCCCGGAAGGCATCATGCTTTCCGGGCGGTTCTTCAATTAGGCTATCGATGCACTAAGCCTGGGGCACCTCACCAGTAGCCAGGATCTGCTCGAGCGCATCCTCATCCAGCACGGGCACACCCAGCTGCTCGGCCTTGGTGAGCTTGGAGCCCGCTTTGGGGCCGGCGACCAGGTAGCTCGTCTTCTTTGACACGCTGCCCGAAACCTTAGCGCCGAGCACCTTGAGCGCCGCGCCCGCCTCGTCGCGCGTGCGGTTGACGAGCGTGCCGGTGAGCACGAAGGTCAGACCCGCGAGTGGCTGTGCGTCGGCGAGCTCGCCCGCCACGCCAGCGTCGGCTGCGGCTTGCGCGTGCGCGGCGCCCAAGTCGACCTCGAGCGACAGGCCCGCCTGGCGCAGGCGCTCCAGCACGGCAAGGTTCTCGGGCACGGCCAGGAACTGCTTGACGCTCGCCGCAATCTTGGGACCGATGCCCTCGCACTCGGCAATATCCTCTTCGCTCGCCAAGATAAGCTTGTCAATCGACAGGAATCGCTCGGCGATGACCTCGCCCACGCTCTTGCCCACGTGGCGGATGCCCAGGGCAAACAGCACGCGACCGAGTGGCTGGCTCTTGGACTTGTTGAGCTCGGCAATGATTTTCTCGGCCGTCTTAAGGCCCACCGGAATGGGATCGCCCTTCTTGACGCCCTTTTTGCTGTTGGAGCTAGCATAGCTGCGCCCCGTGTCCAGTCCGGCGATGTCGTCGACCGTGAGCTGGTAGAAGTCCGCGACATCATGGATCAGGCCGGCGGCGATCATCTTGTCGACGATCTCGTCGCCCAGGCCGTCGACGTCCATGCAGCCGCGGCTCACCCAGTGGAGCAGGCGTTCCTTGAGCTGCGCGGGGCAATCGATGGAGACGCAGCGGTAGGCCACCTCGCCATCCTCGTGGACCACGGGACTGCCGCACACGGGGCAGACTTCGGGCATGTGCCAGTCGACCGAATCGGCCGGGCGCTTGTCGAGCACCGGGCCCACGACCTCGGGGATTACGTCGCCCGCCTTGTGCACGATGATGGTGTCACCCTCGCGCACGTTTTTGCGACGGATCTCATCGATGTTGTGCAGCGTGGCACGCGCGATTGTGGAGCCGGCGACCGTCACCGGGTCGAACTCGGCGACCGGCGTGAGCACACCGGTGCGGCCCACCTGGATGCGAATCTCGCGCAGGACGGTCTGCTTTTCCTCGGGCGGGAACTTAAAGGCAATAGCCCAACGCGGCGCGCGGGCGGTAAAGCCCAGGTCAAGCTGCTGCTGGAAGCTATCGACCTTTACAACCACGCCGTCGATGTCGTAATCGAGGTCGCCGCGGTGCTCGAGCGCCTGGGCACAGAACTCGTGGACCTCAGCCGGCGTGGCGCAACGGGCCACGTTGGGGTTGACGCTAAAGCCGGCACTGCGCAGCCAGTCGAGAAATTCGCGCTGGCTGTGGACGTGCAACGGGTCGGTATCGGCAATGGCATAGATAAAGGTGGCCAAGTCGCGACGCGCCGTGACCTTGGGATCCTTTTGGCGCAGGCTGCCGGCGGCGGCGTTGCGCGGGTTGGCGAAGGGGTCGCGGCCCTCGGCATCGGCCTCGTCGTTCAGGCGCACAAAGCTGCCCTTAGGCATGTAGACCTCGCCGCGCACCTCGATGGTGCGCTCGCGGTCGGCGCCCATGTGGACGAGCGCCGGCTCGGACAGGTGCATGGGCACGTCCTTGATGGTACGGACGTTGAGCGACACGTCCTCGCCCGTGGTGCCATCGCCACGTGTGGCGGCGCGCACAAAGGTGCCGTTTTGATAGGTAAGCGCAACGCCCAGACCGTCGATCTTAAGCTCGCACGTATAGGTAACGCTACCGGCACCGAGCGCATCCTCGGTGCGCTGGAGCCACGCGTCGAGTTCGTCCAGATCCATGGCATCGTCCATGGAATACATGCGTGCCATGTGCGTGACCGGCGTAAACTGCTCGCTCACGTACCCGCCCACGCGCTGGGTATAGCTGTCGGGCGTCACCAGGTCGGGGTAGGTGGCCTCAATTTCCTGCAGCTCAACGAGCATCTTGTCAAAGGCGGCGTCCGTGATCTCGGGCGCATCGAGCATGTAGTAGCGATAGGCGTGGTAATCGAGCTCGTGGCGCAGCTCGGCCGCACGCGCTGCCGCCTGGGCACGGGCATCGGCC
This sequence comes from Collinsella sp., assembly GCA_019414345.1. Classification (GTDB taxonomy): domain Bacteria; phylum Actinomycetota; class Coriobacteriia; order Coriobacteriales; family Coriobacteriaceae; genus Collinsella. The sequence goes on from DXMF01000026.1 coordinate 111,858, forward strand.
GGTGCAGCGGTATTCGCGGTCGTGGGCGTTTCGGTATCGATGTCCACGCCGTCACCAAACAGGCTCGATTGCTCCATAGCGGCACTCCTTCGCTCGATTTCAAACGGATACTAGAGTACCACCGGTCGCAATGAGGCCGAATAGCGGTCTCGAACCGCACCGAATCGGCAGCCGCCAGACCGGAGTGGATCGCGCGATCAACTCATGCCCTTGCCATTTCTAAATGATCCGTTTCCCCGCCCCCAACGGATCAATAAGAAAAGAGGGGCTGTCCCGCGTTGGCGGGACAGCCCCTCTGGCTTCGATATGTACAATACGGCTCGTTAGAAACCCTGGCCATAGCCTTGGCCTTGGCCTTGACCCTGGCCCTGCTGTCCAAGCAGCTCCTCCAGATACTGGCGCAGCTGCTCGTCAGTAATGCCACCGTTGCCGGTGTCAGTCGCGCTGTCGTCCTGCTGCTGGTTCTGCAGCTTCTCATCGGAGCCCAGCTCGACGGTGACCTTCTTCTCTTCCTTGCCGCGCATGAGCGTAATCTCGACCTTCTCGCCCACCTCGTGGCTGCGCAGCGCGATGATCAGGCCGTCGGCGCTCGTGATCTCGTCGTCGCCCAGCTTGGTAATGACATCGCCCTCCTGGATACCGGCCTTAGCGGCGGGGCCGTCCTCGACAACGCTTGCCACATAGGCACCGCTATCGGTGCTCAGCTTGTTGGTGCGGGCATTGAGCGCGTTGACGCTCGAAAGCGTGGCGCCCAGGTACGGATGAACCGGCGTCTTGCCGTCAATAATCTGGTCGGCAATGTTCTTGGCGTAGTTAACGGGAATGGCAAAGCCCACGCCCGAGCTGGAGCCCGAGTAGCTCTCGATGAGCGAGTTGATACCCACGAGCTCGCCGTTGTCGTTAACGAGCGCGCCACCGGAGTTGCCCGGGTTGATGGCGGCATCGGTCTGAATCATGTTGGCATAGATGGTGTTACCGTTGGTAGAGCTCATGGCTGTTGAGCGATACAGCGCCGACACGATACCCGTGGAGACAGATTGCTCGTTGCCGAACGGCGAGCCAATCGCCATGACCCACTCGCCCACGTTGAGCTTGGAGGAGTCGCCGATCTCGATCGGCGTGAGCTTAGAGGCGTCGGCGTCCTTGAGCTTGATGACGGCCAGGTCGCTCGAAGCATCGTTGCCCACGAACTCGGCCTCGTAGGTGGTGCCGTCGTCCATGGTCACCACGTACTGGTCATAGCCATCGACCACGTGGTTGTTGGTGAGGATGTGGCCCTCGGTATCGAGCACCACGCCCGAACCGACGCTGCCCGAGCTATCCGACTCGTCGGCAGACTGCGAAAGCGAGCCATTCTGGCCACCGCTCGAAGTGGCGGTGATGGAAACCACAGAGGGCAGGGCCTTGGCAGAAACGGCCTCGGCCAGCGTGGTGTCCTCGGAGTCGATGGTGATCTTTTGCGTCGACGAACCCGAAGCGCCCGCCGTCACGGCATTCTTGCCGCCACCGATATCGAGCGTACCGCTCATAATGAGCGCAATGACCAGCAGGGCACCACATGCGCAGCCGGCAAGCGCTGTAATAAAGATCGGCAGCTTTTTGGTCTTGGTCTTGACCACCGTGTGCTTGTTCACGACCTGTTGGCCGCCCAGCGGCTTGCCGGTCTGCGTATCGTAGGCCTGCACGTAGGGAATGTTGTTGCCGTCGGCAGGCGTCGACTCCACCTGCACGCGCGGCTGCTGCTGAGTCTCGCCGGCATTGCCAACATCCTGGGGACGCTGGGAATCGTTCTCGCTCATAGCTGCGATCCTTTCGTCAAATAACCAAAGGCCCGCCAAACACCGTGGCGGGCCATCATTGTTCACGTTGAGTTGTACCCCAATATGCGGGCGTACGTGTACGAGAACGCAATCTTTTAGGAAGGCTTAAGTTCTGCTGCAAACTCGAAAGGAACCCGCACCTGCGTCAAAACCACCACAAAGGTGCCTGTCCCCTTTGTGGTGGAAATCTAGTCCTTAAACAGATAGCCCACGCCGCGGACGGTGGTGATGTGTGCCGCGATCTGCGGGCCCACCTTGGAGCGGATGCGTCGGATGTGCACGTCGACGGTGCGCGTGCCGCCGCAGTACTCAAAGCCCCACACGCGGTGCAGCAGCACCTCGCGGCTGTAGGCGCGATTGGGATGCGTCGCCAAAAAGCTCAGCAGCGAGTACTCCATCAGCGTCAGGTCGATGGGCTCGTTATCGAGTGTCACCTGGTAGGTAGCCAGATTAATCTCGAGGTTATCGATGTTGAGCACATCGTCGGCGGTGACGATCTCCTCCTCGCCCATCAGGCGCTGCGCGCGAGCCTTAAGCTCGTTGGGCGTCGCCGTGGGGCACACAAAGTCGGCATGCGCGTGATTCGGCAGGCGCAGGGTACCGAGCGCCTCATCGTCGACGATCACCAACATGGGGACACCGCCGCGATCGTCAAGCCACTTGGCAATCTGATCGATGCGGTCGCTGCGGATGCCGTCGGAATCGAGGATCAGCAGGTCAAAGTCGTGCGCCGCAGTTGGCGAATCAGGGGTTGCCAGGCTCACCTCGACACCCAGGGTAGTCGTCAAGCTGCGGGCAAACTCGTGGAAGCGCGTCGTGCGCGCCATGAACAGGGCACTCTTTTCGGACATATCGGCCTCCAAAGAAATGAGCTCAATCGTACTGGAACAAGCCAGCGCGATTAGGAGTTCGCCAGGTAGTGCTTGATCTCCCACTCGGTGATCGTAGACTCAAACTTATGCCACTCGTCGCGCTTCTTTTTGAGGAAGAAGCTGTGGATGTGCTCGCCGAGGGCATCCTTCATAAACTGCGAGTCCTCAAACACGTCGAGCGCCTCTTTGAGCGAGCGCGGCAGCGGCGCGTAGCCGGCCTCGACCATCTGACGGTCGGTAAGCTTGAGCGTCTCGGCCGTTGCCTCGGGCGGGAGCTCCAGCTTGCGCTCGATGCCGTCCAGACCAGCCGCCAGCGTGACGGCGTTGACCAGGTACGGATTGGCCATGGGGTCGGGGCTGCGAAGCTCGATGCGCGTGGACAGCTGCTTGCCGGGCTTGTAGACCGGAATGCGGACCATACTCGCGCGGTTGCGCAGGCCCCACGTGGCGTACTGTGGCACGGAGTCGCCGCCCGTCGTGATGCGCTTGTACGAGTTGACCGTGGGGTTGGTGATGGCGCTGATCTCGCGGGCATGCGCCAGGATGCCAGCCATATAGTGCTTGGCGACGTCGGAGAGATGGTACTTCTCGTCGTCCTCGCCCCAAAACACGTTGTTGCCGTCGTGGTCGAATAGCGACTGGCACAGGAACATGGCACTGCCGTCCTCGCCCGCCAACGGCTTGGGCATAAAGGAGGCGTGGCAACCGCTCTCGTAGGCCTGCTGCTTAATGATGAGTTTGGCCGTGGTGATGGCGTCAGACATGCTCAGGGCCTCGGCGTGGCGCAGGCTCATGCCATGCTGCGAGCGGCCGGCGGCGTGGAAGGTGTACTCCACGGGCACGGACATCTTCTCGAGCGTGAGGACCGTGTTGCGACGCAGGTCGCGAGCGGCATCGCTCACCGAAAGATCGAAGTAGCCCACGTTGTCGAGCGGCTCGGGGGTGTGCTCGTCGGGGAAGTAGTAGTACTCCAGCTCGGCGCCCACGTTGAGCAGATAGCCAGCCTTCTCAGCCTTGCGGAACATGCGGCGCAGGGCATCGCGCGGGTCGCCGGCAAACGGCTTGCGATCGGGGGTGCACACGTCGCAGAACACACGGGCGACGCCGTTGTGGCTCGGGCGCCACGGCAGGATCTGGAAGGTCGAAGCATCGGGGAACGCCAGCATGTCGGCTTCCTCGGGCGTGGCAAAGCCCTCGATGGCGGAGCCGTCAAAGCCAATACCCTCCTCAAAAGCGACCTCGAGGTCCTCGGGGCTGATGGCAAAGTTCTTGAGGCGGCCGAGAATGTCGACAAACCACAGACGCACAAAGCGGATATCGCGCTGCTCTACGGAGCGGAGTACGTAATCGATGTTCTGCTGGTTCATGTCGCTCCCCTTTCTTTCGGGCGGGTTTCGACTGGTCTATATCGCAGATACTATCGCAGAAAAATGTTTCCGCAGGGTTAAAGCGTATCAAGCGCTCAAAAAACGTGCTTGAGCAGGCCATTGCGAACGAGCGGCTAGCGCGAGGTCGAAGCGCGGTGTTCGATGCGGCCGGGTATCTCGATGCGCTTGGGGGCGAGCTTTGCGGCATCGCCCACCGTAGTGGTAACGATGTCGATGCGCTCGGAGAGACGCTCGACTACGCGCTCGGCAATGGTAAGGGTATCCTGCGCGGCCGTGGTCACGCCGCCAAAGAGCACGTGGTTCCAGGGGTAATCGTCAAATGTCGCGATCTTGAGCCCAGCCGGCAACGAGGGCCCCAGCTGTGCTAGCGCCTCGGTCAGACGCAGGAAAACCAGGCCGTTAACGGCGATAAGGCCGAGCTTTTTGCCTGCATAGCCGCGGATGGTCTCATCCAAGCAGCCGACGCCCGTGGTACCGCCATCGGCCAAGGTGATAACCTCGCCGGCAAGGCCGCGGTGCGAAAGCTCGTCGACAAAGGCCTCGGCGCGCTCGCGATGGACGGGGCTGTCGTCGCTTGCCTCGATGAGCAGGCACAGGCGCTCGCTGCCAGCGGCAACCAAGGCGTCTACCAAGCCGGCGACCAGCTCGCGGTTGTTGGACGTCACCAAGTCGATGCCGCCGTCGGCAACATCGCGGTCGAGCAGTACAACGGGCAGTCGTCCCGCTGCCGCGGCGATCGCCTCGTCGTTGCCTCCGCAGGTATTGACGACCAGGCCGTCCACGCCGGCATCGATAAGTCTGGTGAGCGACTCTGCCTCCTTGGCGGGGTCGTTGCCGCTAATGGCCGTCATAAGCGAGCAGCCGCGCGCGGCGGCACTGGCGGAAAGCCCTTCGAGCATTGCGCTCGAGAACGGGTTGGCGATGTCGGCCAGAATCACGCCGATGAGGTTGGTGCGTGAGCTGCGTAGATTGCGTGCGGCGGCACGTGGGCGATAGCCAGTGCGCTCGATAACCGCCGCGATGCGAGCGCGGGTTTCCTCGGTCATCTGCCCGGGGCGGTTATTGAGATAGCGCGAGACCGTGGCCGGACTCACGCCCGCCTCGACGGCAATGTCCCTGATTCTCATCTGCGCCATAGCGCACCCCGTTTCCCAATGTCGGCAGTCTGAGCCATTTTAGGCATTTTTTAACATTCTCGGTTGCAAAACGCTGTAGGTGAGCGGCATCGTTTTTGCGCCTCGAGCAGATGCGATGATGGACTAGACTGACGAGTCTTTAGGCAGCTCAAAGTAGTCGGGATGCAAGGCGATAACCGGGCCCTGCTCCTCGGGCATCAGATGCAAGTGCGTCTCTGCCAGATAGCTCGCCGTGTCGGTATCGCCCCTCTTAATGGCCTCGAGAATCCGGCGATGCTGCCGGCGAATCGGCTCCCAATCCAGGTCCTGCGACACCATACGCAACCAGTTGTATCGCTCAAAATGCGTGTTGACGCTCTTCATCCAATCCCACAGCATGTGACGACCGGCAATCACGAAACACGTCTCATGGAACAGGTTGTCCAGATCGAAAAAGCGACGCGTTTCGCCATGGTCGAGTGACTCAGACTCGGCAAGAATCTGCTCGAGCCGATGCTTTTGCTCAGGCGAGGCGGCCGAACAGCATTTAATAAGCACGCTTCTCTCGAGTTTCTCGCGCAAGAAACAGGCGTTCTCGGCGCGCTCCATGCTGATTTTTGAGACATAGGTGCCGCTTTTGGGACGGGTTTCCACCAGCTCCTGCTCACGCAGGCGCACAAAGGACTCGCGAATGGGCGTGCGCCCGATTCCCGTCTCCTTTTCCAGACCAATCGCCGAAAGGCGCGTGCCGGGCTTGAGCTCGGCATAGATGATCTTGGAGCGCAATGCGTTGTATGCCTGGTCTTGCAGGCTCTGATAATGCTGGTGTTGTTCCATAAAGCCCTCGGATGAAGCCCACGGTTTGTCGAATTTCACCACGTAATACTATCGCATCGACACGCCCCAGCTCCCAATCAGTCTTTTTGGGTCGGGGCTCTTTTAGCTACCCTGGCCCGCAGATCGGCCCCCTTGCCACAAAAGTGGCCCATCTACTACATTAACACGGATAGCCTCGGCCATACCGAAAACCGTGAAAACAAAACCGCAGGTAGACAGCTTGTCGATTTTCGAAAAAGCCGACTATGGTTGACCTCTGCGGCTTAAACGTAGTAGATAGGCCCTTTTCGTGGCGCAGCACTACTGCACCCCAAATTGGCACCCCGAGCCTGTTATAAGTTGCTGTGAAATACGGACGGTTGATAATCAAGGCGCGCTATACGGCTTGCTATATCTCACTATACTTTGCTGTACGTCACCATACTTTGCTATAACTTGACAATAATCGGCCCGTTACCATCCGGGACATAACGGACCCCAAGCCAACGCTGGCTTGGGGTCCGTCTTGTACCATGGCTCTTTTTGACTATGAGCGCTCGTATTTCGTGGCCCGCCCGGTTCCCTGCCTTACGATTGCATTCCGTTCAAGCAGAGATTCGAGTGCCGTCAACGTCCGCATGCGGCTCAGCCCCGTCTGTTTTTCAATCTCGCTTCGCGATATAATTCGACCGCCCGACAAGGCCTTGAGAACCTGGACCTCTTCCTCGGACCCTTCAAGGGCATCGGTAACGGGCAATGTGACGGCCACCATGCCGCCGCGAACATCAAAAATTGGTTGATTGATCGAATCGCGATAGGCACGTCTAATGCGCGCGATTCCCGTACCAAATTTCTCGATGTAATCCAGCTTTAAGAAGGCCTCTGCAACGATGGGGTTTCTGAGCACGGATATCTGCCCATACAGGTATTGTTCCGTCGTCAAACCGGCGGGCAGCGATCCGGGGGAGGTCACAACGACACGATCATCGTACAGGGCAATTTGAACGTTCGCTCGAACGTCCCACGTCCGATGCACCAAAGCAATTGCGACAGCTTCGCGAAACGCCTCGAGAGGAATTCGATCGGTTTGGACGCGCTCCATCCCTTCGATACGCTCATAACGGTAGTAGCGTGCAAACATAGCTACCGCCCTGTCCACCTGCTCAATTGCGGATACATTTGTCGCTGCCTCGCGATCCAAGATCACATCCTCGGTATCGCCAAAACGGACGCAGTCGATGCCCGGAAAATCATTCTTATCCGCTAAAATCGCCGCGGCATTGGTATAGCCATCCTTGCCGAGCAAGCGGAGCGTACGCAAGATATCCGACGTTAGCTCGGAAATGCCGAGGTGTTCAACACACTTATGCTCGAGCGTATGAAAGCTCAAGTCCTGGCGAGCCGACGTGAGCGCGTCGAACGTTACGTTGCTGCCTTCGAGCGTCAGCCTGCCATACTCAAACCGGTCGACCTCCACCGTTGCCGAATCGTTTCGTCTGTAGGCCTTTCCCTTGCTTCGATAGGGTTTGTCCTGCCCCTCATAAACCGTAAGGATTACGATCCCGTGTTTCTCATCGGGCTCAAGCGAATAACGGGGTGCGGGATCAAGACTGTCGTTAATCATGTTCTCGATGCGCAGGCATTCTGCAACCGGATCCGCAAGGCCGACAGCCACACCCTCGTCATCAACGCCAAACTCAATCTTGCCCGTCCCGTAGTTTGCATAGGCGCTCACCGTTTTAAGAAACGTCGGCGTAACGCTTTCCTTGTATTCGACTGTAGGGCTCTCTCTAACAACCATATGCACAACCCCCTCGTTTCGTACCATTCATAACCGTATTATAAGACGAAAACCGTTTGCGTACTGATTTATAGAAGACGCAAACGGTTTTCGTCTTGATTTGCGTACGGAATTAAGACGCATAATTTCGCTTTCGTATGGCTCAATACCGGACGCAGACTGTTTTCGTCTGTCAATACGTCTGCAATCCAAACGAAAAGAGCCCCGAGCTCGTATGAACTCGGGGCTCTTTGTGCCGCACATCTATGAGAGAAGAAATTCGATGCGTACGGACGCTACTCCATGAAGCCGCCCTGGGATGGCGGCAACCTCGTCAATGGGGTCAGGTTTACATGCACCAACTTGGTGCAAACCAACCTGTCCCCCACGCACCAAGGGGTTGACTAGAGCTCGCAGGCAATCTTGTAGCCGTCGCCGATGGCGTCGCGGATGTTGCCGCACTTCTGGGCATCGCCCAGTACATGGGCAGCAACGCCAGCAGCGGCAAGGTCGTCGGCCAGCTTGGTATTGGGACGATAGCCCATGGCAAGCACCAGCGTATCGGCACCGGTGATGGTGCGGACCTCGCCGTCCTTCTCGTAACTGATGGTGTCCTCGGTGATCTCGGTCACCTTGGCCTCGGTCAGCACGTGAACGCCCTTGGAGAGCATGCGCGTGATGAGCACCGCGCGACCGGCGCCGCCCTCGTTGGCGGCGAGCGTCTTGGTCATCTCGATAACGGTGACATCGCGATTGGCCGGCGAGAGGTCGTTGACCAGCGGGGCCAGGTAATCGGCCGTCTCGCAACCGACGGTGCCGCCGCCCACGATGACGATCTTCTTGCCCGGGAAAGCCTTGCCACCCAGCAGGTCGTCAGCTGTCATAACTTGCTTAAAGCCCTGCATGAAGGCCGGAGCGATGGGCTCGGCGCCATAAGCCAGGACAACCTCGTAACCTGCGTAGTCGCGCTGAATGTCCTCGGCCGAAAGCTCGGTGCCAAATACGCACTTCACGCCGGCCTCGGCCAGGCGACGGTACTGATACTTGATCACGCGGGTGAGCTCCTGCTTTGCCGGCGGAACGGCTGCGATGCGCATCTCGCCGCCCGGCTCGTCCTGCTTATCCACGAGCACCACGTTATGACCACGCTTGGCAGCAATGTAGGCTGCCTCCATGCCCGCAGGACCGGCGCCCACAACGAGCACGTTCTTGACCTCGTCGGCAGGCTCGTAGCCGGCCTCGTCGCGCTCAACATCGGGGTTGACGGTGCAGGAGATGCGCTTGCCAAACATAATGCCGTTCAGGCAGCGCAGGCAGCCAATGCAGGGGCGGATGTCGTCGGCGTTGCCGGCAGCGGCCTTGTTGCAGAACTCGGCATCGCACAGATTGGCGCGGCCCATCATGCAGATGTCGGCAGCGCCGTCCTCGACCAGCTCCTCGGCGATCCAGGCCTCGTTGATGCGGCCGACAGTAGCGACGGGGATGTTGACGTGCTTTTTGATCTCGCGCGAGCAAGCGGCGTGCGAGGCCTGCTGCGTGCCGGCGGCGGGAATCGCAGAGCCGCGCTTGATGGTGGTGCCGCCCGACACGTGAATCATGTCGACGCCAGCCTTCTCCAGGCGACGCGAGACGTAGATCATGTCGTTGAGGGTCAGGCCACCATCGGTGTACTCATCGCCCGAGATGCGGACGTCGATGATAAAGTCCTTACCGCAGCGCTCGCGAATCTCGGCGATGACCTCGAGCAAAAAGCGCATGCGGGCGTCGAGCGAGCCGCCGTACTCGTCGGTACGCTTGTTATAGAGCGGAGTCAAAAAGCCGCCGAGCATACCGTGGGCGTGTGCCGCATGGACCTCGACGCCATCGACGCCGGCCTTCTGCATACGCACGGCGGCGTCACCGAACTGATGCGTAAGTTCGTGAATCTCATCGACCGTGATGGGGCGCGGCGCCTCGCGGGCATAGGACGGGCCCACAAAGGACGGAGCAATCAGGCGCGGCGTGCCCGGAATGTTAAAGGCCATGTAGGCGGGGTGGAAGAGCTGTGGCATGATCTTGCAGCCATACTCGTGGACGGCCGCGGCGAGCTTTTCCCAGCCGGGGATAAACGTATCGTCGTAGCAGCACATGTCACCCGGCAGATAGGTATAGGTAGGCTCGACCGTCACGACCTCGGTGATGATGAGGCCCACGCCGCCCTTGGCACGGGCACGGTAATGATCGACCAAATCGTCGGTCACATAGCCATGATCGGCCAGGTTGGTGGACACCGGCGGCATAAAGACGCGGTTCTTGACCTCGGTCGTACCGACCTTGATCGGGCTAAAGAGCATCGGGTAGGCGGATGACTCCATACAGGCTTCCTTTCGTTTAAGCCGCTCGGCGGCACTTGCAGACACCCCTATCGTATCAGTACCCGCCGCATTCGCGCTCGCTCGCACTCCCCACCTTCAATCCCGACCCTCAAAAAAAGTTGCGGTGGAATACGGAGTAGATGAGGCTTTTAACAGCCAAAACAGTCCGTATTTCACCGCAACTGATGGGCGGGGTGGAATTGAGGGCTCAGATAGTCAGTCATGCCCTCATCCGCCACTCCCTCACCTACAGCGCGCCGTCCAGCATAAGGTTCACCTTGAGCACGTTGACCGTGGGCTCGCCGAACACGCCGAGGAAACGGCCCTTGGTGCACGCGGCGATGATGTCGCGCACCTCGTCCTCACTTTTGCCCGTGGCCTTGGCAAGGCGCGGGACCTGGTACTCGGCGGCATCCGGAGAGATCTCCGGGTCGAGGCCGGACCCCGAACACGTCACCAGGTCGACGGGTACGGCGTCCATATCGGCATCGGGGTTGGCGGCGCGAATCTTCTCGACGCGCGCGTCCACAAGCTGCCGGTACTCCTCACTCGCCGGGGACAGGTTGGACGGGGCACCGTACGCCATGAGCTCGCCGTCTTCGCCTTCGACAATTGACATGTTCTGGATGCGGCCCCACATGTGGTCCTCATCCTCGAAGTTCTGGCCGATCAGCTCGGAGCCCACGATCTTGTCGTCGACCTTGATGAGCGAACCGTTCGCCTGATACGGGAACGCAACCTGGGCGATGCCGGTCACGACGAGCGTATAGCCCAGGCCGCAGACAACGGTAAACAGCGCGAACACGCCCAGTGCGCGCGATGCAACACCTTTGAACATACAAACCTCCACTTACATAATGCCGCAGAACGCGAGCAGCATGTCGATGAGCTTGATGAATACGAACGGGGCAACGATGCCGCCCAGACCCCACACGAGCAGGTTGTGGATCAGCAGCTGTCCGGACGGCACCTCGCGGTACTTAACGCCCTTCAGCGCGGCCGGGATCAGCGCGACGATAACGAGCGCGTTATAGATGATGGCCGAAAGAACCGCGGACAGCGGGCTTGCCAGACCGAGGATGTTGAGCGCGCCAAGGCCCGGGTAGATCGGCGAGAACAGGGCCGGGATGATAGCGAAGTACTTCGCCATGTCGTTGGCGACCGAGAAGGTCGTGAGCGAACCGCGGGTCATGAGCAGCTGCTTGCCGATACGCACGACCTCGATGAGCTTGGTGGGGCTGGAGTCGAGGTCGACCATATTGCCGGCCTCCTTGGCAGCCTGGGTGCCCGTGTTCATGGCCACGGCGACATCCGCCTGCGCCAGCGCCGGCGCGTCGTTGGTGCCGTCGCCGGTCATGGCGACCAGGTGGCCCTCACGCTGGAACTCGCGGATCTTCTCGAGCTTGCCCTCAGGGGTGGCCTCGGCCAGGAAGTCGTCAACGCCGGCCTCGGCGGCGATTGCCGCGGCGGTGAGCGGGTTGTCGCCCGTCACCATGATGGTCTTGATGCCCATCTTGCGCAGGTCGGCGAACTTCTCCTTAACGCCGGACTTGATGATGTCCTTGAGGTACACAACGCCCAGCACGCGGCAGTTCTTGGTCACGACCAGCGGGGTGCCGCCGGCCTTGGCGATGCGCTCGACGGCCTCGTCGCACTCCTGGGAGAACACGCCGCCGGCTGCCTCCACATAGGTGCGCACGGAATCGGCAGCGCCCTTGCGGATCTCATTGCCCTCGTAGTTCACACCGGACATGCGGGTCGCCGCGGTGAAGGGGATGAACTCCATACCCTTATCCTCGAGTGTGCGGCCGCGCAGACCGAACTGCTCCTTGGCGAGCACGACGATGGAACGGCCTTCGGGGGTCTCGTCGGCCAGCGAGGAAAGCTGGGCGGCATCGGCCAGCTCCGCGGGATCGATGCCGTCGACCGGGATGAACTCGGCGGCTTGGCGGTTACCCAGGGTGATGGTGCCGGTCTTGTCGAGCATGAGGATGTCGACGTCGCCGGCGGCCTCGATGGCGCGGCCGGACATGGCCAGCACGTTGGCCTCGTTCAGACGGCTCATGCCGGCGATGCCGATGGCGGAAAGAAGGGCGCCGATGGTAGTAGGAGCCAGGCACACGAGCAGCGCCACGAGCGTGGTCACGGCCGTGGGGTTGTCCATGTCGTTAAGACCGACCGAGAAGCAGGAGTAACAATACAGGGCCAGCGTGACCAGGATAAAGACGATGGAGAGGGCCACCAGGAAGATCTCCAGAGCGATCTCGTTAGGGGTCTTCTTGCGCGCGGCACCCTCGACCATCGCGATCATTTTGTCCAGGAAGCTCTGGCCGGGCTCACTGGAGATCTTGACGATGATCCAGTCGGACAGCACCGTGGTACCGCCGGTAACGGCAGAGCGGTCGCCGCCGGCCTCGCGGACCACGGGGGCGGACTCGCCGGTGATGGCGGACTCGTCAACGGAAGCAGCGCCCTCGATGACGTCGCCGTCGCCGGGAATCTGCTCGCCGGCGCGTACGATCACCAGGTCGCCGCGCGTGAGCTCGGTGCCGGGAACGACGGTGAAGTGCTCCTTGTCCTCAACGGACTCGATGCGATGGGCCTCGACATCCTTCTTGGCCGCACGCAGGGAATCGGCCTGGGCCTTACCGCGGCCCTCGGCAAGCGCCTCGGCGAAGTTCGAGAACAGGTCGGTAAGCCACAGGATGACCGCGATGGCGACCACATAGTAGGTGGGCACACCCGCGTCCTGCACACCGAAAATGGAAGCGACGGCCAGGACGGAGGTCATGACGGCGGAAAGCCACACCAGGAACATGACCGGGTTTTGAATCTGGACGCGAGGATCCAGCTTGGCAAACGAGTCGCGGACCGCGCGGCCCATCATGTCTTTTTGCATAGTCATAAATCTGCGCCCTCCTTTACGCAATCATCTGGAAGAACTCGGCAACGGGGCCAAGCGCCAGGGCCGGGAAGAAGCTCAGGGCACCGATCAGCAGAACGATGAACACGAGCAGGAATACGAACATGCCGTTGGTGGTAGACAGGGTACCGGCGCTCTCGGCGACCTTGCCCTTCTTGGCCAGCGAGCCGGCGATAGCCAGCGTACCGATGATGGGCATGAAGCGGGCGAACAGCATCTCGAGGCCGAGCATGACGTTGATCCAGGGAATGTTGCAGTTCATGCCTGCAAACGCCGAGCCGTTGTTGCCGCCGCATGAGGTGAAGGCATACAGCGCCTCGGAGAAGCCGTGCGCGCCACCATTGTTGAGTTGGTCGGCAAGACCGGGCACCATGCAGGCGATGGCCGAGCACACCAGAATGGCAAACGGAGTTGCCAAGCACAGGACAACTGCCCAGCGCATCTCGCCCGGCTCGATCTTCTTGCCCAGGAACTCAGGCGTGCGTCCGACCATGAGGCCGGCGATGAACACTGTGAGGATGGCGAAGCCGATCATGCCGTACAGGCCGCAGCCCACGCCGCCGAAGACGACCTCGCCCAGAGCAATCTGGAGCATCTGGACAAAACCGCCCAGCGGGGTGTAGGAGTCGTGCATGGAGTTAACCGAGCCGTTGGAAGCAGCCGTCGTGAAAGCGGACCAGGTAGAAGAGGAGGCGATACCGAAACGGCTCTCCTTGCCCTCCATGTTGCCGCCGGCCTGGCCGTCGGTCATCTCGATATTGACCGCTCCGCCATCGGCCAGCTGCGGGGTGCTCGCATGCTCGTTGACGGCGATGATGCCGGTGAAGATCACCAGCAGGATGAACATGGCGGCAAAGATGGCCTTGCCCTGCTTGGTGTTCTTGACGCCGATACCGAAGGCGAAGCAACAGGCGGCCGGGATCAGCAGCAGGCTGGTCATCTCGATGATGTTGGTGAAGGCACTGGGGTTCTCATACGGATGGGCGGAGTTCACGCCGAAGAAGCCGCCGCCGTTGGTGCCGGACTGCTTGATGGCGACCTGAGGAGCTGCGGGACCCTGGGGCAGGAACTGCTCGGTGACCACGCGCGCGCCCTCGACAACCTTGCCGTCGACCTTGACCGTGTCGCCCTCAATCTGGGCGCCGTCGATGACGCTCCAGCCGCCGTCTGCATTAGGCTGAACAGCGACGGGTTCTACGAGCTCAGCCTTCTGAGCTGGCTGGAAGTTGGAGATGACGCCACCGGCAGCCAGGCAGATGCCGAACACGAGGTTCAGCGGGATGAGCACATACAGGACGGTGCGGGTGAGGTCGACCCAGAAGGAACCCAGACCCTGCTCCTTGACCTGACGGAAGCCGCGGATCAGCGCGAACATGACCGCGATACCGGTGCCAGCGGAAACGAAGTTCTGCACAGTGAGACCCATGAACTGCACAAGGTAGGACAGGGTGGTCTCACCGGAGTAGGACTGCCAGTTGGTGTTGGTTATGAAGGAAGCAGCCGTATTGAACGACAGGTCCCATGACACACCCGGCAGGTGCTGGGGATTGCCTGGCAAGAAGGACTGAAGCGCCTGGAGTGCCACAAGAGTCACGAGGCCGATCCCCGAAAAGACCAGCACGCTCGCCAGATAGCGCCTACACCCCATCTGTTCTGCCGCGTCGATGCGAAGCAGACGATAGACGCCACGCTCCACAGGAGCAATCACAGGCGACAGGAACGTATGCTCACCATCCATGATATGGGCCATGAACCGACCGAGCGGAACGGCCAGGACGACGAGTACGGCAAAGTACAAGATGTACTGAATCGCAGCGTCCATAGTTTACGAATCACTCCTCATCAGAATGTAGATGTAATAGATAAGAAGTCCAATGCAGACGACTCCGATGATGGGAATGAGGATATCCATTTACCGCCCCTTTCACACGCGGTCCGATGTCTCGGACGCCTGCCCTCGCAAGCGTCTGGGGACAGTAAACGCTTCTAGGGATTAAAGAGGCGTGAGGGCCGGGGCTCACGTCCTTAAGATGCCGTAAAGATGCAGGTAGAAAGCACTATTGCAGCTGCAGTGCGCCTATACTCGACCTCGCGAGCATACAGTGGTGTCTTCACCGCGTATGCACGCATGGACAACGCTTCAGAAAGGCTACGCTATGCAGCGCGACGCATCGGACACTCGCGTCAATCCAGACCTCATCCTCGAGGCAATTGAGAAAGACGAGGTCGCCGATGACACTCGAACCAGCCGGGGACACCTCAAGATTTTCTTTGGCTACGCTGCTGGCACAGGCAAAACCTATGCGATGCTTCAAGCCGCCCACGCCGCCAAGCGGCGAGGTGTCGACGTCGTCGCGGGATACATCGAGCCGCACGAACGTCCGGCAACTGCCCATCTTGCACAAGGGCTTGAGAACGTGCCCTGTAAACTCATCGAGCACAACGGCATTGCGCTCAGCGAGTTCGATCTAGATGCGGCTATCGAGCGCGCCCCTCAGCTCATCCTTGTCGACGAGCTCGCCCATACGAATGCGCCGGGGTCTCGCCACGACAAACGCTATCAAGACGTCGAGGAACTTCTACATGCGGGCATCGACGTCTATACGACCGTGAACGTTCAGCATATCGAGAGCCTAAACGACATGGTTGCATCCATCACCGGCGTTGTCGTGAGCGAACGAATCCCCGACCGTATCTTCGATGATGCCGACCAGGTCGAGCTCGTCGACATAGAGCCCGAAGACCTACTTGAGCGCCTTCGCGCCGGCCTCGTCTACCGTCCCGCACAAGCCGACCGAGCGCAACAGCATTTTTTTACCGTCGAGAACCTCACCGCACTCCGAGAAATCGCGCTGCGCCGCTGCGCCGATCGCACCGGTCACCTCACAGACGCCGCACGCGTGCTGGGAAACCGTGACTACTACACCAGGGAGCGTATCTTAGTCTGTGTCTCCCCGGCGCCGACCAATCCCCGCATCGTCCGTGCCGCCGCACGCATGGCGAAAGCGTTTCGCAGCGAACTCGTCGCCCTGTTCGTAGAGAGCCCGCGCACGCAAGCCATGAGCGATGATGAGCGCGCCAAGCTTGCAGCCAATATCGCCCTAGCCGAGCAGCTCGGAGCACATATGGAAACCGTCTATGGCGACGACGTCGCGTTTCAGATCTCCGAGTTCGCGCGCCTGTCGGGTATTTCGAAGATCGTCATGGGGCGCACGGGCGAGCACAGCAGCGTCCGTCAGGCCCTCTTCGGCCGCAAATCTCTCGTAGAACAGCTCATAACATTCGCCCCGAATCTCGACATTTACATCATTCCAGACCAGTCGACTCCGCCCTCCCGACCCAAAGGACGCCGCCATGCGCTCGCCCTGCAGCCGCCCAGCAGCCGAAACGTGCTTCGCACGCTGGCCCTCTCTCTTGCCGCCACGGCGATCGGCACGGCTTTCCGCCATCTGGGATTTGCCGATTCCAGCATCATATCCCTCTATATCCTCACGGCCCTGCTGACCGCCGTCACCACGACGGGACGTATCTGCACAATCGTATCGAGCGTGCTCTCTGTAGTGCTTTACAACTTCTGCTTCGTCACGCCTCTGTTTTCGCTCGCCAGCTACGACCGAAGCTATCTGGTCACGTTCGGCATCATGTTCGCTACCGCTATGGTCGCCGGCGAGTTAACTGCGCGCATCGCCGACAACGCCCGTACATCCGCCGAGAACGCATTCAAAACGCGCGTACTCCTCGAAACGAACCAGCTCTTGCAGCAAGCCCATAGCGCGGAGGAGTGCGCCCGCGTCGCCATGAACCAACTCGTCAAACTGCTAAAACTCGACGTGGTCTTCTACCCCGCCGAACACGGCACGCTCGACAAGGCGCTCTATGAGTCCGCTGGCACCGAAAACCGATCCGCGTCGCTGCTCACCGACTACGAGCGCGCCGTTGCAACCTGGACCTACACCAACAACAAGCGCGCGGGCGCAAGCACGCGGACCCTGCCTGAGGCGCGCTGTCTCTACCTCGCGGTTCGCACCGGCGACAAGGTATTCGGTGTCATCGGTATCGCCCTGGAGGGGCGCGAGATCGAAGCCTTCGAGCATTCGATCGTCCTATCTATCGTAGGTGAATGCGCCTTGGCGCTCGAAAGCGACCGAGCGGCGCAAGAGCGCGAAGAGGCTGCGGTCTTGGCGAAAAACGAGCAGCTGCGCGCCAACCTTTTGCGCTCCATCGGCCACGATTTGAGAACACCCCTCACGGCTATATCCGGATCTGCGGCAATCCTTCGGAAGAGCGACGAGAGGCTCAGCCTCGAACAACGCTGCGATCTTGCCGATGCCATCTACGATGACTCCCTCTGGCTTATCGATACCGTGGAGAACCTCCTCGCCATCACACGCGTCGAGGACGGCACCATTCGCCTCAACCTCACATCCGAGCTCATCGACGAGGTCATCGAGGCCGCCCTCAGCCATGTCGCCCAAGCATCGCATGGACATGCCGTCACCATCGAGCACACTGACGACATCCTGCTGGTACGCGTCGACGTCCATCTCATCATGCAGGTGCTTACGAATCTCATCATGAACGCCTTCAAATACACGCCCGAGGACTCGACTGTCACCGTCAGCGCACGTCGCGAGGGCGCGTTCGTCGTGGTGGACGTCGCAGACGATGGGCCGGGTGTGGCAGACTGCGACAAGCCTCATATCTTTGAGCGCTTCTTTACCTCAGGCAATACGCGGCCCGTGGATTCGCGTCGAAGCATCGGCCTTGGGCTGTCGCTCTGCCGCTCCATCGTGGAGGCGCATGGCGGCGTCATCGAAGTTCGCGACAACCACCCCCATGGGGCCGTCTTCCGTTTTACCCTGCCCGCTGAGGAGATCGAGATTCATGAATAATGCCGCTAAGCCACGCATCCTCCTGGTCGAAGATGACCTGACCGTTCAAAACCTCGTTTCGACCGCGCTTGACCTCCACGGCTATGTCGTGAGCAAGGTTTGCAACGGCCAGGCCGCCATCATGGATGCGGTGTCGCACGGCCCCAGCCTCATCATGCTCGACCTCGGCCTTCCCGACATTGACGGTATCGAGGTCATCACGAAGATCCGAAGCTGGTCGGCAGTCCCCATTATCGTCATTTCAGCGCGCACCGAAGATTCCGACAAGATTGCAGCACTTGACGCAGGGGCAGACGACTACCTCACCAAGCCCTTTTCTGTGGATGAGTTGCTCGCGCGCGTCCGTGCGAATTTGAGGCGCTCCTCGATGGCGTCGAGCGAGTCGACAGAAGCGAGCACGTTTGACAACGGTCCGCTGCATATCGACTACGCCGCGGGATACGCGACGAAAGACGGACGCGAGCTCTCGCTCACCCCAACCGAGTACAAATTGCTCGTCCTTCTGGCGAAAAACGTCGACAAGGTGCTCACCCACACCTTCATCACCCACGAGATATGGGGCACGAGCTGGGACAGCGATCTGGCGAGCCTGCGCGTGTTCATGCGCACCCTGCGCAAGAAGATCGAGGCAGACCCCTCTCACCCCAAGATGATTCAGACGCACATGGGTGTCGGGTACCGCATGCAGCGTCTCTAGCCCACTCCACAAAAAGTTGCGGTGGAATACGGAGTAGATAAGGCCTTTGACAGCCAAAACAGTCCGTATTTCACCGCAACTGATTTAACGAGACCCCAAAATACTCTTCGACTCGCCGCGCTCTCCCTCAAATGCGCAAAGCGCCCCGCGAACGGATGCTCGCGAGGCGCTTAGATGTCTGGGCCTTACTTGATTCCGCGGCCCAAGTCTTCGGCGATTTTGTCTACGCCCTTAAGTGCGGCGCAGGTCTTTTTGTTGGAGCAATGCCCGGTGCAAACGCCACCCTGAGCACAGTCGGCGCAGGTGCCCTTTCGGTAGATACGCACGCACACGGCGACAAACGCAATGCCGATAACGGCCAACACAACAATATCGATAGGTGCCATAGCAAGCCTCCTCTAGTTAACCATCACTTACTTTACCCCATCTTCCACCTGCCAAAAAGGGACAGGTTTGTTTTGGTCGGTTTTATCTGCGGAAACGCCACATCTTACTTCTGGAGCAAAGCAATCTGTCCCCCATTGCACCAAAAAGCCCGAGTGTCGCTGGGACACCCGGGCTCATGGAAAGGGGCTAATCCTTATTCGGACTTAAGCGGAAACTGCGGCGGAAGCAGTGTTGGTCTCGTCCTCGTCGGTCCAAGCGTGTTTAGGCATGGGACGGAAGATCTGGAAGAGCATCGCAATCAGCAGCACGATAGCCACAACCGTCCAGATACCAAACTGCCCAAGGACAAGCAGGTTGTAGAACTGGTTGATGAACAGGCCGATCACCCAAGCGAAGGCGCACTCGTAGCCGATGGCAATCGCGGTCCACTTGCCGGAGTCCATCTGGTTGCGGATAGTACCCATAGCGGCAAAGCACGGGGCGCACAGCAGGTTGAAAGCGCCAAAGGCAACGCAGGCGCCCATGGTCGGGAACATACCGGCAAACGCGGTCCACAGACTCGGGTCGGTCTCGGCGGCGTCGGCGACGGACAGCAGCGAGCCAGCGGTGGCGACGACGTTCTCCTTGGCGACAAGGCCTGAGACAGTCAGCGCGGTTGCCTGCCAGGTGCTAAAGCCGAGCGGGGCGAAGATCCAGGCGACCAGGTTGCCCAGCATGGCGAGCACGGAGTAGTCCATAAACTCCTCGGGGATGCCGTCCATCGCAGGCAGGAAGCCAAAGGAACCGTTGTAGCTACCAAAGTTGGAGAGGAACCAAACGACGACAGTGGACGCGAAGATGACCGTGCCGGCCTTCTTGATAAAGGCCCAGCAGCGCTCCCACACGTGCAGCGCCCAAGAGCGGATCGCCGGGAAGTGGTAGGCGGGAAGCTCCATAACAAACGGCGTCGGGCGGCCGGCGAAGAGCTTGGTCTTCTTGAGCATGAGGCCCGAGGCGATGACGGCAAAGACGCCCAGGAAGTAGAAGAGCGGGCTGATCCATGCCGCGGTGGTAGAAGAATCGCCGATGATGGAGCCCATGAGCAGGGCAATAATCGGAAGCTTGGCGCCACAGGGAATGAACGTGGTGGTCATGACCGTCATGCGGCGGTCCTTCTCGTTCTCGATGGTCTTGGTGGCCATGACGCCGGGGACGCCGCAGCCCGAGGACACGAGCATGGGGATGAAGGACTTACCGGACAGGCCAAAGCGGCGGAACACGCGGTCCATGATGAAGGCGACGCGGGCCATGTAGCCGCAGTCCTCCAAGAAGGACAGCATCACGAACAGCAGGAACATCTGCGGCACGAAGCCGAAGATGGCACCCAGGCCGCCGACGATACCGTCGCAGACCAGCGAATCGACCAGGCCACCGTCCTCGGTGCCGCCCGCCACAAGGGCGTCGTGCACCACGGTGGTGATACCCGGGACATAGGGGCCGTACTGCGCCGGGTCGATCGAGTCGGCGGCGTCACCCGCAGCCTCGACAGCTGCGTCGTAGGCGTCGCGGCCCTGGCCGAGCACATACCAACCGTCGGTGCCAAAGAGCTGGTCGTTGGTGAAGTCGGTTACCGTGCCGCCCAAGGTGGAAACGGCGATGTAGTACACGCAGAACATGATGACTACGAAGATCGGCAGGCCCAGGATACGGTTGGTAACCACACGGTCGATCTTCTCGGAGGTGCTCATCTTGGCCGGAGCCATGGTGAGGCACTCGTCAATGATGTGGGCAATGACGCCGTAGCGCTCGCCGGTGATGATGGACTCAGCGTCGTCGTCGCAGCCCTGTTCGCACTGGGCGACCAGCTGCTCCACGCGAGCGGCCTTCTCCTTAGTGAGGTTGATGAGCTTGCAGGCGTCCGCGTCGCGCTCAAACAGCTTAACGGCGTAGTAGCGACGCTTGTTGGCGGGAACGCTCGCAGGCAGGTTATTCTCGATGTGGTCCAGAACGTCCTCGATGGAGGAATCGAACTTGTGCTCCGGCACCTGGCCCTTGGAAGCAGCGGACTTCTTGACCTGCTCGAACAGCTCCTTGATGCCTTTGTTCTTAAGAGCCGAGATCATCATGACCGGACAGCCGAGCTTCTTGGAGAGCTTGTCCGTGTCGATCTTGTCGCCGTTCTTCTCGACCAAGTCGGCCATGTTGAGGGCGACGACCACGGGCAGGCCGGTCTCGATAACCTGAAGCGCCAGGTACAGGTTGCGCTCGAGGTTGGTGGCGTCGACCACCTGGACGACGACATCGGGCTCGCCGCTCATGAGGTAATCGCGCGAGCATTGCTCCTCGGGGCTGTAGGGGGAAAGCGAGTAGATGCCAGGGAGGTCTGTGATGGTAACGTTCTTGTCGCTTAGGAGCTTGGCCTCCTTTTTCTCAACCGTGACGCCGGGCCAGTTGCCAACGTAGCCGTTGGCGCCCGTGATCAGGTTGAAAAGCGTGGTCTTGCCACAGTTGGGGTTACCCGCCAGCGCGACATGGATCTGAGAATCCGCCATTCAATCCTTCTTCCTTGTGTGCCTGCGCTGCTTTCTCCGCGCAGGCTGGATAATGTGCTTTAAAGTTGCTGCATTAAGTTAGAAATACCTAACTTTACCTGCAGAAATATACGCCGCAAGCCCTTACTGGACCTCTACGACGGCAGCCTCTTCCTTGCGGATGGAAAGCTCGTAGCCGCGTACGTTGATCTCGACCGGATCACCGAGCGGCGCAACCTTTACGACCTTGAATGAAGTGCCCTTGATGAGCCCCAGGTCCATAAGGTGGCGGCGCAGCGCGCCCTCACCGTGAAGCTTGACGATGGTAGAGCTCTCGCCTACCTTAACGTCACCCAACGTCTTCATCCTCTTGTCCCCCTTTCGGTTTTAATGAAATGCTGCGGACTAACCGACGGTCATGATGTGCATGGCAACCTTGGAATCGATGCCAAAACGTGCGCCCAGCACGGTGACGATGATATTGGCACCACTCGAGCTCACCACGTGAATCTCGCTGCCCTCGACAAAGCCGAGGTCCTTGAGGTGGTGCTTCATGTCCTGATTGCCCTTTACACGAGACACGTGCACGGTTTCGCCCGCCTTTACCATCGAGAGCGGCAAAGCCGGCATCTGCGGTCCGCAAGACATGAGTGCGCTCCTAACGTCAGTTCGTCCTCAACATCGACGCAGCAAAAGTTAACCACGTCTATGTTCGCTATAGTAAACTAACACGTGGTTAACTTTTTGAAAAGGGTCCCTATTCAGTTTTCGAAAAGGTTTCCCATACGAAACAAAAGAGGCGCCGCAAAGAGCGCCTCCCAGAGATGTGACAAAGGGACTGTCCCTTTGTCACATTGTTGCGTTTAGAGCGAGAGGTTTCTGATCGACGTGACACACGAAGCCTCGTCTACGCCCGAAACGCGAAAGACGATGTCCTCGCCACATTCGCCGTAAAGCGCCATGAGGCCCATCACGTCACGGCCGTCGGTGTGGCGGTCGCCAATGCTGACCGACACGTCGCTACGATGCTTGGCAATGATGTCATAGAGCAGCGCAACCGGGCGGGCGTGCAGTCCCAACGGATCTTTAATCGTCTTTGTAAACTCGACCATGTCCCCTCCCACGACATCACACATTCGGCCGGCAAACCCAGCCACGTGGTAGTTATTGTAGCGTTAGATGCTTATCGAGGGCCCCTCCGGATACCCCGTGGTCAAAAAGTGGCAAATATGAGTACTGTTACAAATTTAGTAGCAGCAAAATCGAGAGCAAATTGCCTAGCTTGAGCGATTCGAAGAGGTTGAAAGCCGTCAAACGCCCTTTAAAGGGAGTTAGATAAATCGATTTTGAGCCCATTTTCGCTCAGAGCAGGCCGAAAAATATGGCACTTCTTTTGCAACAGTACTCATATTTGGCATTTTTTGACCACGGGGGCCAAGACCATGCCCCAAAACACAAAAGGAGGGGCCTCGTAAGGCCCCTCCTTAGGAAAGGGAATCGATTTATTCCACAGCCGTAGATTAATCCTAGCCGCTACTCCATCATATCGAGGACGGAAGGGCGAAGCTCGTTCTCGGCGGCCTCGGGATCGGTCTCGCGCAGGCGGTTGATGTAGCGGTTGTACCACATCACGGCAAGGCCCAAGAAGACAACCACGCCGCCAACGTTGTAGACCAGCGTCAGCCACAGCGGCTGATCGAGCGGAATGGTGCCGCAGATAAGCACGAAGCAGAAGACCACAAGCAGGAATGCGGCAACGACCAGGCCAAAGCTGCGCGAACCCATGCGGAAGCCACGGGGAGCGGCATCAAAGTTCTTGCGCAGCATAAAGTAGGCAAGCAAAATCAGCAGCGGTGGGAGCAGAGCGGTGGCAGCAGTCATGTTGGTGACGATCATGAGCAGGTCGTCGAGGTTACCGGAGCCCAGGGCCGGAATGATCAGGATGGGGACGACGATGGCGAACTGCAGCCAAGCAGCGCGGGCAGGAATGCCATGCTCGTTGAGCTCGACGATCTTGCTACCAAAGACGCCCTTGGGGATCTCGGTGAAGAAGACCTTGATGGGAGCGGAGGTCCACATCATGAGGGAGCCCAGCGTGGCGGCGAGAAGGATCAAGCCGATGGCGCGCGTAGACACTTCCATGGGAATGCCAAAGTGGGCAAAGACAGCACCGAATACGTCGAAGATACCGGTGGAGATGGCAACGCCACCCTCGGGGATGAACAGGTTAACCAGCAGCGAAGCGCCTGCATACAGAAGGCCGATGGTCAGGCCGGCGATAACGACGGTGCGCACGAAGGCCTTGACGCCACCCTTAAGGTCGTTAAGGAACACGCCGACAGACTCAGCGCCGCCAACGCCCTGGATGATCCAGGCAAGCGTACCGAAGAAGCCCCACGCAGTTGCGAAGTTGCTCATGTCGGGAGCCATGTTAGCGGGAGTAGGAGCCGTAGCGAACTCAACGCCGCCAAAGGCAGCAGCCAGGGACAGCAGGATGAACACGGCGGTCAGGCCGAGAGCCGCGGTCGAACCGAAGGAGGAAATGGAGCCGATCCACTTAGCGCCCTTGGTCGAAACCCACGTGGCGATAGCAAAGACGACGATCTCGATAATGGTGATCCACAGCTGCGAAAGCTCGGCGTTGGCACCAAAGAACACGTAGCTCGCGTAGATGATGACGTTGGGCAGGACGGACGCAAAGAAGAACAGGTTAACGAACCAGTAGCTAAATGCCGTCAGGAACGCCCAGCGACCACCCATCGAGGTCTTAACCCATGCGTACACGCCAGACTCGGAGTCCTTGTTGAGGCCGACGAACTCGGCGGTAACCAGGGTATAGGGGACAAAGTACAAAAGCGTGGCGAAGAAGAACGACGGCGCAGCTGCCAAGCCGATGGCCGCGTTGTTGTTGATGATGTTCTTGATACCGAACACGGCGGCGACCGTCATGCCCAGCAGAGCGAACGAACCAATCGTTCCTCGTTTTTCAGAGCTCATAAGCCCTCCCAATCATCTATTAAATGTCATCTAAACCCGTCCGAGCTGCAAGTGCAAACACGGACGGTGCACCTGCTAAGGGGAATGGGGAAAAGGGAGTCAACAAAGCCATCCCCCTTAACGGCGCGAAGCAAACGTCCAGGCGGACGAATACTACTTGTTGGGGAAGGAATATCCTTCAACCGTCACGTGCAGTACCACGACGCGGGGATCCGCGGCATCAGCCACGACACGGTAGGCCTCGTCGATCTCGACGACGGCAACGCCGCCGGCAGGAATCGTCACGGTCTCCCCCGCTCCCTCAAAGCGCTCACGATCGTCGATATCGCTGTAGGCGCGCGTACAGGTAAGATCGGCCTTAGAAGCCACCTCGACAGTCAGGTCGCCGTCGAGCGGGGCGAGCACGGCATGATAGCGACGGTGACCGACCAGATCGGCGGTAGCGGCCTCGTGGGCGTTCACCCACCAATACACCAACGAGTCGCCGATGGAGTAAGCCACGTCGTGCTGCAGGTCGGCAACACCATCGAGCGCCTGTCCGGTACGCATCCACTTCTTGACGGACTTCATCTGAGCGTCGAAATCGGCGCGCGAGTTAAAGACATGCATGACTTATGCCTCCTTAATGGGTGCCAGCGCCTGAGCCAGATCGGCAGACGTCAGCGGTCGCAGGGACACCTCAAAGCTGAAGCTCTCAAAACGGGTGCGATAGGAATCGAGCACCTCGGAACCCCAAGAGTTCGAGCCAAGGCCGAGCAACTGGTCGTTGATGTTGACCGTAACCGTGTCGCCCTTGACAAGGTCGTAGACGTGCTTGGCGTTATCGATAGCCTCGCAGCTATAGGGCCATGCCGAGAACGAGAACGGGTTGGAAGCGGCGTCGGCCGGACGAGTCACCAGCACGCCGTCACCGTGGCTCGAGCGCAGGGCAACCCAGCGGGTACCCTCGCGGTTGGCACAGTCCTGAGGCATAACGTAGGGCGTGAACATGTCGTCGACCGTAGTGCGGTAATGACCGACCGGGTTGGCGCGCAGCGAGTCCGGATAGTTCTCGCCCGGGCCGTGGCCATACCACTCGACGGCACGATCGCAACCGGGAACCTCGAAGGAGATGCCGATGCGCGGGATAATGTCCGAATAGTCGCCGCAGGGCTCGCCGGAAACCTTGAGGTCGACGCGACCGCTCGGAAGCACGGTGTAGACAAGCTCGACGCGCATGCCGAACGCGCGGACGGGAGGAGCAATACGTTGGCTCACGGTAACGACGACCGCATTGCCGTCCTGCTTCCAAGAAACCTTGCGGGTAGACGTCTGCATCACATCGATGAAGTTGTCCTTCCACAGGGAGTCGTACTCCTGGGCGTGGTTGTCGACGAGCGGATGCCAAAAACCAACCTGGGGGCCAGAGGCCATGACGTCGCGGCCGGATGCCTTCCATTCGCTCACGGTGCCGTTTACCTTGCTGAAGGTCAGCTCGCCGTTGAGGGAGTGAATGCGAATCTCCTGCTCGGTCTCCTCGACCGTAAGCTCAGGACGAGTGGGAGCCGCGATGGCCGGCGCCGGATGGTTGGCGATGGCAAACTGGCTTGCGCCCAGTTGGAACATCGGCTCGCACCAGACGTGAGCGGCCATGGTGTAGGCGCGCACGGTCAGCAGGGTCTCGCCTACCGCGGCCTCGTGAATCACTAGCGGAAGCTGGACGGACTCACCGGGGGCAACCGCACCGGGCATGAGCGTCTTGCGGCAGACCACGTCGCCGTCCACCAGGGTCTCGGCCGACAGGCAGACATCCTCGAGAGTGGTGAACCAGCGCTTGTTGGTGACGGTCAGCTCGCCTGCCTCGGCGTCATAAGCCATGCGAACCGGGCAGATGACCTGGCCGTACTCGGTAAGGCCCGGGCTCGGCTGCTGCCAGGGGAACACCATGCCATCGATGCAGAAGTTGCTGTTGTTGGGGTAATCGCCGTTGTCGCCGCCATACATATCGTAGGCAATGCCGTCCTCGGTCACAGCAGCCAAACCATGGTCGCACCATTCCCAAATGAACTGGCCCTGGATGCAATCCCAACGATCGAAGACCTCCTGGTACTCGGACAGGCCTCCGGGACCGTTGCCCATGGAGTGGCCATACTCGCAGTTGATGCGCGGCTTGGGGAACGGATGCTCGCCAAAGTCGTTCATCTGCGACACGCGGGAGTACATGGTAGAGATGACGTCGACGGTGTCGGCGTTGCGGTCCTCCTCGTAGTGGACCGGACGACCATCGAGCTCGTGAGCCTTGGCGTACATCGCGCGGATGTTGCAGCCATAGCCGCTCTCGTTGCCCATCGACCACATGATGATACACGCGTGGTTGCGCTCCTGCATCACCAGGCGCTCAACACGGTCAACGTAGGCAGGCTCCCATGCCGGGTCGTCGGTGACCAGGGCGATATTGCCGATATTCTCGAAGCCGTGGCTCTCCATATCGGTCTCGGCGACCAGCATGATGCCGTACTCGTCGCACAGCTCGTAAAAGCGCGGGTCGTTGGCGTAGTGGGACGTGCGTACCGCGTTGATGTTGTGCTGCTTCATGAGCTCCAGGTCGCGGCGCATGCGATCGAGGCCCACGGCGCGGCCCTTGTGATCGTCGTGATCGTGGCGGTTGACGCCATGCATCTTAAAGTAAGTGCCGTTGAGGTAGATATGATTGCCCTCGACCGTCACCTCGGCAAGACCCTGGCGATGCGGGACGTACTCGCTGACCTGGTCACCGTCGTAGACCTCAAACGTAAGATTGTAGAGGAAGGGGTCCTCGGGATTCCAGAAGTGGGCATCGGTCACGCTGCACTCGGCATGGCCGTCGACGCACTCGCCCGTAGCGACCACATTCTCGCCATCGCTGAGCGTATACACGATGCGGGTAGCGCCCTCGGCCACCGTATCGAGCGTGATCAGAGCGGTATCGCCCTCGCGGTGCGTGCGGAACCTAAAGTCGACCAGATGCGCGGCGGGACGCTGCATAAGGTACACGTCGCGGAAGATGCCCGAGGCCCACCACATATCCTGGTCCTCGATGTAGCTGCCATCGCTGTACTGCAAGACCTTAACCGCAAAAAGGTTGTCGCCCTCGACGAGCGCGTCGGTCACGTCGAACTCGGCAGACAGGCGCGAGCCCTTGGTCATGCCGATATACTGACCGTTGACGTACAGCTCGCCATAGCTCTCGATGCCGTCGAAGCGAATGATCTCGCGAGCGCCGGCAGGAACGGCGGGAAGGTTGACGATGCGCTGGTACACGCCCGTGGGGTCATCGGAGGGAACAAACGGCTGGTCCACCGGGAACGGGAAACCCTCGTCGGTGTAGGCAAGGTTGCCATAGCCGTCCACCTGCCACAGGTGCGGAACCTCCACGTGATCCCACTCGGGCTTGTACGTGGAGAGTTCCTCGTTGGAGACGGCAGCAGGCCCCTCAAAGAGGCAGAACTGCCACGAGCCGGACAGCTGGACAAACCCGCGCGACAGCTCGCGGCTGTACGTAGCGGCGAGATCGGCGGTCTCATAACCCATAAAGTACGCATGGGGTGCCAGGCGGTTCCTATGGGTGAGCGCTTGGTTTTCCCAATCGTTAATGGTGTCCATGGTGATGCTCCTTCGTCATCGTAGTGATTCTTGTGCAACCGGTTGTCCTTATCTTACGGGCGATGCAAAAAACTGTGCAACCGGTTGTCCGCTGAACGGTCGATTTGGTCGGGTTAACGGTGCAACCGGTTGTACAACCGCGACACTTATGTCACCCTGAGTATCGAAACTCAGCGCAAGACATCGTTCTTAAGCTCGTAGGCAACCGCCACGCCCGCTGATATCTCACCCATACGAGACGTATTCGATTGCGGCTTGGTTGCAAAACGACACCGGTCACCGGATATCATGAACGCTGTTCAGACGCACTATAGTAAGCTGTATCCGCACCAGCCCGTATCAGCGACAACATCGACCGCATTCTCCAGGAGACGCCATGACCCAACCAGTTCGCACCGCACCTACGCTTGCCGAGGTTGCCGCAGCTGCCGGCGTGTCGCGCTCCACGGCATCGCGCGCCCTCAACGATTCGCCTCGCATTAGCGAGGAAACCAAAAAGCGCGTCCGCGCGGCGGCCAAGGAAGTCAATTTTGTCCCCAACGCTCGTGGCCGAGCGCTCGCTGTCGGGCGCACGGAAATCATCGCCGTGCTCGTGACCGAGCCCCTGAGTGAACTCTTCAGCGACCCCACCTATAGCGAGTTTTTGAGCGGCATTACCGAGGAACTGTCGGAGTCGTCCTATCTGCCCGTTATCTTGCAGGCGTCTTCTACGCATGAGCGCAACCGCGCACGCGAGCACTTTGAGCGCCGCTCGTTCGACGCCGTGATCGATGTCTCCCCCTACAAGGGCAGCGAGC
This sequence comes from Collinsella sp., assembly GCA_019414345.1. GTDB lineage: Bacteria > Actinomycetota > Coriobacteriia > Coriobacteriales > Coriobacteriaceae > Collinsella. The sequence continues at coordinate 140,827 of DXMF01000026.1, forward strand.
TGCTCGAGGTGCTGCGCGAGCTGGGCGTACCCACCGTGTTGTGCGGCCAGCTCGAGGGACACCCCTATCGCGATGTGTTCTCGACGGTCTACTCTGACGACGAAGAGGGCGGACATTTTGCGGCACTCGCCATGAAGGATCGCGGGCGCAAAGATATCGTCGCCGTGTTGGGACCGCAAGACAACCCCGCTGTTGTCGACCGCCTGCGCGGCTACCGCGCCGTCTTGGGCGAAGACCTCCCAGACGCAAACGTTATCTATACCGGCTGGAACAGCGGAGACGGCTATCAGGCCATGCACCAAATTCTCGCGCGCGAGATCGCTTTCGATGGCGTGCTCTGTGGATCGGACCGTATCGCGGCTGGCGTCATCACCGCACTCAACGAGGCAGGCCTATCCGTTCCGGCGGACGTTTCCGTCGTCGGCTTCGACGATCACGAGATTGCGACGCACTGCGTCCCCGCGCTCACGACCGTCCGCCAGCCCGTGCGCGAAGAAGGCCACATGGCCGCCAACATTGCGCTCGATATGATCAAGGGTGCCGAGCCGACCACCTCCGTGATGCACATGCAGCTGATCCAGAGAGACTCGCTATAAGAAACTGGGGCAGGCTTTCCGCCAGACAGTTGTTGCGGAAAGCCCGGCCCGTTTTGAGCGCTCATTCTGGGGCACAGTTTCCGTTAGACAGCTCAACCGGAAACTGTGCCCCATTATTTTGCCGAATTCTGGGTCGCGCTTTCCCAGAGGACCCCCTTTGGGAAAGCGCGACCCGTTCTGGGCGCAGATTCCGGGACGCACTTTCCGCGACGCCCGGTCACCCCATGCCCTCACAATCTCGGCGTATAAAAAACGAGGGAAGGCACACGTCCTTCCCTCGTTGCAAGCAATATGTAGCCGCTCGCCTACATCAGGCGCAGGCTGACGTCCTTGAGCTGGGCGCCGCTAACGGCACTCGGGGCGCCCGACATGAGGTCGGAGCCGCTGGCCGTCTTGGGGAACGCCATGACGTCGCGGATGGAGTCGGAACCGGTGAGCAGCATGCACACGCGGTCCAGGCCCAGAGCAAAACCACCCATCGGGGGTGCACCAAACTTGAGCGCCTCCATGAGAAAGCCGAACTGCGACTCGGCTCGCTCCTCGGTGAAGCCCAGGAGCTTGAGCATAGACATCTGCATCTCGGCGTTGTGGATACGCATACCGCCGCCGCCGGCCTCAAAGCCGTCCATGACAAAGTCGTAGGTGCAGGAACCGGCCGCCAGCGGGTCGGCCTCGATCTTGGCGATGTCGGTCTCGGTCGGCAGCGTGAAGGGCTGATGCTCGGCAGCGTAGGCCTTGCGGTCCTCATCCCAGTGGAACAGCGGGAAGTTGACGACCCACAGGAAGTCGTGGCCCTCACGCTTGATCTCGAGCGCGTTGGCCATGTGGGAACGCATGCCGCCCAGGATCTCGTCAGAGAGCAGGCGCGGGCCGGCGGCGAACATCACGAGGTCGCCAGGCTCGACGTCCATGCGCTCGCGCAGAGCCGCCATCTCCTCGTCCGAGAAGAACTTGACGATGGGGCTGTTGATGGAGCCGTCCTCACGGAAGGCGATCCAGGCCAGGCCCTTGGCGCCAAACGTGGAGGCCACGCCGGCGAGCTTATCGATCTTGGCACGTGCCCAGGCGCCGGCGCCCTTGGCGTTGATGGCCTTGACGACGGAGCCCTCCTCGTTCGCGGCAGTCGCAAAGACCTTGAACTTGGAGTTGGCAAAGATGTCGGTCAGGTCGACCAGGTGCATGCCATAGCGGGTATCGGGCTTGTCGGAGCCATAGGTGTCCATGGCCTCCCAGTAGTTCATGCGACGCAGCGGCGTGGGCATCTCGACGCCCATGCGGCCGAAGGCATCGGCCAGGACCTCTTCGAGCGCACTCATAACGTCGTTCTGGTCCACGAAGGACATCTCGATATCGACCTGGGTGAACTCGGGCTGACGGTCGGCACGCAGGTCCTCGTCGCGGAAGCACTTGGCGACCTGGTAGTAGCGCTCGACGCCACCGACCATGAGCAGCTGCTTCAGGAGCTGTGGGGACTGCGGCAGGGCGTAGAAGTTACCCGGCTGGATACGGCTGGGAACGATGAAGTCTCGAGCGCCCTCGGGCGTGGACTTAAACAGGGAGGGCGTCTCGACCTCCATGAACTCACGGTTGTGCAGCGCCTCGCGAATGGCAAAGGTGAAGTCGGAGCGCAGCTTGAGGTTGGCCATCATCTCGGGACGGCGGAGGTCCAGATAGCGATAGCGCAGGCGGGTGTCCTCGCTGGTCTCGATGCCGTCCTCGATCTGGAACGGCGGGGTGACGGACGTGTTGAGCACCTCGGCGTGGTCGGTCAGGACCTCGATCTCGCCGGTCGCGAGCTTGGTGTTGGTGGTCTCCTCGCCACGGGCGCGCACGACGCCGTGAATCTTGATGGGCCACTCGGGACGCATAGTCTCGGCGATCTTAAAGGCATCGCCGTCGGAGTGCTCGGGGTCGAAGGTGAGCTGCGTGATGCCCTCGCGGTCGCGAAGGTCGCAGAAGATAAGGCCGCCGTGATCGCGACGACGGCTCACCCAACCGGTGAGGGTGACCTCTTCGCCCACGTTCTCGAAGCGAAGCTCGCCGCAGGTACGGGTGTGCATGGAATGCTCATCGATGGGACGGGTCTGGCTCATACCAGTGATCCTCCTTTATGGATCTGTGCCGCCCCGTGTCGTTCCGGGCGGCGTCGTACAGATTTGCCCAGCCTGCGTAAACCGCGCAGCCAGACATGGCGTTCTATCTTATCGCACCCGCGTCGATGTGCCGCGAAAAAGTAGCTCCTGCCCAAAGACTTGACGGAGACGAAACAATTGATGCACCGTGGCCGTCGCCAACGCGCGCCACGTGCGACAATGTGCCCCAATACAACTGCACTCAGAAAGGCCCGCCATGACCGCACGCCTCATCGTTATGGATATCGACTCCACGCTCATCAACCAGGAGGTCATCGACCTGTTGGGCGAGGAGGCCGGCGTGGGCGAGCAGGTAGCGCAGATCACTGAACGCGCCATGCGCGGCGAACTGGACTTTAAGCAGGCGCTCGTGGAGCGCGTGGGGCTGCTTGCCGGCTTGGATGAGAGCGTGTTCGAACGCACCTTTGCGCGCGTGACGTTTACCCCCGGCGCGCTGGAGCTTGTGCGATCGGCGCACAGCAAGGGCTGGAAGGTCGGCGTGGTAAGCGGCGGCTTCCACGAGGTCGCCGACAAGATCGTGGCCACCGCGGGCATCGACTTTTGCCTCGCTAACCGCCTGGAGGTCGTGGACGGCAAGCTCACCGGCAAGCTGGCGGCAAACATTGTGACCAAGGAATCCAAGCTCATCCAGCTGCTGGATTGGGCAGTTGAGTGCGGTGTCGACATGGCCCACACCGTCGCGATCGGCGACGGCGCCAACGACATCCCCATGATTCAGGCCGCGGGTACGGGCATCGCGTTTTGCGCCAAGCCCAAGACGCGCGAAGCCGCCCCGTTTGCCATCGACGAGCGCAACCTGATGCTCGCCATGGACATCATCCTGCGCGACTAGCAAGTTCGCCCAACAATTGAATCAGTCTGTCCTATAGTTTCCGAACAATTTTGTCTTAGTGTTCGGAAAAATACCTTTTGAGTGCTAGACTTTGCGCCGTCGAAGGGAACATATATGGATAAGCGAGATCTTGAGCAGCTGCTGAGCGATGTTGCCGGCGGATCAGTCGCCCCTGCCGACGCGCTTACGCGCATCCAGACGGCGCCAACCGCCGATCTGGGTTTTGCGCAGCTCGATCTTTCGCGCGGGGTGCGCCAGGGAGCCGGCGAGGTTGTCTACGGCGCCGGTAAAACCGCCGAGCAGATTGCCGCCATTATCGAAGCGCTGCACGATGCCGGCCAGGAGCGCATCCTGGTCACGCGCCTGGACGCCGAAAAGGCAGACCGCACCTCGGAGCTCCTCGACAACGGCATCGACCTGGGATATGTCCCGGACGCGCAGCTCGCCCTCGTGGGAGGCAAGCCCTCCCCTACCGGCAACGGACGCATCGTCGTCGCCTGCGCCGGCACGAGCGACCTGCCCGTCGCCGAGGAAGCCGCATTGACGGCCGAGTTCTATGGCAACGAGGTCGACCGCCTCTACGACGTGGGTGTCGCCGGCCTGCACCGTCTGCTCGCGCATGCCGAGGAGCTTGCCCAGGCACAGGTGGTCATCGCCATTGCCGGCATGGAGGGCGCACTAGCGAGCGTTGTCGGCGGCCTGGTGAGCTGTCCGGTCATCGCCGTTCCCACCAGCGTGGGTTACGGCGCGAGCTTTGGTGGCGTAGCCGCGCTACTCGCCATGCTCAACTCCTGCGCCAGCGGCGTTTCGGTCGTCAATATCGACAACGGCTTTGGTGCCGCCTACCAGGCAAGTCTTATCAACCATCTGAGCGCCGGCACGCCCTGCGCCCGCTAAGGAGCATTCCATGTCCAACCATCAGCACACGCTTATCATCGACGGAACCTCGGGCATCAGCGGCGATATGACCGTCGCGGCTCTGCTCGACCTGGGCGCCAACGAGGAACACCTGCGCGAACAGCTCGCCACGCTGCCGGTCGACGGCTTTACGGTCGCTGTCACGCGCGTAAACAAGCACGGCATCGACGCCTGCGATTTCGACGTCCAGCTTGCAGAGGGCCTCGAGAACCATGATCACGATATGGCCTGGCTCTACGGCAACGAAGCAGCTGTCGAGCATATGCATGAGCATGAGCACCACCATCATGACCATGACGAGCACGAACACTGCCACGAGCATGACCATGAGGGCTACGGTCATGGCCACGAGGGTCACCATCACGCCCACCACCATCACCACCGTTCTTTGGCGGACGTCACCGCCATTATCGATGGCTCGCAGCTGAGCGATGGCGCCAAGCGTCGTGCGCTCGCCATCTTTACCGCACTCGCCGCCGCCGAGGCCAAGGCTCACGGCAAAACGCCCGAGACCGTCATGTTCCACGAGGTGGGCGCCGTCGACTCTATCGTCGACGTCTGCTCTGTCGCCATCTGCCTCGATGACCTGGGTATTGAGGACATCGTGGTTGAGTCGCTCTCCGAGGGTCACGGTACCATCCACTGCGCCCACGGCCTTATGCCCATCCCGGTGCCCGCCGTCGTCAACCTATGCCAAGCAGGCAATATCGCCCTCACGCCCGCACCGGTCGCCGGCGAGCTCGTGACGCCCACGGGCGCCGCCATCGTCGCCGCACTGCGCACGTCCGAGCACCTGCCGGCCCGCTACCGCATCGAGGCCGTCGGCTACGGCGCCGGTAAGCGCCCCTACGAGGGTTGCTCCGGTACGCTCCGCTGCCTGCTCGTTCACGCGGACGCATAGCCATGGATGCCCGCAAGGAAAAAAGCCGCGCCGCCATCGTCGCAGCATTCTCCGAGCTCCTGCGCGAGGAGGACTACGGCAAGATCACCGTAGGCGACATCATCGCGCGAGCTCACGTAGGCCGCGCGACATTCTACGGTCTCTTTAAGAGCAAAGACGACCTGCTCGCTGAGCTCGTGAGCGACATCTGCACCCACGCCCTCGACGACGATGGCACACCGCTCGACGACCCACTCGTGCAGGTCGAGCATATCCTCAACAACCTCTGGGAGCGCCGCCAGGGCGTACGAGCCCTCGTAGCCGGCGCCGGCTCACGCGTCTTCGCCGACTGCTTACGCAAGACCATCATGTCACGAGCAGCCGAAACCGTCCCCGTCGACCCCACAGGCCCCGCCGGCACCATGGACCGCAGTTTCCTACTACACCACATAGCCTCAAGCTTCGTAGCCACCGTCCAATGGTGGGCCTGGCACAACTTCCAAGCCAACAAATCCAACGTAGCCAAAGACTACCTCTCAGCCATAAAACCCCTCTTCAACTAAGTAAGAAGCTCATCCCAAAGCATCACTCCAACCCAGGGCACCACGCATCCCAAAGCGTCACTCGCGCTTCAACGCCCCCAGCAGCGACAAGCCCCTCCCATCCAAATTCAGATATATATGTTGGGTTGCTTGTTCCAACGCGACTAAGATCCCGCAGCTGGCCGCATGGGGTAACTTCCCAGCGCGTCCTCGGACATGCAAAAAGGCTCGCCGCACGAAGTGCGCAGCGAGCCTTTTTGCATGTCCGAGGACGCGCTGGGAAGTTACCCCATGCGGCCAGCGGACAACTATGTAGCCTCAGACTAGAACATGCCCAGGAAACCATGCACAAACAGCGCGGCCACAATAGCACCGACAAACGGCGCGATGCCAGGAACAAGCAGGCCATACTTCCAGTTGTTGTCAGCCTTGTTCTTAATCGGCAGCACCTGATAGGCCATGCGAGGACCAAGGTCACGTGCCTGGTTCATGGCGAAGCCGGTGATGCCGCCCATGCCCATGCCAACAGCCCAAACAATCAGACCGACGCAGATGGCGAGCATCAGAACGTTCTCGCCGGCGCGGCTAGCGGCAGCAAGGATGGCGCTGATGAACACAAAGGTGCAGATAGCCTCGCAGAAGAAGTTACGGGCATAGTTGGTACCCTCGGTGGTGGGGTTGGTCGAGAAAATGTTGCGCTGGGCAATGGGGTCGACGACGCCCTCGGAAGCCTTGAACTCATCGGCATACATAAACCAAGCGATTACGGCACCCACAAAGCCGCCGAGCATATCGGCAAGCATAAAGGGGATGCAGTTGCCCCACGGCACCAGACCGACGATGCACTGGGCAAGCACCATAGCCGGGTTCATGCACACGGCGCCGCCAAAGACAAACAGGCAGACCGAGATGCCAAAAGACCAAGTGGTGATGGCAAACATGTGACCGGAGCCCTGATACTTGGTGCCTTTGAGCACGGTATCGCAGTGCACGCCCACGCCAAAGACGATCATGAGGGCCGTCGCGCCGAATTCGCAGAGGAGTTTGGTAAGCATAAAACCTTATCTTTCTTATCGGTTACAAACGATTCGTTTAAGCCGCGCACTAGTGCTGTGCGACGACAACACCCAGGCCATCGGGGATGACGGCGACCTTGGCGTCGGCACCCTTCATCTCAAAGGCGAGCTTGAGCGCCTCCTCGAGGGTGTTGACCGGCGTCATGTGCATATCCTTGAGCATCTGGTGATCGCACAGGTCGGTAACCATGATCACGGGGTGATGTGCCAGGATGCGAGCGAAAATCTGGCTCGTCCACTGGTCGGGCAGGGTCTCGTCCTTGGGACGATCGATGCAGGCGCGCTCAAACTCCGCCGGATCGTTGTCGGCGATGTTGTGATAGAAGCCCTCGCCGCCGTGACCGTCGGCACAACCAGCGACATCGATAATCACGCCACCCTCGGGAAGCGTGGCCTCGGCAGCGCACATGCCCTTCACGGCCTGGTAGATATTCTGGTCGAGCGGGTAGCCGCCGTTGGTGGTGATGGCGATCTCGCACTCGACGGGCTCAACGCCGGCAAGGCTCTTCACGAACTCGCAGCCAGCCTCGTGCGCCTTGTGGATGTCGCCGGCAAAGGAGCCAATGACCTCGTGCTTGCCGTTGAGCACCACGTTGAGCACAAAGGCAAGGTGGGCCATCTCAGCGGCGGCAAACATGTCCTCGCTCACGTGGTTGTGGCACAGGTTGCCGGCGCGCGAATGGGAATCGTTCACAAACTGGCCGTTGTGGTTGTACATGATGGTCTTGTAGCTGGCGATGCCAGGCAGGACGGACTTGCGGCTGCCAGAGAAACCGGCAAAGAAGTGCGGCTCAATGAAGCCCTCGGCAAGCAGCAGATCGCAATCGGCAGCAATCTTGTTGATGATGCACTCGCCACCAGAAGGCAGGGTGCCGATCTTTTTCATCATGCTGTCGTCAGTCGCGACGTGCATAACGATTTCCTCGTTGGCAACGATCTCCTCGCCATACTTGTTGACGAGCTCCTCGTGCGTCGACGGACGGTGCATACCCGTAGCAACCAGAATGCGAACGCGCGCCTCAGGCGCAGCGGAGTGGATGTGATGCAGCAGAATAGGCATCGTCACACGCGAGGGAACGGGACGCGTATGATCGGAGCTAATGATGACAATATCCTTCTTGCCAGCACAAAGTTCCTCGAGCGAAGGCGAGCCATAAGGGTTGGCAAGCGACTCCTCTACTAGCTCTTCCTGCGATTTCGTGGTCTTAAACTCGTTTTGATGACCTTCCATCACACCCGCGAAGTTCTTATCCTCGAGCTCCAGATGCAACGTCTTGTGGTCAAACGGCAGTTCACATTCAAACAATGACGAGCGCCCTCTTCCTTTCAACTGACACACTAGTTAAACCGCAGAGAGGATACGCCGCCCATCGACAAGAACCAACCACCCACCGACCCGTTAACACAACGTTCACATTTAACGCTACAAAAAGACGGCCGCCACCCCAAAGGGAACTGGAGTCGCTCATAAAGCCGAGTGCGCGCACGCGCGCACGTTCGAGGCCAGGGGGCGGGCGACGCTAGGGATATTCGAGTACATCGAATGCTTCTACAGCAGGGTCCGCATGGCTCGCCGGGCCGTAATCCTCCGCCATCCTCCTGCGGGTTTCGGTTAGGCCGCTCGCCTGCTCTTTCGTGAGGAAGCAGGCGAGGACGGTACTTGCTCAGATCAGGAAATCTTCTTTGTTTTCAATCAGAGAGTTCACAGATTGCAAAGGGGATGCCGTGTGCAGGCATCCCCTTCTCCTAGCAAAGCGATATTCGTATACCGAATCGCATATACCGGTAATTGTCATATTAGCTCCCCGCTCTGATTGCCTCGATTCACTTGTGAGCGCAATCGTTTCGTCGGAGCAGATCCATCTCAGCCAAATTTCACGCTGACATGCAGGATTTGATTTGACCGCAGGGAGTATTCCAGAGAGTAGGAGTGCATCTCATTTTCCTCAGGCGCGTTTTTCTTGAGTGCAGAAACGGAAATGATACGCCCCGCGGATCTCGAGTCCTCTTTCGCATCCCCCAAGGGAACATAGTCTCCTTCCGAGGTCTTCTCCCCTACAGAATAACTATAGTCATTTGCATCAAAAGAAATGCCATACTCTTCGGAAATGATTTGGTTAGCCGTCGCAACCGTCTGTTTCTCCCTTTCCGAAGGAATCGATTTTGCGATAGCGCAACCAACCAAAAGGCAAGAACCTGCTAAAGCGAATGCAGCCAATGCAAACATGAGCGTCCTGAATTTCATCGTTTATTCCAATCTGCCGGTTCCTTATCAACTGATCGATTTGGATGGAAGGAACAGCCAGAAACCGGCAGGCGTCCCTTCTTCAGAAAGCTACCAAAGACGGTCTAACGCGCCTTCGCTCCGAATGCGGCATTCGCAACGGACGACGCGTAGGAGGTCGTCGCGAGAGCGCAGCAGACGAAGCCCGCGACCAGCGCGACCAAAGTAAATCCGATACCGGGACCGATGATCTCGACATCGGCGGAGAGGGCGACCGCCGCGATGCCCACCCAGAGGTACGCGAGCGCGACCGCGAGGGGCACGGCGAGAATCCGAAGCGATGCCGACCGGCACACCTTCTCCAGTCCCCTCCTCGATAGCCCGAGCTTCACGACGGGTCTCATGCGCACGCCCTCCTCGAACGCCCTCGCGTTCAGGCGCGAGTAGGCGAGGCTGGCGGACGCGAGCAGGAACGACACGCTCAGCATGCTCCCCAGGTACAGCATGAGGCTGAACTGCACGCGGTCCGCCTCGTAGTAGCCCCTCGCGAGAACCAGAGAAACCGCGCCTTCCCTGGCGTAGTCCACGATGTCAGCGATTGCCGCAGTCAACTCGGAATCGGACTCCCATCCCTCGTAGGTGTATGCATGCACCTGCGTCTCATCACCGCCGAATCCCGCCGCTTCGTAGTCAGCGTCGTCGAGTACGGTGACCGAAGACGCGTACCCGTCGAGCAGGACGAGCCCCTCCCCGCGCATCACGTCAAGGTCCCCCAGGGCGTTCTCGACCGACGCCGGAACCCCGCTCGGATCGAAGCTCTTCGAACCAGGAAGGAGAAGCGCCTCGCCGGAATCCAAGGAGATTTGATTGCGACCCGCGACGGCGGCGGACTCGTTGTAGGATCTCTCGCTCATGACTGCGTTTCTCGCGTCGTCTGCCCAGGAGAATCCGAAGACGGACCCCACGAGTCCCGGCTTTTTCGCAAGGGCGGACTCGAGCATCTCCACATGGTCAGAGACGGGCACGTCGTCGCCCCTCGCGATATAGCTGACGGGATACGGGACTATCTCCTTCGTCTTCTCGAGCGCCCCGTCGGACAGGGTGAAAAGCCCGACGAGCGCGAAGAACGAGAGGGAGCAGAGCACGGCGGTGACGGTCATCGACTGAAGGTTCCCTTTCAGGGACTCCTGAAACGCGGCGGCCTTCAGCATGGACAGCCCCTCGTAATGCGCTCCTGTCGATCTGCGCCTCGAGAGCCCCACCGCGAAACAAAGATAGAACGCGAGGAACGTTCCCGACGCAAGAAGGCCCACGCCGCCCAGAACGAGGGCGAAGCTCCATACGATGCTCGCATCGTCTTGGCCCATGGCCAGCCCCGCAACAAGAAGCATCGCGCATGCGACAGCCGTAAGAACGGCCGCCTTCACAGAGGGCTTCCCCTCCGCAATGCGATCGGCGTCGAGCAACTCCCCCACGCTCTTCCTGGACAGTCCCCTCGCCCCAAGGAGGCCGGAGAGGAAGAATACAGCGAGAAACGCCGCAACGGTCGCAATAGCGGGCGCTACAGGCAGATAGAAACCAAACGCGACGACGCCCATGGCCCTGCCCGCGGCCATCAGGAACAGCTTGAGGAACGCGGTTCCCAGGACGATGCCCGCGACAATCGCGGACAGCCCGATGATCACGTTCTCCACGAGCACGATCCTCCTCAACTGCTTCTTCGAGGCGCCCGACATCGCCATCAAGCCGAACTGCCTGCTCCTAGCCCGCAGGAAGCACGACTCCGAATACGCAATAAAGGCGAGCGAGAACGCCGCGACGAGTGCACCCGACGACGCAGAGATGATCCCGATCGTGCTCTCTGCGTCCGCCCTGCCCATCTCGGGATGCAGGGCGAGGCACACGAACAGGAAGAAAGCCGTGACCGCGAAAACGGAATTGGCGAAATGAAGCGCGTAGTCCCTCCAAGACCTCAGAACATTGTTCCTGGCGATGTCAAGCAATGTCATGCTCAACACCTCCGAGCTGGTTCATCGCGTCGATGATCCGCTGATGGAACTCCTTCTGCGAAGCGCCGCGGTTGATCTCGAGGTAGATGCGGCCGTCCTGAAGCACCAGGACCCTGCTGCAGTAGCTCGCGACCAGCGGCTCGTGCGTGACCATGAGCAACGTCGCCCCTGCCCTGTTCATGTCCGACAGAAGGTGCATGACCTGCCCCGTCGACGCGGAGTCGAGACTTCCCGTTGGCTCGTCGGCAAGCAAAAGCGACGGGTTTGCCGCCACCGCGCGGGCGATCGCGACGCGCTGCGCCTGGCCACCCGATATCTCGTGGGTCCTCTTGCCGAGAATGGATGCGATGCCTAGGTCGCGCGCGAGCTCCTGTGCGCGAGCGCGCGATTTTTCCGCCGGCCACCCGTCGAGCGCGAGGGGAAGGATGATGTTCTCCTCGACCGTGAGCGTATGGACCAGGTTGAAATCCTGGAACACGAAACCCATCTTCCGGCGTCTGAATTCCGCGAGTTTCTCATCTCCCAATCCGTGAGGATCGACCCCGTCGACCCGCACCGTGCCGCGCGACGGCTGGTCAACGGTCGAAACCACGTTGAGCAGCGTGCTTTTTCCGCTGCCCGAAGGGCCCATTATCCCCACGAACTCGCCTTTGGCGACATTGAGGCTTACATCCTCCAGCGCGGTGTAAGGCGAAGCGCCCTCGTACGTCTTCCAAAGGGAGGAAACCTCCAGCACGTTCACCTGCGACTCCTTTCATTCAAAGAACTACGAACCGCATGCTACCCCGAGGCGAAAGGGCTTTGAATCGATGAACGTGTCGCGAACATGTCAGTTCTGTCACCTTTGTGGCGCATTCGCCGCAGGAAGCAGCAATCGAGCCGCAGTGCCGCCCCCATCGCGCTGGGAAAGCGAGAGCTCCGCCCCCATGGCGTCAGCCGCCTTCTTAGCCAGAAACAAACCGATTCCCGTCGAGGCTTCCCCTCTTCTGCCATTCGCCCCCGTGAAGAACGGCCGGAACACCCGTCCCACGTCCTCCGGGGATATGCCGCATCCTTCATCCTCGATGGACACTTCGATGCTTTCTCCGTCACAGGAACTCGCGATGGAGACGAACACGTGGGACGAACGCGGGCTGTATTTCGCCGCATTGGTAAGAAATTGGTCGAGGATGATTGAGATGAGCTTCTCGTCCCCATAGGCGAGAGCATCTCCATCGACGCTCAGCGAGGGAAATACCTCCCGTTCGATGAAAAGATCGCGAACACCGTTGACGGCGTTCCGGGCGAGGCGCGCGACGTCGACCTTCCCTATCCTCAGATCGGTCTCGGGGGAATCGACGCGTACCACCTGAATCAAGGAGTCGAGGCTGCGGTCGAGCTCCCTCGCCGCGCTGCCGAGGCGCTCCATATCGGCATCGGCGCCCCTGGATTCCGAAATAAGGCGAATCACGGCGATCGGTGTCTTGGCGTGGTGCACCCACGATAAGACGAGCGCATCGCGCTCGGATCGCTCATCCGCAAGGCGATGAGCCTCCCTTGAGCACGCTTCCTCCGTTCTCGAGGCCGCCATCCTGGCCCATCGCTCCACAGGGATCGAGCCTCCGAGCCTCCTCCATTCGATCGGGTTGAACTCCCTGATGGCCCTTTCGGCTTCGGAATAGAAACCCCAGGATCTCGCGAGGTGCACGGCGAACAGAACGAAAAGGAGAAAGAGGGAAAGGAAGAGGAAATAAGGCCAATCGACTGCCAGGGACCCTCCGTCCAAAAGCAGCATGCAGGCAAGAGGGGCCAAGGAGGCCGCCATCACGACGAATGCCGTCCATGCTGAATCGCGCAGGAAAAAGGACACGATCCGCAACGCCCTCATTTCTCCTCCTCGGGCATCTAAAGCACGTAGCCAACGCCCCTGACGGCCCTGACTTCAGCGTGGGACCCAACCTGGGCGAGTCGCTTCCGTATCCTCCCTATAACGACGTTCAGCGTGTTGTCCTCCACGAAGCACTCGTCGTCCCATACCTCCCTAAGCAGGCGGGCGCGGCTGACGACGCAGCCGCCGTCGCCGACCAGAAGCCTGAGGGCCATCAGCTCTGTCTTGGTGAGCTCGGCTTCCCTGCCTTCACAGGCAATCGTCATCTTGCGATCGGAAAGACGCACGTCCCCGTAGGAAAGGAGATCCTCCTCACCGCCCGACAGCTCCCCGTACGCACGGCGGAGCTGGGCTTCTATCTTCGCTTTGAGGATATCGAGCGAAAACGGCTTACAGACAAAGTCGTCGGCGCCCCGCATAAGGGCCAGAATTTGATCCGCCTCGCCCGACTGCGCGGAGATGAACAGGATGGGGCATCGGCTTTCTCTTCTGATGAGGTCGCACCAGTGATATCCGCTGTTTCCAGGGAGGCCTATGTCGAGCAGGACCGCATTAGGCGCGAAAGAGTGGAAGAGGTCCATCACGTCAGCTCGCCCGTCGGAAACCGCCGTTGCGTACCCGAAACGTTCGAAATGCTCGGATACGATAGAGGCTAGGTTCTCATCATCCTCGACAACGAGTATTCTTTTGTGTTTGCAAGTGAAGCCCGATTCTTTATTCATCTTGCTCCCCATAATCCTTACAGTTCGCACAAAGACATTATGAACCATTTCTCTGATAGCAATGAGACGGCGGTTTTATTGGAGAAGATACGTTCCGGGACTGTTGGCAATTAAAAGGAGCATGCTCGCGGTGCCCCGCCTGTCCGAGGAGTGGGCGCTCGAGAAGAGACGGCGCGAGAAAGAGAACAGGGAAAGGCTGCGGCGGGAGACTCAAGAGGAGGGCCCGCCGTAGGCTTACTTTTAGGCACACTCCGCAGGACGCAAGAAGCCCTCGCCGCACTCCACATTAGGCGCGAAGCGCGCCATTCTTCCTTCAGCCCTAATCCCTGAAGACCGAGGACGAAGGGACCCCCTCGGGGTTTCCCCTGAACGCATTCCGCAGCACGAAGCCCCCTTATCCGCAGCTCCGAAGGAGCAGGATAAGGGGGCTTCAAGTGCGAGGACGCGTTCAGGGGAAACCCCGAGGGGGTCCCGGTGAGAGCCACAGGGCTATCGATTACCCCGTGTTTTGCAAACCTGCCGAGACGCCGGTCACAGTTGAAAGAATCAGGCTCATGTACTCGGCCTTCTTCTCCTCGGCCATCTCGTCCTGGTTCATACGCACCTCGCGAAGGGCGCGAACCTGGGCGATGGACAGGGCGTCGACATAGGGGTTACGCACGCGAACGGCGCAGCCGAGCACGCGACGGCGCTGCAGCGGCCACTCGTCACCGACGATGGCAAGAACCCACTTACGCGTGAGCTGCATCTCGGTAAAGACCTTCTCGGACAGATCCTGGCGATCGCCCAGGTGCAGATACATCTTGGCGATGCGCTGGTCGGTCTTGGCGATCGACATCTCGATGTTGTCGATAAAGGTGCGGAAGAACGGCCACTCCTGGTAGGCAGCCTTGAGCTGGTCAAGGTCGCCCAGCTGCTCGCAGGCGGTGCCCAGGCCGTACCAAGCGGCCAGGTTAATGCGCGCCTGACTCCAGCTGAAGATCCACGGAATGGTACGCAGGTCGTCGAGCGACTTGGCGCCCAAGCCGCGCTTGGCGGGACGCGAGCCAATCGGCAGCAGACCGACCTCGGTCAGCGGCGTCACGGTCGAGAACCACGGTGTAAAGTCCTCGGTGTTCAGCAGGTCCAGATAGCGCTCGTGGCTTGCGGCGTTAAGCTTCTCGGCCATATCCCAGAACTTCTGCGTGGTCTCGGTGTTAGTCTTCTCGACACTCGGGGCTGACTGCAAAAGCGTTGCGGCGGCAACGGACTCAACATGGCGCTGAGCCAGCGTGCGGTTGCCGTAACGGGCAAAGATGACCTCGCCCTGCTCGGTGAGCTTAAAGAAGCAGTTGACCGAACCCTTGGGCTGCGCCAGCACGGCCTTGTTGGCCGGGCCGCCGCCACGGCCCACGGCACCGCCGCGACCGTGCATGAGCACCAGGTCGATATCGTTCTTCTCGGCCCACTTGGCAATGCGCTCCTGCGCGGAGTGCAGCGCGAGCATGGCCGTGGTAGGACCGGCATCCTTGGAGGAGTCGGAATAGCCCAGCATGACCTCCATGCGGCGGTTGGTCTGGGCAAGGCGCTTTTGCACCACAGGCAGCGTAAGCATCTGGTCGAGCACGTCGACGCAGCCCTCGAGGTCCTCGAGCTGCTCGAACAGCGGGATCACGTCGAGCTCGGGGACATCCTCCTCGTGTGCAAAGGACAGGTGGGCAAGCTCAAAGACGTCGGCCACATGCTGGGCGCTCTTGGTGAACGAGATGATGTAGCGGTGCGCCATTTTCTTGCCGTAGCGCTTTTGGATGGAGCCGATAGCGCGGAAGGTATCGATGACCTCGCGCGTCATGGGCTGCAGGTCGCCGTGGATACCGTTCTCGTGGATATCCTTGAGGGCGCGGGCGTGCACCACGGAGTGCTGACGGAACTCCATCTCGACCATATGGAAGCCGAAGGACTCGACCTGCCAGATAATGGTCTGGACCGGGCCGTAGGCAGCACGGACGGCACCGCAGGCGGCCAGGGAGCGCTGAACGACACGCAGGTCATCCAGGAACTCATCGGCGCTGTGGTACATGGTGTCGGTGATGCGACGCACGGTGGCGTTCAGACGGTCGGCCATGACGAGCATGACGGCGCGATGCGGCTCGTGCTCGGAGATCAGCTCGGCACGTGCGGTGTACTGGGTGCTCATCTCGACCTGATGGTTCCACAGGTTGATGAGCTCGGCAGACGGCTTGCTGTAGGTGGCCTCGAGCGTCAGGTTGCGGCCGATGCGGCGGCACTTGTCCTCGAGCTTGAGCACCATGTGCGTAAAGTACTTAGCAGCGACCTCGCGGCTCACCTTGGCGGTGACGTTGGGGTTGCCGTCACGGTCGGAGCCGATCCAGCTGCCGGGATGGAAGAATGCCGGGCACAGCGGCGGCACGGTACCGGCCTTATCACCCAGCACCCAGTCGTCAAAACGACGATAGATGACGGGGATAACGTCGAACAGCGTGTTATCGAAGATGTCGATGATGGTATCGGCTTCCTCGACCGGCGTGGGCTTCTTCAACGCGATGGGGCTCGTACGCACCAGGGCGTCGATCTCCTGCAGCATATGGCGCTCGTTCTCCACCAGGTCGGAGCCGCCCAGACGCGGACGCTCCTCCAGCAGGTTGGAGATACGGCGAATCTTGCCCTCGACGGCCTTGCGACGGGCCTCGGTGGGATGTGCGGTAAAGACAGGGTGGAACTCAAGCTTGCCGAGCAGCTCGTTGGCACCCTCGACACCCATCTCGTTTACCAACTGGTGATAGGCGACGGTGAGTTCGTTAGCGGGATCGCCCTCGGTATCGGTCGATGCGCCGGCCTCGCGCTCGCGCAGCTGCGCCACACGGTAGTTCTCCTCCGACAGGTTTGCCAGATGGAAGAAGCTCGTAAAGGCGCGGACAATGACCTGTTGCTTATCGAGCGGCAGGCTGTCGATCAGATCGACGACTTCGCGAAACGCCACGGCGGTGGGCTCGTCGGCAGTGGGCACGCCCTGCTCGTCAACGGACTCGTCGGCAGCGCGGCTACCGGGGTTGCCAGCATTGGCCACAATCTCGGCTGTCAAAATCTTGTCGAACAGGTCCGCGATCTCGGGATCATACTCGCTAAGCACGCGGCGCTCCAGGCGCAGGAACAGCGCCAGATTATCGCGCAGCTCCTCGGGGATCTCGATCTCGGCGAGACGCTCCCTGGACTCGGCATTCGAGCCGATTCGGTTAACGAGGCGGTTGACCACGGCAGCGACACGCGCCGCAGCTTCGGGTACAGACTGGTTGCTTAGGTTCTCAGCCACGTTTCCTCCCATTCCTCCTTCTATGCACGTAACATGCGGTATTTATTATAGGCACTCGGCAAAAACTTTCGAAGCTGATTGCGCTTTACCACACAAAAGTATTTTCTGCATTGCAAGGCTTTTTGCCCCAAATGGTCGTATTTCTCGGTGGACGGCATATGCAAACGGGGGCATTTCGCATAAATGCGAAACACCCCCGTAACAATCGCTCTCCATGAGCAGGGCACGTTAGCAAGCCCGCAGCTCAAAAAGAAACGCTACAGGCGCTCGCGAACCGCCTCGACAACGTTGGCCAAATCGACCAGTACCTCGTCGTGGCTCTCCATGTCGCGCACTTTGACCTTGCCGGCGGCAAGCTCGTCGCCACCCAGGACCAGGATGAGCTTGGCGCCCACCTTATCGGCCTGCTTAAACTGAGCCTTGAGCGAACGACCCTGATAGTCCGCCTCGGTCACGATGCCTGCGGCGCGAAGCTCCTGCGTAATGGTAAAGACGTTCTGGCGCAACTCCTTGCCGGCGTTGGCGACGTAGACGCACGGGGCCTCCTCGGCACCCAGGTCGCTGCCAAAGGCCTGCAGGGCCAGCAGCGCACGCTCAAAACCGACGGCAAAGCCGACGCCTGCCGTGGGCTTGCCACCCTCGAGCTCGACCAAGCCGTCATAGCGACCGCCGCCACCGATGGAGCCGACGCCGGCGCCGGGAGCCTCGACCTCAAAGACGGTACGGGTGTAGTAGTCCAAGCCACGCACCAAGGTGGGATCCTCGACATACTCGATACCCGCCGCATCCAAATAGCGCTTGACCTGCTCGTAGTGCTCGCGGCACTCATCGCACAAGTTGTCGCCCATCAGCGGTGCGTCGGCCATGATCTCGCGGCAGTGGTCGTTCTTGCAGTCGAAGGCACGCAGCGGATTGAGCTCGGCGCGCTCGCGGCACTCGTCGCACATCTCGTCGGCGTGATCGAGGATAAACTGCTTGACCTGCTCGCGATAGGCCGGACGGCATTGGGCATCGCCCATCGAGTTAATGAGCAGACGGAGCTTGGAAAGATCGAAACCAAGGCGCTTGTAGAACTCCATAAGCATGATGATGCACTCGGCGTCTGCTGCCGGATCGGGAGCGCCGAGCCACTCGATGCCCACCTGGTGGAACTGGCGCAGGCGACCCTTCTGGGGACGCTCGCCACGGAACATGGCCTCGGCATAATAAGCCTTAAACGGCGTGGAGCCCTGGGGCACCAGGTTGTTCTCCACGACGGCGCGCACCACACCGGCCGTGCCCTCGGGACGAAGCGCCAGGCGCTGCTTGGGCTTGAGCTTGCTATCGGTGCCCTCAGCAAAGACGCGCTCCAGGTTGGCGCCGCTAAAGACGCGGAACATCTCCTTGCGCACGACGTCGGTCGACTGGCCGATGCCGTGGACAAAGACGTCCACCTGCTCGATCGCGGGCGTCTCGATGGGCTTAAAGCCAAACGGCTCGAACACGCCGGCAGCGATCTGCTGCATCTTTTGCCAAGCGCGCATCTCGGCGCCGATAAGGTCGCGGGTTCCCTCCGCCTTCTGTGCCTGCATGGGCAAACACCTTTCTTTTGTATCGCGTCATAGATAATGGACATTATACGGCACAAAGCAGCAACGCGGCGGCGCGTCTGACCGAACGAGGGTATGGGGACTCGTTCGGCCAGACGCGCCGCCGCGGTAGCCACGGACGAAGCGGACAAGCGGCAATGCGCTTTGGCCTATCTACTCCCCCGCCACGCTCGCGCGCAGCTTGGCAGCGATGGGCTCGGACGCCAGCAGGAACACGAGCATAATCGCGGAGCACACCAGGCACACGATCCAGGTGCTCGCAAAGGAGCCCGTAGCGTCGAACAGCACACCCGAGACGATGGCGCCCACGGTGCCACCGACCATCTCGAGCGAGGTAATGGTGCCCGTGACCTTACCCAGGTCGGCCATGCCAAACTGCTTAGACGCAGCGATCGTGGGCGTTGGAGATGTTGTACTGCGCAAGGGAAATGCCCAGGTCGCTGACGATCAACGGCTGGAACAGGCTCATGCAGTTGACGAAAATCGTGTAGCACGTGGCCATGATGACAAAGCCAGGCGCCGGTAGTGCCCAAGATTGCCTTGAAAGACAAGGGCATAGGCCTTATGGCCATGCCCGCAGGCTTGAAAGGCAAGGTTGGGTGCTACCGGTGGTCGGCGATATAGCCCAAAGCGACGGCGGTATAGGCCGCGGCACCGAGCGGCAGCTCGGCATCGCTAAAGCGCGCCTTGGGATGATGCTGGGCAAAGTGTTCGTCCGTATCGGTCACAGCCGCGCCGATCGTAAAGTATGCGCTCGGTATCTCACTCGAGATAAGCGCAAAGTCCTCGCTCGCCATGGCATGGAACAGCGGCAGGAAGGTGGCCTTGGGCAGCGTCGCACCCACGTAGCCAAGCGAAGCCTGGGTCACGTCGTCATCGAGCACGAGCGGGGGAACATCCGAGAGCGTCTCGATGGTGGCCGACGTGCGATACGTTGCGGCCACGCCGTTGACGACCTCGGCGATACGCTCCTTGAGGTGCTCCATGAGCTCAACGTCAAAGCCGCGCAGCGTGCCTTCGAGCACGCAGGTATCTGGGATGACGTTGGCCGCTTGACCACCGGCAAACTTACCCACGGTCAGTGCGACCTCCTTGGCCGCCGGCACTTCGCGAGCGATAAGCTCCTGAAGCGCCAGGTGCACATGGACGCCGGCCGTGATGGGGTCGATGCAGATCTCGGGGCTCGAGCCATGGCCGCCCTTGCCCTGCAGCGTGATGCGGAAACCGTACACGCCCGAAAGCGCCGGACTCCCATAGAGCACCAGGCCGAGCGGCGATTGGCTGTTAACATGCATGGC
Organism: Collinsella sp.; assembly: GCA_019414345.1. Lineage (GTDB taxonomy): Bacteria > Actinomycetota > Coriobacteriia > Coriobacteriales > Coriobacteriaceae > Collinsella. The sequence goes on from DXMF01000026.1 coordinate 160,843, forward strand.
AAAAGCCGCCTGAGGGCGTGGGTTCTGCAGCAGACCGTCGACGATGGCGGCACGGGCACCCTCAAAGGTTTCCTCGCCCGGCTGGAACAGCAACTTAACCGTGGCGTTGGCGTCGAGAAGCTCGGACTCGCGGGCCTTGAGCATACGAGCCGCACCAAGCAGCGCCGTCGCGTGCATATCGTGACCGCAAGCATGCATGCAGCCATTGGTGGATGCAAAGGGCTCGCCGGATTCCTCGGCAACGGGCAGGGCATCCATGTCGCCGCGGAGCATGATGACCGTACCGGCCTGCTTGTCCGTGCACGTACCGTTACCCCGAGCAGCAGCTGCCGCGCCGGCACCGATAAGGCCAACGACACAGGAGCCGTCAACAAGCACGGCATAGGGAATATCCATCTCGTCCAGACGCGCCTGGATAAAGGCGGACGTCTGCGGAAGGTTGTTACCCAGCTCGGGCATCTGGTGTAGATCGTGTCGCCACACAGCAAGCTCGTCTGCAAAAGTCTGAGCTTCTGCAACAAGACCGTCACCGATAGCGGCCTGCGCCGCTGCGGTAGCCTTGGGCGCTGGTTGCGGTTGAAAATCGGACAAAGCTGGTGCCATAGATGCCCTCCAGTAACGTTTTTGCAGCAAGCACTTTGATAGCATAAAGTGCAAGGTACAACTTTAAGGGCGACGCATAAAAAATGCCGCCCCGGGAGGGCGGCGCAACAAGTTGTTTACAATTGCGGGCGCGGCTTTTTGCGCAAAAAACCGAAGTGAGTCTCACTCAAGATAATCGACAGGAAGATAAGCACGAAGCCGGCGAGTAGGCGCGAGGTGAGCGCCTCCCCCATCAGCAGCACCGAAAACAACACGCCCGAAGGCGACTCCATCGAAAGGAGCAGTGAGCCCGTCGAAGCCGGGACATGCGCCAGGCCGACGTTTTGGATGAGCAGAGCCACGCATGTGCAGCCCACCGAGAGAAACGCCATCACACCGATAAAGTTCGGCGTCCACACGGACAGAGGCGCCTGGGTCTCGAATAACAGCGACGAAACCAGGCTCAGCACGCCGTTGCCCACAAACATCCAAAACGTGATAACGTTGATGTCCATTTTGCGACCGTACTTGGCGGTCACCGCCATCTGGATGGCGAAGAAGACCGCGCCTGCCAGCGTAATGACGTCACCGATGTTGAACTCGACGCTATCGAGCGCCACCAAGCCAATGCCCGCCAAGCACAGCAGTGCCGCGCCCAGGTTATAGCGGGTGAGTTTTTCTCCGCTCAGAAAAAAGCTCGCGAACGGCACGAGGATGCAATACGTGCCCGTCAAAAAAGCATTCTTGCCCGCCGTAGTATATGCCAGACCGACCGTCTGCAACGCATAGGCCGCCCACATGAGCACGCCCATACTCAGGCCAACGATCAGATTGCGAGCGTTGAAATGTGCAGTGATGCGCTTGTGGAAGACGGCAAACATGACCAACGCTGCAGGCAGAAAGCGTACATAGAGCAGCTCGAACACCGGAATGGTGCCGAGTGCATCCTTCATAGTGGTAAAGGAGTAGCCCCAGATGACCGCCACCGAAAGTAGCAAAACTTTCCAGAACAGCGGGGAGCGTGCGCCGGCGCCCCTGGGAATACCGCCCGCGCCTAAATCCTCACGGGCCACAGGGCTATCGGGCATGTTTTCGATTTCGTTGGCAGCGTATTGGGCCATGGAACATCCTCACACTCAATCTGGGCGTGGTGTCCGCACGCGTATGGCTGCGTGCCGCCTCATGGTCAAATAAAAACGGGGCGCACCGGACCCCCGGCACGCCCCGCTACTGTAGCAACAACCAAGCAGCCCACGCAATTCACTACGCTAAAGCATCGGGTTGGAAGACCTTGATGTTCCGACGGCGTTTACATTGTTGCGCTAGATTAATTTAGTTGACTCCAGCTTTTCGATGATCCAGTCGTTGGCTTTGATGACCGGACGGCGGAAGACGACGCCCAGGGCCAGCGACGGAATCAGATAGCTCGCCAGAATGCCCAGCTCAGCCCAGTACTCCATATGGTAGGCGCCAGCCATGGCGGCATGCATGGCGTTGATGCCGTGAGTAAACGGCAGGAACGGATAGATCGCCTGGAACACGGGGCCGGTCATCTCGATGGGGAACGTGCCGCCCGAACCGCCGACCTGCATGACCAACAGCACGACAGCGAGCGCCTTGCCGATATCGCCAAACGAAACCGTAAGCGTGTAGACGATATTGGAGAACACGAGACTCGCGACCCAGCCCGCCAGCACAAACTGCAGCGGGTTGTCGCACTGAATGCCAAAGAACAGAATGTCGCCCGCGCACACGAGCGTTGCCTGCAGCAGGGCCAAACCGCCAAAGAACAGGTAACGGCCCAGATAGATCTCGTGCAGGCGTACGGGGATGAGCTCGTTGATGAGCTCATCGTCAACCGAGACCTTCATCATGGCCGCCAGTACGATCGAGCCGACCCAGAGCGACAGAATCGTGTAGAACGGCGCCATGGCAGAGCCGTAATTGCGAATCGGATAGACCGGCTTGCGGTCGAGCGCGACGGGGCCAGAAAGCGACACGGCCAGGCCCTCGGGGTCGTTGCCGATCATCGTCTTGATCGTCGCCAGGTCACCCGACATCAGGGCGCCGTCGAGCTCGTCCTTGAACGCGCTGATCTTGTCCGACGCCTCGCCCAGCTGATCGGAAGCCTTGTTGACCAGCTTTGCGGCCTTGGAGAGACCCTTTGCCAGCGAACCGGATGCGTCGGTCAGGCCGGCAACAGCGCTATCCAGGTCGCCCGAGATGCCGTCGAGTGAATCCAACACGCCCGAAATAGTTTTCTTGAGCTCCTTGGCCTTGACCGAGAACGTGGAATCGTAGTCAGACTTAGCGCCCGAGATGCCCGCCTTGGCATCCGCGATTGCCTGATCGACCTCGGCACGCGATTTGTTAACCTCTGCCATACTCTTCGTGAGCGACGTCGCGATATTCGTCAGCTCATTGGCATTGTTGCGGTACTCCGTCGCGGTTTTATCAAGCTCGGCAGCCGCGTCCTCAAGCCCTGCCTTGAGCTTATCGTTACTCACCTGGCCAGCAAGACTACGGAGCTCATTCGCCGTGCCATCAATCTCGTCGGCACGTTTATTGAGTGACGCTGCGCCATCGTTGAGCTGAGACACCGTAAGATCGACGTGCTTGTTTGCAGCGTCGAATGCCTTTGCGAGCTCGGTAGAAACGTTATCGAACGAACCTGCGCTCCCATCAATAGCAGCATCGATCGCATCGCTGGCGGACTTGAGCGCTTGCTCGGAATCGGCAATACCGCTCTCGGCATGCTGCATGAGCTGCTTCACCGACTCCTCGGTCGATCCGGACTGCTTGAGCATGCCGCCCGCCGACGTCAGTGAATCGGCCGTGGAGCTTAAAATGCCCGCAAGTGACGTTGCGCTGGCCTGAATGTCCTGCAAGTCCTGGACCGAATCGCCAAGCGTCGAGGACAGGTTGGCGATAAAGTTGCTTACTTGGTCGGTGCTCATGTAGTCGAGCAGGCTGGACACGGTTTTAAGACCGATGCTCGTAATGGTCTCGGTAAATGTTTCGTTAACCTGGCTCTGAACGGCGCTCGAACCCTTCTCGGTCACGATCTGCGCGATGGCGTTGGCCTTCTGGTTCTCGTAAAACTCGATATCGGCGTGTTTCACGTCGGTCGAGAAAAGCGTCATCATGTCGGAGCTAAACGTTTTGGGGATAACGACGGCAGCATAGTACGCGCCCGACTTAACGCCCTCGATAGCCTTTTCGCGATCGTTAAGCACAACCCAATCGAAGCTCTCGTTGCCGCGTAGGGTGGCGGTCACGTTTTCGCCCACGTTAACCTCGACGGGGATCAGATCGCTCTCGTAACCCTCATCGGTGTTGACCAGTGCGATCTTAAGATTGCCGGTGTTGCCGTACGGATCCCAGCTGCCGGCGATGTTAAACCACGCGTACAGACACGGTACGATAATGAGGCCCATCACGACAACCAAGCCGATCACGGAGCGAGACACGTTTTGGACATCGCGCTTAAACAGATGCAGGATGTTCTTCATTTATGCCTCACCTCCTTTGGAGTGCTTGCCAAGCGCGGTGGTATCTCCATCATTTGTGGCTGTGCTGTCGCTGCCCTGAGATTTATGGTGCGAGCCGATATGCGGCAAGCGGCCCGTGGACTGATCGCCGCCCTTGGCACCACGCTCGCTGGCGTTGAGGCCAAACATGTGGCGGGCGGCAGGAATGGCGGCCGTGTGTTCGCGCATCTCGCGACGCAGGTCCTCATCCGAAAGCGCCGAGATGCGCATCTGGGTATTGAGGCTCGCTCGGATATATTCGATATTGATCAGCCAGCCGCAGATGGCAATAACCGAGATGATCCAAATGACAAGCAGGATGATCTTGCCGTTATTGTCGATATCGAGAACCGTCGACAGGACAAAGAGCAGGACCTGAACGCCCACCACGGCGGCAAAACCGCCCTTGATGTAGTACGGGTAGCGATGTTCAAAGGCGACCGCATGATCGAGCAGTTCGCGACGGTACGAATCGGAATCGAGCATGACGCGCATGGCCGTGCGCAGCGAGTAGCGCTGGCGCGGCAGGTCGTTGGACTCGCAAATCATCATACCGGTCGTGGAGAGCTGTTTATCAAAGAGCAGGTTAAGGTTGAGCAGCAGCGGACGCAGCTGCAGGCCGATAAAGAGCGCCACGATCAAGAACACGCCCAGAATGCACAGGTTAAACAGGTAGTTGAACGAATACATGCCGCCGACCGTCTCGCGCAGCAGATTGATGCCGTAGGTAAAGGGCAGCAGCGGGTGCAGCCACTGGAAGAAGCCTGGCATCATCTCGATGGGGTACATGCCCGACGAACCCGGGATCTGCACGATAACCAGAATGACGCCGATAGCCTTGCCGATATGCTTAAACGTGGTGGACAGCGCATAGATGATATTGACGTAGGTGAACGAGATGGCGATGCCGCCCAGCACGAACAGCAGCGGGCTGACGCACTGCACGCCGATCACCAGATCGCCTACCGTAACGATGATGGCCTGCAACGCGCCCAGGATCACCAGGAGCAACCAGCGGCCAAAGTAGCCCTGACGCGCGGTAAAGCTGCCGATGCCTTCGCGGTCGACCTCGAGCTTGTAGATGGCGATAAGCACGTAGCCGCCCACCCACAGCGCCAGATTGGTATAGAACGGGGCAATGCCCGAACCAAAGCTCTTGACCGGGTAAATTGACTTTGAGGTCAGCTCGACCGGAGATGCCATGAAGTCTGCAACATCATCGACGTCGACGCCCATCAGGCCGGCCAGCTCGCCCATGGACTCGGAGGTCTGTAGCGCCGCGATGTCGTTGGCGGCGGTTGCGAGCTTGTCCTGGACCTTGGCAAGCGAGGCATCGGTCTGGGACAGCGTGGTCTTGGCCTGACCGAGCGTGGCGTTGAGTTGCGAAAGTGTACCGCGCGCACTTGCAATAGTAGGCGTGAGGCCAGACACGATTCCCGTCAGATCACCCGAGACGGCGGCAAACGAATCAAGTGCGCTCGAGACCTTCGGCAGCGCGTTTTGACCCAAGTCCGTCTGAGCCTGGCCAAGGTTGGTCGCACCGGTCTGAATTGCATTATTGATAGCGTCGCTGGCACCCGAGACAGCCGCAGCGTCATTCGCCATGGCGCTCGACTGCGCAGACAGACCGTCCTTGATGCTCTGAAGCTTTTCATTCTGCTCGCGGAGCAAATCGATGATCGATACAATGCGCGCGTCAATTTCCTTGGAACCTGTCGACGTGTCATTGACGAGAATTTCCAAGTGCCCGATAACGGCCTTATTGTGGTCGATCGTCGCTTGGAGAGACTCAAGCGAGTTGTCGATACGGGTAGTCGTAGATGCGACCGTGCCCGTCAGCTTGCCAATCGCAGCGTTTGCGGAGACTGACGTCTTGGTGAGCGCAAGGCTGCCTTCCGAGAGCGCCTTGGAGAGCGAGGCGACAGAGTTGCCCGCCGTGGCGCGAGCCTCGCCCAGCAGGTCATTGCCCTGGGAGATCGCCTGCGTCAGCGACGGCGCCTGACCCTGCAGACCGGCAAGTGCCGCATCTGCCGAGGCAATGGAACCACTCGTCTTATCGATGGCGGCATTCATGTCGCCAATCGAATCACGCACTTCGCCCAACGTATCGGAAGCCTCTGATACCGAACCGGCCAACGAATCCTGAGTCTGGGTTGCCTTGTCCTTTAAATCGACTCCGGCATCCTTGGCAATACTGGCAACGGTCTCGCCCACCGTGGAGACAAATTCCGAGTTGATCTGCTCCTCGACGGTGTTTGCACCGGTGTCGGTAACCTTGGGCGCAATAGCGCTCTTCTTCTCATTGACGTAGTACGTAAGCTTGGGCTGATGGTAGTTGCCGTCGAGCATCGAAACCAGGTTATCCGAGAAGTTCTTGGGGACTACGATGGCCGCATAGTACTCACCGCTCTCGACGCCCTCTTTGGCATCGGCCGCAGAATCGACGAAGGTCCAGCCCAGCTGATCGTTCTCCTTGAGCTGATCGACGACCTGATCGCCCGCGTTGAGCTCGCCCACCAGGTCGTTTTGGGTGCCCCGATCGTTGTTGGCGATGGCAATCTTGATGCCCTGGGTGTTTCCGTACGGATCCCAGTTGGCCACGATGTTGTACCAGGCATACAGCGAGGGAATAACGCACACGCCAAGGGTAACCACCAAGGCGACGGGGTTCACAAGCAGTCGCTTAATGTCGCGCTTAAATATCGCAAAGGACACCTTTGCATTGGATAGTTTGCTGCCGAGACTCACGCTTGGACCATCCATCCTGTCGTTAAATCGAATCGTACTATCGACAACCATTGTAGTAGGCGCTTTAACGTCTCAAAGCACAATGGTGTTGAGTTTTGCGGGTAGCAATATACTACGAAGATGAGTTAACGTACAGTTGTACAGTATCTTAAATTTCAGCAGGTCACAAAACCACAACCCGCACAAATAAATGATCCCTTGGGGACGGAGGGATCATTCAAAAGGAAACGAGAGTGGAAAATCTCTCACTTCAAGCCCGCATTCGAGCCAAAAGTGGGAGATTATCCACTCTCGTTCTAATCTAGTTACGGTGCCGTATCCCCGAACTACATCAAGTTGCAAACAGCCGCCGCGAAGGCTACGGGATCCTCGGGGAGGATGCCCTCGACCAGCAGAGCCTGGTCATAGAGCAGACCGGAGTACTGCTTGATCTTGTCGGCGTCGCCTGCCTTCTGGGCAGCGACAAGCTTGTCAAAGACCGGGTGCTTGGCGTTGAGCTCGAGCACGCGCTGGCTCTTGGGCATGCCGTCGGGCGCGCCCTCGGGTCCCTTCTGGAGTACCTTCTCCATCTCAAGCGAAAGCGGACCCTCGGTGGTGATGCAAGCGGGGGCATCGGTCAGGCGCGCGGAGACGGCAACTTTCTCGACCTTGTCACCGAGTGCCTCCTTCATAGCGCTAAAGAGGTCCTCGTTCTCCTTGGTGGCGTCCTCGGCCTCCTTCTTCTCATCCTCGGTCGCCAGGTCAAGATCACCGGTCGCGACGTTCTTGAGCTCCAGATGACGATCCTCGACCTCGGGCTCGGCACCGTCGGCCACAGCCTTTTCGGCAGCCTCGCGAGCTGCGTCGTCCTCATAGATCTTGGGCATATCGGCGGCAACGTACTCACGCATAGCCTGGAACGTGAACTCATCCACATCCTGCGTCAGCAGCAGCACGTCATAGCCGCGGTCGAGCACGCCCTTTACCACGGGCATCTTGGCCAAGCGCTCACGCGAGTCGCCGGCGGCGTAGTAGATGGCCTTCTGATCCTCAGGCATGCCCTTGGCATACTCGGCCAGGGTAATCATCTTCTGTTCCTTGGCAGACCAGAACAGCAACAGGTCGGCGAGCTCATCGGCCTTCATGCCATAGCTCGAGTAGATGCCGTACTTAAGGCCGCGGCCAAAGTTCTCAAAGAACTTCTCGTAGGCCTCGCGGTCGTTGTCACGCATATCCTCAAGGTCAGCGGTGATCTTCTTTTCCACACGCTTGGCGATGGCCTTGAGCTGACGGTTCTGCTGCAGCGTCTCACGCGAGATGTTGAGCGACACGTCGGCGGAATCCACGACGCCGCGGACAAAGTTGTAGTAGTCGGGCAGCAGATCGTCGCACTTCTCCATGATCAGGACATTGGAGCTGTAGAGCGCCAGACCCTTCTCGTAATCCTTGCTGTACAGATCGAACGGCGCGCGGCCCGGCACAAACAGCAGGGTGTCATACTCGAGCGTGCCCTCGGCATGGAAGCTGATGGTGCGCGCAGGATCGTCAAAGTCGTGGAACGTGGACTTGTAGAACTCGTCGTAGTCCTTCTGCTCGACATCGGAGCTGCGCTTCTTCCAGATCGGCGTCATGGAGTTGACGGTCTCGAGCTCCTGGTAGTCCTCGTACTCGGGCGTGTAGTCATCGCCAGCATCCTCGGGCTTGGGCTTCTGGCGGCTCTTGGACACCATCATCTGGATCGGGTAACGCACATAGTTACTGTACTGCTGAATTAGGCTCTTGAGGCCCCACTCGGTCAGGAAGCGATCGTAGGTCTCGGCCTCGCCGTCGGCATCGAGCTTCTCGTTCTCGCGCAGCGTCAGGATGACATCGGTACCGTGCTCGGCACGCTCGCCGTCCTCGATGGTGTAGCCCTCAAGACCGTCGGATTCCCACACATGGGCGACATCCTCGCCGTAGGCGCGGCTGACGACCTTCACATGGCTGGCGACCATAAAAGCCGAGTAGAAGCCCACGCCAAACTGGCCGATGATGTCGACATCCGAACCCTGCTGCTCGGCGTTCTCGGTCTTAAACTCCTCGGAGCCGGAATGGGCGATGGTGCCCAGATTGCGCTCGAGCTCCTCGGCGGTCATGCCAATGCCGTTATCCGAGATGGTAATGGTGCGGGCGTCTTTATCAAAGGAAACGCGAATAGCCAGGTCGCCCTGGTCGATCTTGACGCTCGGATCCTGCAGGCTCTTAAAGTTGAGCTTGTCGACGGCGTCGCTCGCGTTAGAGATAAGCTCGCGCAGGAAGATTTCCTTATTGGTGTAGATGGAGTTGATCATGAGGTCGAGCAGTTTTTTGCTCTCGGTCTTAAATTGACGCATGTGCAGTCCTTTCGCGCTACCCCCGTCCGCAAAAACGGCCCGGTCGCCCGAGCCGAATCGCAGACCTGCTATGTTCAGACTTAGATTTTATAACCCATTAGCGCGCATATATACATACGGAATCGAAAAACTGTATGTCTAAGCGCTCCGATGCGCCAATTGCCAAGGAGCGTCCCCAACTGCCGGCAGAAAAGGAACGTCCCTATCTGCCATCTACGCGCTTGGCCATCCAGACATGGGGCTGGCCCTCGTCTTCGTAATCTACCGGGGCAATTTGCGTGTAGCCCGCCTTTGCATAGAGCGGCAACACGTATTCCTGCGCATGCAGCTTAATAAGCTTAGCGCCGGCATCGCGTGCACACGAAGCACTGGCCTCGACGATCGCACTCGCCAGTCCGCGACGACGCATAGCCGGCAGCACGGCGACGCGCCCCATAATATAGGTCTCCCCCGCCGCAACGCCTTCGTCCAAGTCGCACGCCGGCGAAACCGGAGCCTCTGCATCTGCCGCGCGCTCCAGTTCCTCGGGAAACACGCGCGAGCAACCGGCAAGCTCGCCGTCTACATAGAGCGTCACATGAATGCAGTTTGGATCCTCGTCGATAGCGTCGAACTCATTCTCGTAGCCTTGCTCGTCCATAAAAACGACGCGGCGCACCAACGCCGCGTCATCAAAGCATCCCGTCTTAAGTTGGATATCCATGGCTGCCCTTTCATTCAATGCGAACGTTAGGGACAGATATTAGCGAAAATGAGCTCCGCGCACGCTAAACTTCGCGCGAGCCTTCGCCAGGCAATCGTAATGACCCACGTTATGGGCATCGCTCGCGATGAAGCTGTACAGGTTCTGATCGAACAGGCGCTGTGCCGGCTTTTTCTCGCGACCAAAGCGACCGCCGGCAATAAAGTCCGCCGAAGCCTGCAGCTTGCAGCCCATATCGACCAGGCGCTCCGCCACGCTTACATCCTTTTGAACCGCACGATAGCGCTCAGGATGAGCGATGATCACCTGGTAGCCACGGCACTGCAAATCGTAAATCGTGTTCTCGTACTCTCTAAACGCATACGCATCGGCATGCGTCGAAAGCTCGAGAAGAAACTCGTTGGTCCCATCGAAATGCAAGTGCTCCGCGGCATCGATACCAAGCTCAACGAGCTTTCGATGGTTGACCTCGAAGCCCATCTGGAGCGGAAAACCGTCAGCGTTATCACGCAGCAGCTCAAAGGCATCCCACATCTTGTCGTAATCATAATAGGGATCACGGCAGTGAGGAGTGCAAACAATTCTGGTTACACCAGCCCGCTTGGCAGCCTCGAGCATCGCCAAGCTCTCATCGAGATCGGCGGCGCCGTCGTCTACACCCGGCAAGATATGGCAATGAATGTCACGCATAGGTCAGCCTTAATCAACTAAACGTTTGCTCGGTTGGTGAAGATGCCCTTTTTGGAAGTCCCCTGATCGTCGGAGCCCTTCTTCACCTTCTTACCGTCCTTGGTGTAGTAGGAGTAGTAGTACTCGCTGGTCTCGGTCTCGCAGTAGTTCATAACGGTACCGATGAGCTTGACCTTTTCGGACTTCTTAAGCTGGCCGATAGCGTTGAGTGCCTCCTCGCGCTTGGTGAAGTCCTCGCGCACCACGAACAGCGTGCCGTCGGTCAGACTGGCGATCTCGGCAGCATCGATGAAGGTGCCGACCGGGGGAGCATCAAAGATGACGTACTGGAACTTGGCGGACAGTGCCTTTACCAGCTTGGCAAAGCGGTGAGAGACGATGATGTCGGCAGGATTGGGAATATGCGGCTCGGCATCGAGGAAGTAGAAGTTCTTCTGACCCGTCTCGACAATCGCCTGGTCAATAGAAACCTGCTCGGAAAGGACTGCATAGAGTCCGCCGCGGGAGCGGACGCCGAGCATATCGGCAAGGGACCTGCGACGCATATCAGCCTCGACCAGCAGGACGCTCTTGCCGCTGGTGGCGATAGCCTGGGCAAGGTTGATGGAAACCGTAGACTTGCCCTCGTTGGGAATCGAGGACGTAACGGTGATGGTGCGAATGGGGTCGTCCACGCTCGCAAAGCGGATGTTGGCCAGAAGGGTCTTGGCGGCATTCTGTACAACGAGCTTATCGGTGTTCTTTGCCTTAGCCATGCCTATTTACCACCTTTCATAGCCGGAATTCGGCCAACAACGGGAATGCCCAGGAGCTCTTCCGCCTCTTCGGCACCGCGGATGCGGGTATTGAGCATGTCTGCCAAAACGACATAGGCGACTGCGATAAAGATACCGGCGAGGAACGCGACGGCAATATACAGCGTGCGCTTGGGGCCGCTGGGGGCTTCGGGGGTCTTAGCCTCGTCGATAACGTTGATGCTCTGGGCAGCGCCGACGTTCTGAGCGACCGTACTCACCGAGCTAGCTATGGCCTTTGCGACCTCAGCCGTCTCCTTGGCATCGGTGCCGGTAACCGAAAGCGTAATGACACGCGTGGTGGTCTCGGAGGAAACAGACACCTTGTAGTCATCCAGATCGGTGAGGCCCAGTTCCTTGGCGGCGCCGCTCTTAACGCTATCGCTATCCAGCAGCGTGGCGATATCGTTGGAAAGCATCTGGCTCGCCGAGAGATCGTTGTAGCTCATCTGGCCGCTATCGTCGGTCTTGGCGAGAATGTACATGCTCGTCGTCGCGGTCTAGGTGTTGTCCATCGCGGCGAAGGACACGATGCCCATGGCGATCGCGCAGACCACCGGAAGGGTGATGACCAGCTTGAGGTGCTTCTTCAGCAGCTGGAACAGTTCGAGAAGGGTCATGCAGCTTGCCTTTCATTTCCCTAGTTCGGATTGACAAAACTGTCCGTATGTTATCGCATCTTTTTACCGAGACCAAACTCTATACATAAGAAACAGGCTCTCCTGTAAAAATGTCGGAAGCAATCGTAAAATTGCACAACAACGCCGCACCCGAAAGTCAAATGCGGCGTCTACATCAATACCTATGTTGTATCGCTATGCGAATGGCTCGTCCTGCTGTATGGGAAACGTCACCGTAATGGTGGTTCCCACGCCCAACTCGCTCGACAGATCGAGCGTGGCGTGATGATACAGGGCCGCATGCTTGACAATGGCAAGCCCCAGACCGGTTCCGCCGCGCGCCTTGGACCTACTCTTGTCCACGCGATAGAACCGCTCAAATACCTTGCCCTGTTCTTCAGGCGCGATACCGATTCCCGTGTCGGCGACCGCAAGGAACGGATGGCCTTCGTCGTTGGTGCCGCACTGCAGCGTAACCGTACCGCCGGGTCGATTGTAGCGGATGGCGTTGCTCGCCAGATTATAGATGAGCTCGTCAATCAAGCGCGACACGCCTTCGATGACCACAGGCTTGGTCTCATGACTTATCGTCACATTCGCCTGACGGGCGACCTGTTCAAGACGCTGTTCAACCGCGTAGATGGCACGCGAGAGCTCAATAGGCTCCGTGGAACCAATGGGCACCGCCTCGCCCTCAGTTGCACGCTCGGCCTCGTCCAAGTTAGACAGCGTAAGGATATCGTTGACAAGCGCTGCCAAGCGGCCCGCCTCACGATAGATGCGACCGCCAAAGTTGCGCAGGTCGCCCTCGCCCTCGACCATGCCGTTTGCGATGAGCTCGGCATAGCCCGAAATCGCCGTAAGCGGCGTCTTGAGCTCATGGGTGATATTCGCCGTGAACTCGCGGCGCATACGGTCGTTGTCCGCTAGCACCGCCATTTGGCGCTTGAGTTCCTGGCGCTGCGACTCGATACGCTCAAGCATGGGGACCATCTCGGCATAGGCGTGCTCATAGCTACGGCGTGGGTGGTCCAAATCCACCTCTTGCAACGGCGCGATGATGGCACGGGACTCGCGGCGCGCCATAAAAAACGAGAGTACCGCACCCGCTGCTGCGATAAGCAGCATCGGCGCCACCATCGACAGCAAAATCGCCGCAACGCCAGGCTGGGCCTGCGCCAAGCGGACAACCTGGCCGTTATCAAGGGCGACGGCGCGATACAGCATAATCTCGTCGAGCGTAGAGCTTGCGCGCTCCGCGGAACCCAAACCACTCTCAAAGGCCTCGATGACCTCGGGGCGATCGCCATGGTTGGGCAGTGTGGAAGGCGACGCCTCGTTGTCGTAGGCAACCGATCCATCCTTGTTAATCAGCGTGATGCGCAAGTCCTCGCGATCGAGACTACGCAAGAACGGGATGGGCTCCTGCTGTTCGTCGAGAGCGGCAGCAATGAGCTCGGTTTCCTGCGCCAGATTGGCACTCGTGGCATCCGCCAAGGTGTTTTGCACAAAGAACGCACCCAGCACCGTAAACGCCACGATAACCGCCATGGCGCAGACAAAGATCGTCACAAAAACGCGGTGCGACAGCGTATGTTTTCCCTGGGGGGCGAAGACCACGGGTTACTCCTCCGATGCGGTGGCCGCGGTGTCGTCGCCTTTGGCACCATCGCCGGCAGAAGGCTCGGCCAAGCGGTAGCCCACGCCGCGCACGGTCTCGATGGCGCTGGCATGCTCGCCCAGTTTTTGGCGAAGCGTCTGCACGTGCACGTCAACGGTGCGCGAACCGCCGTCGAAGTCCCAGCCCCACACGCTCTGCAGCAACGACTCGCGGGTAAAAACCACGCCGGGCTTGCGCATGAGGTACTCGAGCAGGTCGAACTCGCGCAGGGTGAGCTTAAGCGGCTCGCCGGCAACGGTCACCTCGCGATGGCTGGGCGAGAGCACGATGTCGCCCACGCTGAGCACATCGCTCGCCTGCTTGACCATGCCGCCACGACGCAGCAGTGCGCGGCAGCGGCTCGCAAGCTCCATGAGCGAAAACGGCTTAGTCAGGTAATCGTCGGCACCGCCATCGAGCGCCATCACCTTGTCGAGTTCGGTGTCCTTGGCGGTAAGCATCATGATGGGCACCGTCGCCGTCAGGCGATCGGCACGCAGGCGGCGCATAATTGCCAAACCGTCGGTATCGGGCAGCATGATGTCGAGCAAGACGGCATCGGGCACCCGTCGCGCCACGGCAGCTTTAAACTCGCCATCGCACGAAAAGCCCTCGGCCTCGATTCCCTGCTTGCGCAGCGCGTAGACCGTCAAATCCCTGATGTTGTCATCGTCCTCGACGTAATAGATCATGTTGAACCCCTTTGCGGCCGATATGACCGCATCTTAACCCTAAAGGTACCTTTACTAGATGGTATCAGCCAAAACGTCCCGTCAAATAATCCGCCGTGCGCGGGTCGGTGGGATTTTTGAAGAGCTGAGCGGTGGGTGCGTGCTCCACCAACTCACCCAGCAAGAAAAACGCGACCGAGTCGGAGATGCGCGCCGCCTGCTGCATATTGTGCGTAACGACCACGAGCGTACAGGTCTCTTTGAGCTCGCAGGCCAGCTGCTCAACCACCAGCGTCGACACGGGATCGAGAGCGCTCGTGGGCTCGTCCATCAGCAGAATATCGGGCTGCACGGCAAGCGCGCGGGCGATGCACAGACGCTGCTGCTGCCCGCCCGAAAGGCCCAGCCCCGACTCCTTGAG
>DXMF01000027.1 GCA_019414345.1 Collinsella sp.
TGCGAACCTCCAGTCCGGACCGCCCCGCGGTCCAACTTTCTGTCCGCACCCCCGATTGGCTTAATTTGTCATCTATTTGGATCCGTTTGGCTTCGATTCGGACTAAGTGAGTAGACTTTTTGGTGCAGGACGAGCACAAAGCGCATCTGCTCTAGTAAAACAGCAGGTCACAGGGGTGGCGGTTTTGGGTGTGCTCTGCAGGTCGCGTAAAGTCTACTCACTTGTAATTTGGGCCTTTGGTCGTGGAGTTGCTGGTCCCGCTTTGGTTGTCGAGAGAGGGTGAATTGAAACGCCCTCGCACGCGCCATGCTACAATCGCCGACATGTCCCACAACTATATCTGCCTTCGAAAGGAGCCTACGTGGCGAACGCCATCGAACAGCTCACGGACCGCGTGCTCGTGCTCGGCCGCCTCACCATCGTCCGCCGCGCCATTACTGCCGTGGCGGTCACCATTTCCGCTGTTCTCCAGACATTTCTGATCCAGGCGTTCATTCGGCCCGCCGACCTGCTTCCGAGCGGTCTCACCGGCGTCGCGGTCCTGCTCGATCGCGTTACCTCGCTCGGCGGCATTCACATCGACATCTCGCTCGGTATGCTCGCGCTCAACATCCCCGTGGCACTCCTATGTTGGAGCGGCATTAGCAAGCGCTTCGTCATCTTCTCGATGATGCAGGTTGTGCTCTCATCGCTCTTTCTCAACATCTTTCACTTCGCCCCGTTTTTGGGCGACAAGATCATGCTCATCATTTTTGGCGGCGTGGTCTCGGGTCTGGGCGCTGCCATCGCGCTTAAATCCGGCGCATCCACCGGCGGCACCGACTTTATCGCGCTGTGGGTTTCCAACCACACGGGCAAGACCATCTGGGGCGTCATCTTTGGTTTCAACTGCTTTATCCTGGCGATCTTTGGCTTTATGTTTGGCTGGGACAAGGCGGCGTATTCCATCGTGTTCCAGTTTATTTCGACCAAGACCATCGACAGTTTCTATCGTCGCTACGACCGCGTGACGCTGCAAATCACGACGCGTAAGGCAGACGAGGTCATGACCGCCTATGTTGACCATTTTCAGCACGGTATTAGCTGCGCCGAGGTCGTCGGCGGATACAGCCGCGAAAAGATGTACCTGCTGAACACCGTTGTCTCGACCTACGAAAGTCAGGACATTATCAAGCTGGTGTGCGACGTTGATCCCGGCGCCGTGATCAACGTGTTCCACACGCTCAACTTTGTGGGCGG
>DXMF01000028.1 GCA_019414345.1 Collinsella sp.
ATGCAGCAGGGGCTCTCAATGTTTTTATGTCCTGCTCATATCGTCTGTGCCGGCAGTTTAGGAACGTCCCTAACTGCCGGCTCGGGAACGACAAAGCGCTAGTTCACTTCGACGGGTTTGGCGCCGGGGTAGCGCTCCTCAAAGTCTAGGCGGTACTTATTGTCATTGGTGCCCGCCACGTTGTCGCGCGACAGCGGCGCCACGATCTCATTCTTGTGATCCGCAGGCTTGGTGTATTTCAGGCTGATCTCCCAGGCATCACAGATTGCGTCAATGCGGTGATCCAGGTCGTCATACAGGGCAACGATGTCTTTCCAGGAACTGTAGTTCTTAGAGCTCGTCGGGACGTCCAGGTCCTCGACGATGTCGTAATACTGCTCGATGGTGTCCTCTGTGCGCTCGGCGACGTCGGCGAGATTTTGACGGGTGGTGCGATCTTCTTCCAGATAGCTGCCGTTGAAGTTCTGCGCGCAGCCACGGACGTAGTTGTCGAGGTCTTCGAGCAAGTCGTAGTATTCGCTCAGTCGGCGGTAGAGGTTCTGCTCGGAGAGCGTTGCTTCGCCGCCATCCTCGTCGTCATCGTCATCATCGTCGTACAGGCTGTTGGGGTCGCCGAGAGGCTTTAGGTCATCTTCGTCGACGTCATGGTGCAGCTTAGCTACCTCGGCAGCCGTCTGCGTGGCGGCGTTGTCGAAAGGTCTGATTGCAAAGAAGATGACCAGGGCGATGATGATCGCCACCAGCACAACGATAACGGCGATAAGCGGCCCGGTGCCGCTCTTTTTGGGAGCGGGGGTCTGTGGCGAAGCGGGCGCGTATGCGGGAGCCGGCTGCTGTTGGGGCGAGCCGCTCGCGACGGGTATGCGCTGCGTGGTCTCGACGGCCGCGGGGCTTGCGGCGGGGTCGGGTCGATAGGCGAGGGGGTCGTCCGCCTTGGCTTGCGGCGTATCGAGGGAACCGGTCTGCTCAAAAGCGGGCTGGCTATCGCTCGCGACTGTTTGCTCAACGGGTGCACCGCACGAGGTGCAGAACTTGGCATTATCTGCAAGAAGCTTGCCGCACGAGGCGCAATACCGAGACATTGCCACTCCTTTCGCCACATTTCAATGCAATACGACGATTATACCCAGCGTCCAAAATTCCCCATCATAAGTTGCGGTGAAATAGGGACTGTTTGGCGGTCTCAGAGCTTCAATCAGTCCCTATTTCACCGCAACTTTGGAAAGGCACCTTTAGCCATTGGGGACGCACCGAGCACTGGGGTATCATGGCTTGGTTGATATATCTGCATTTACGCGCCTTGTAGGAAGGGGCTGCGCCCATGGCTTTTGTGCCCGCTCAACATAGCTTCATTACGCTCGAGGGTGTCGATGGCGCCGGTAAATCTACGCAGGCGCGCCTGCTTGCCCGTGCGCTCGAGCTCGCTGGCTACCAGGTTGTGAGCCTGCGCGAGCCGGGCGGTACCGCCATCAGCGAAAAGATCCGTGCTCTGCTGCTCGACCCCGCCAATACGGCGATGGGCGACACTTGCGAGCTGCTGCTGTATGAGGCCGCCCGTGCCCAGCTAGTGCATGAGGTTATCGCGCCCGCCCTCGCGGCCGGCAAGGTGGTCCTGTGCGACCGCTTCTACGATTCCACGACCTGCTATCAGGCGTTTGCCGACGGCCTCGATCGTCAGATGGTGCGCGATGCCAACAACCTGGCCGTCGCGGGTACGCACCCGGCGCTCACACTCGTCTACCACATCACGCCCGAGCAGGCGGCGCTGCGCATGGCAGCCCGTGGTGCGGCAGATCGCATGGAGGCTAAGGGCATGGCCTTCCAAGAGCGCGTCTACCAGGGATTTTGCGCCATTGCCGCCGAGGAACCAAACCGCGTAAAGCTCATCGACGCGACCGCGTCCATCGAGGAAGTCTTCGCGCAGACGGTCGAGCGGGTTCGCGCCTACGGCCTCGACATTTCCCAGGACGCCGTCACCGCTGCGCTTGCCCAGGAGGCCGAGTAGCATGGCCCCCGCTCAGGCAAGTCTGCTGGCCAAGCTCGACACCCAAGAGCGCGTGCGCGACTTTTTGACCAATGCCGTCGCCAGCGGTCGCGCATCGCACGCCTACCTGTTTTTGGGCGCGCCCGGCGCGGGCAAGCTCGACGCCGCGTGGGCGCTCGCCCAGGCCTTCCTGTGCGAGCAGGACGGCTGCGGCGCATGCGACAGCTGCGTGCGCGTTGCGCGGCACACGCACCCCGACGTGCACTATTACACGCCCGAGAGCGCCACGGGCTACCTCATCGCCCAGACCCGCGAGCTACTCGACGACGTGCCCCTGGCGCCCATCCGTGCCAAGGCCAAGGTCTACATCATCGACCGTGCCGAGCAGCTGCGCGCCAACACCGCCAACGCGCTGCTCAAAACGCTCGAGGAGCCGCCCGAGGGCGTCATGTTCATCCTGCTGGGCACCTCGGCAGACGTGATGCTGCCCACCATCGTGAGCCGCTGCCAGTGTGTGCCGTTTCGGCTGGTGTCGCCCACCGCGGCCGCGCAGGCCGTGAGCCGCGCCACCGGTCAGGACATCGCGCGTTGTCGCATGGCCGTCGCCGTGGCGGGCAGCCCCACACGCGGTATCGAGTTCCTTAAGAGTGCCGAGCGCCAGGACGCCCGCCGTCAGATGGTTCGTGCCATCGACTCACTCATTGCCGCCGACGAGGCCGACGTGCTCAGCCGCGCCAAGTCACTCATCGTCGCCGTTAAAGCGCCGCTCGCCGAGGTCAAGTCCACGCAGGAAAAGGTGCTCGAGCAAAATGCCGACTACCTGTCGCGTGGAGCATTGAAGCAGCTTGAGGACCGCAACAAGCGCGAACTCAACGCGCGCGAGCGTTCGGGTATCATGGAAGTGCTGGCGAGCGCGCGGACGCTCATGCGCGACGTACTGCTGACGCTTCAGGATGAGGCGGCCGACGTCGTGAACGAGGATGTGCGCGACACGATCGGTCGGCTTGCCGCCGCGACCAATGTTGCGGGTGCCACTCAGGCGCTCGAAGCGGTCGCAACCGCCGAGCGCAACATCGCCAGAAACGTTACTCCCCAGCTGGCCATCGAGGTCATGCTGTTCGATATCAGGAAGGCACTGAAATGCCGTTAGTCGTACCCGTTAAGTTTACCTACGCCTCGCGCGACCTGTGGTTCGACCCGCAGGATCTGGATATCCTCGAGGCCGATTATGCTATCTGCTCCACCGAGCGCGGAACCGAGATTGGCCTGGTCACGGCAGACCCCTTCGAGGTGCCGCAGGACGAGATCGGCCAGCCGCTCAAGCCCGTGCTGCGCGTGGCGAGCGACATCGACCTGCAGCTTGCCGATGATCTGGCCATCCAGGGTGACGAGGCCATGGTCGATTTCCGTCGCCTGGTCAAGGAGCTCGACCTCGAGATGAAGCCGGTCGGCGTCGAGTACCTGTTTGGCGGCGAGAAGGCCGTGTTCTATTTTGCGGCCGAGGAGCGCGTCGATTTTCGTCAGCTCGTCAAGGACCTTTCCTCGGCGCTGCACATTCGCGTCGACATGCGCCAGATCGGCGTGCGCGACGAGACCCGTTTGGTGGGCGGCTATGCCCAGTGCGGCCAGGAGCTCTGCTGCACGCGCTTTGGCGGACAGTTTGAGCCTGTCTCGATTCGCATGGCAAAAGAGCAGGATCTACCGCTTAACTCGTCCAAGATCAGCGGTGTATGCGGCCGTCTAATGTGCTGCCTGCGCTACGAGTTCGAGGCGTATAAGGACTTTAAGAGCCGCGCGCCCAAAAAGAAGACGCTTATCGATACGCCGCTTGGCAAGGCGCGTATCCAAGAATATGACACGCCGCGCGAGCAGCTGGTGCTGCGCCTGGAGAACGGCAAGGTCTTTAAGGTCAACCTGGCCGATATGACCTGCTCGGAGGGCTGCAAAAAGAAGGCAGCCGAGCAGGGTTGCAACTGCCGTCCCGACTGCGTGACGCGCGACGTGCTCGAGCGCATCGAGTCGCCCGAGATGCGCCTGGCGCTCATGGAGCTCGACCGCGAGAACGGCGTCGACGTGGGCGATGGCCTGTCGAACGCCGATCGCCTGGCGGGCATATCGATGCCCAAGCGCCGTCGTCGCGATGCCGAATCCGATGCTCGCGCCGGTCAGGGCCAGGGCGAGGGCCGTGGCCGCGGAAAAGGCCGCGGTAAGGCCGAGACACCTGAGGCCGAGGGGGCGGCCGATGGCCGTCGCCGTCGCAAGCGCGCGGGCTCGGGCGATGCTACCGAGGTTGCAGCCGCGGGCAAGAACGCCTCTCGCGAGCGCGAGGTTCAGCAGCCCCAGCAGCAGAATCGCGGCGGCGGCATGAACCCCACACGTCGCCGCCGCCGTCATCTGTCGAGCGAGGAGCGCGAGGACGCCTTCCGCGCCGCAGCTGCTCGCGAGGCCGGTGCCGCTTCCAAGGGCGCCTCGGCCTCCGATGCGCCTGTCGACAAGAGCGGCAAGTCACGTGGCGAGGAGGAGCGCGCGCCGCGTCCGCGCCGTCGCCATTCCTCGGGCGCGCAACAGAAGCCCTCAGTGCCCTCCGTGGCCGATCAGGTCTCGGATGGCGAGGTCAAGGTCACGCGCCGTCGTCCCGGGGATGGCGGGGGAGCGGCTGCCAAGGCTTCGCGTGGCGCCGCTCGCGACGAGCGCGAGCCGCGCGAGAATCGCGGTGGCGAGGGCTCGGCCGACCAGGGTCAAAAGCGCCGTCGCCGTCGTCGTTCCCGCAAGCCGCGCCAGGATGGTGGCGAGGGCTCGACCCCGTCTTCGTCCGCACCACAACCACCTGCCGGCGAATAACGCCCGCGAGCGGATTTAGCCCGCCTTGCCCCGAGCGCATCGGGGTATCATAGCGCCGAATCAACAACCCTCCCTGCGACCGAACGTAGGGAGGGTTGTGTCTTGAAGAGCCATCTGAACATATTGAGCTGTCTGCAGGGTGCCGGTGCCCTACCGTTTGCGGACGAATTGCTACCGTTTGCCGAGCGGGTGGCACGCGAGGCGCTCGAGGCATTGTCGCCAACACGATGTGCCGGCTGCGAGCGCGCCGGTACGCTTATTTGCCAAGACTGCCTGACTGCGCTCACGCTCATCGACCCACGTCATAGCTGCACCCGATGCGGCGCCCCGTTTGGGGATTTGCTGTGCACTGAGTGTTCGGTCGAGGGCACGTCCTCGGCAATGGCGGAGGCGCTCGACCGCTGCCTGGCGTGCGCCGTCTATGCGCATCCGCTGCCGCGCATCATTAAAGCGTACAAGGATGCGGACGAGCGACGTCTGGCTCCGTATCTGGCGGAGCTGCTCTACGACACCGCCCTGCATGCCCAGGTCGTAGCGCCCGATCGCTATGGAGGTGTGCTGTCCGGTGCGGATGCGGTGGTGTTTGTGCCTGCGACGGCGGCAGCGTTTCGGCGGCGTGGTTTTGATCATATGGAGGCTATTGCGCGCCCATTTTGCGAGCTGTCGGGTGTTCCCCTGCTCGATGCTCTCGTCAAGTACGGGCATGGCGACCAGCGCGAACTCGGTCGTGAGGAGCGCCGCGAGCGTGCCCAAGGCATGTACGAGACGGTTGAGGATGTGCGGGGCAAGCGCCTGCTGCTTATCGACGACGTTATCACCACGGGTGCGACGATGGCAGCGGCTTCGGCGGAACTCAAGCGCGCCGGCGCTGCGGCCGTTGATGGCCTCGCTATCGCACGCGTTTGGTAGGGGTGGTTCAGATGGCAATAAAGATCGGGCAGCGTGGCAAGCCTGCAAGCGAGCAGCTGGCTGCTTCCGTAATTTTGACGGGTGCCTCGGCGCTGCGCATGATGCGCGCCGAGCGCCGGCAGATGGGCTACATAAGCTGGAAGGACCTTAATCCCGATGAAGAGCGCCGTGTGCTGCGCACGTCGTCGCCCTCGACCGAGGACATCTATCTTCCCGATTTGGTGCGGATTGGGGCCGCAAGCGGCGAGGTGCAAGAGGATTTGTGCTTGCTGGTAGGATCTGCAGCGCAGCGCCGCCGTATTCTTGGCGTGAGCTGGTCCGTATGCTCCGAGTTGCCCGCCGGCTCGATTCTAGAGGTGGAACCGGGGGTGTACAGTCTATCTCCCGAGGCCCTTTGCGTAGCCGTCGCGCGCGAGGTCGGCTGCATCCAGGCATTTGCCCTGGCCCAGGAGCTGTGCTCTAAGATTTCACTGAGTGACCGCGGGAAGTATCTGCCTCCCTACACCTCGCCTGTCGTGAACAAATTGGCAAAGGACAAAGACCAGCCGCCAGATGTCGGTTACTTTGAGGTCGAGTCCGTGCTGACACCCGATTGCCTGGTAGATTACCTCGCGGCATGCAAGGGGAATGTGGCCAAACAGCTGCTGCGCCTGTGTCCCTACCTGTCAGAAAATCTGCGCTCGCCCATGGAGTGCATCATGCTCGCTCTGTTTTCGCTTCCGTTTTCCTATGGCGGATTTGCCTGCGGTCCCTTTAAGACCGACTACAAGATCGAGTTCGATGACCGTGCGCAGGCAATCTCGGGGATGCCGCATGCAGTTTGCGATGCGTATCAGGAAGCAGCCCAGTTTGACCTGGAATACAACGGTGAGCTGGGCCATTCCTCCCGGAGGGGACGTATCCATGATGAAAAACGCAACACGGGCTTGATTACTATGGGAATCGAGGTCGCGACGGTCAATAACGAGATGCTCTGCGACATGGAAGCAATGGAGGCGCTCGCATGGCGCATGCACCAGCGTATGCGAAAGCGGTACCGGAATCGTGTCGATGCCCGCAGGAAAAAGCAAGAGGCGCTGCTTAACACGCTGCGGGCGTGTTTTGGGCTTAAACCCGCCTAACAATGCTCTGAAACAGGGGGTTGGATATATGCTCTGGCCAAAATATAGCAAATATGAGTACTGCTACAAATTCAGTAACAGCAAAATCAGGGATTTTGGGACTGGAAGAGGGGGTAAATTAGAAAGTTATTAAACAAATGTGGAATATCCTGGCATCAATCTGACGTTATAGAGCGTGAAAACAGCTTGCAGAGCCAAAAACTCCTGCTACTAAATTGGTAACAGTACTCATATTTGCTATTTTTTGGCCAAGGCGCCCTAAGACGGGTGTGTTGGGGCTTTCCATAGGGGAGCGACGGGCTCAATCAGAGCACGTGCGGTCCGTCCTGACCTGCGAAATCTGTACTCGCGATGCGAATAACGCCCCTAACCTTAAACTTTAGCTTGAACTTAGCTATAATGCGCTACGTTCCTACCAGGCTGTGGTTGCGGACGGACGAAATGCCCGTCCTAGTCCAAGACAGACGCGGTCAAAGGGATCCACGTAAGCGACCGCGTGCGCGCGGCGCGATCATGGCGCGTCCTAGATGTAAGCCGCACCGTCCGTTCTACTTTCTTTGGGGCAATACCGCCTCGCGGGCGAGCGGGCCAGTCGTGAAGGTGGCTGCGGCCTCCCGAGCAAACACCCCGGTGCGCAAGTGTGGGGTCAAATACCAGGTCAGCTGGTGGGAACAACCTGATATTCCGCGCAACGCACGGATCGTATACGACACAGAAGGCAGGGTAGTGGACATGGTGAGGGGCAGCTTGATGCACGCGGCTCGGTTAGGTGCTGGGACCGCAGCGGTCATCGCCGTTTTGGGCCTGAGCGGATGCGCGTTCAACCCGCTGTCTACGTTCACGACTCCCACGATCGACCAGATCGAGTACGAGACCGTCACGCCGGCGGTGTCGGACGATGCCCTGGTCACTCCCGGAACCCTGACGGTCGCCCTCGATACTTCCGATGCGCCGCAGGCAATGCAGGGCGCCGACGGCGAGCTCACGGGGTATGCGGTTGACGCCGCCCGCGCCCTCGCAAGCCGCATGGGCCTTAAGGTCACCTTTGTCGATGCGTCCTCGGCAGGTTCCGCGCTCGGCGACAAAAAGGCCGATATCTTTATCGGCGAGATTAACTCCACGGACGGGGACATTAGCTCGCTCGGCACCTGCCTGTACGATGCCACTTCCGTGTTCGGTAAAACTAGCGATGGTGGGTCGCTAAGCGTTTCCACCGATACCCTTAACACGTCTACTCTGGGCGTTCAGATGTCCTCGGCCTCGCAGGAGGCGCTTGCTAAGCAGAGCATCACCGCCAACCAAAAGACCTACTCCAACATCAACGAGTGCTTTGAGGCGCTCGAGTCCGGCGAGGTCGACTATGTGATCTGCGACTCCACGGCCGGCGGCTATCTTGCACGCCTGATGAGCGAGGTCTCCTATGTCGGTGCGCTCGAGGCGCCCTCGACGCTTGGTGTTGCGGGCCTCTCGTCCAATGACGAACTGTGCCGTGCCGTGAGTGATGCCCTCGACGACATCACGGTCGACGGTACGCTCGAGGCGGTTCACTGCGTCTGGTACGGTCAGATTCCCTACGACCTCACCACTAAGACGGTTTCGGGCGCTAACGTGCAGCCGGGCGACTCTGAGTCCAGTGAGACCACGTCCTCCGGCAGCGAGTCCTTCGATTCCAACAATGAGACCGCATCCTCCGAGGACAAATCGTCCAGCCAGGAAGGCACCATCACTGACGACGACATTAACAAACTCAATAGCTAGTTATTGCTAGGGGTGGTGTCTCCTATACGTTGGAAAGGACACCTCTTCACGGTTTCAACACGCACTGCCGGGCTTCCCCAATAGGGGAGCCCGGCTTTTCCATCCCTATAAAACCAGCAGGTCAAAGCCAATTTTTGGGACCAAATATAAAGCCGCCAGCTCCCTCCTATAGCGCACTTTGCCATGGAAAAGTACGAGACTTCGGTATGCGGTATCAAGCAATCGTTATTCGGGTCTTTAGGAATCCGCGTGATTAAATGCACGGCAATGGGTACATAGCCAGTACAGTAAGTCCCCGAGGCAGATTGGAGCCACGTATGGATATCAAGGTTTCTGGACGCAAGACGACGGTAACCGATGCTCTGCGTGCGCATGTGGATGAGAAGATCGGCGAGGCGCTCAAGGTTTTCGATATCGAGCCCATGACGGTCGACGTTGTACTTCGCTATGAGAAGAACCCCTCGAACCCCAACCCGGCAATCGTCGAGGTCACGGTTCGTGCCCGCGGTTCGGTGATTCGCGTTGCCGAGCACGGTGCAGATATGTACGCCGCCATCGACCTCTCCGCCGATAAGGTCACCCGCCAGCTGCGTAAGTTCAAGACCAAGGTCGTGGACAACCGCCAGGGCGGTGCCAGCGCCGCGGATGTTGCGCCGGTCGAGCGCGTCGAGGATCTGGCCGACCTGCTGCTGCCCGAGGAGGAGGACGACCTGCTCGTCCGCGAGAAGGTCATCGACGTCACCCCGATGACTGAGGAGCAGGCGCTGGTGCAGACCGATCTGCTCGGCCACGACTTCTACGTGTTCGAGAACGCGACGACCGGCCTTATCAATGTGGTGTATCACCGTAAGAATGGTGGATATGGCATCATCAAGCCCCGTATCGAAACACTTGACGAGTAAAATACGTTAACTTGCATGAGTTAACGGTTGGCGGCCATCCCATGCGGGTGGTCGCCTTTTTTACGTAAGGAGTCGCTTTGATGGACAAGGCTGCATCTACCGGCCATTCTGACCGCTGCCGCATCGTCGTCGATACCTGCTGCGACTTTAGCCCCGAGGTCGCCGCGAACCTCGATGTCGATATCCTGGGTTTCCCCTTCATTATCGATGGCGAAGAGCGCACGGATGACATCTGGTCGAGCATGAGCCCTAAGGAGTTCTACGACCGCATGCGCGCCGGTGCCCGCGTGTCCACCTCGGCTGTGTCGCTCGGTCGCTATATCGAGTTCTTTACCGAGTGCGCCAAAGAGGGCACGCCCACGGTCTACCTGTGCTTTACCTCGGCGCTGTCGTCGAGCTACAACTCCGCGTGCCAGGCGGCGGACGCCGTGCGCGCCGAGTATCCCGATTTTGAGCTGTACGTGGTCGACAACGCTCTACCCTGTGCGACCGGCGCGCTCTTGGCGCTCGAGGCCGTGCGCCAGCGTTCGGCGGGACTGACCGCCAAGCAGCTGGTCGATTGGGCAAACGAGGCAAAGACCTACGTCCACGGCTACTTTACGCTCGAGAGCTTCGACGCACTGGCTGCCGGCGGCCGCATTCCGCCCGCGGCGGCGCAGCTCACGGCAAAGCTCGATGTCAAGCCCGAGCTCTCCTACGACCTGGCCGGCTCGCTGTCGCTGATCGGCGTCAACCGCGGCCGCAAGAAGGCGCTCAAGTCCATCCTCAAGTCGTTCCGCGAGAACTACGTGCCCGATCGCACCATGCCCATCGCCATCATGACGGCCGATGCCGAAAAGGATGGTGACTGGCTCGAAGCCGCCATCCGCAAGGAGGAGGGTTGCGCCGACGTCACGATCATTCGCGGCTCCGTGGGTCCCACCATCGGCTCGCACGTGGGCCCCGGCATGGTGGGCTGCGCGTTTTGGGGTAAGAACCGCGCCGACAAGGCGTCGCTTTCCGACCGTATCGCCCGCCGCGTGCGCGGTCAGTAGGCAAGCGCTGCGTCCGTAATCGCCCTCGACTCACAGCCCAAACGCTGGCACCGAGTATTCAACCTGGTAACAACACCCAACCCAAAAGGAAAGGTTTCATGGCAAACAAGCTCTCCGTCGCATTCATTGGCACCGGAATCATGGGTGCCCCCATCGCCGGCCACATTCTGGACGCCGGCTATCCCGTCACGGTCAACAACCGCACCAAGTCCAAGGCGGCGGCGCTTATCGAGCGCGGCGCCGTCTGGGCAGATACGCCGGCCGATGCCGCGGCGAACGCCGATGTCGTCTTTACCATGGTGGGCTATCCCTCCGAGGTCGAGGAACTCTACCTGGCGGGCGACGGCCTGCTCGCGTGCACCAAGCCGGGTGCGGTCTTGATCGACCTCACCACGAGCTCGCCCGAGCTTGCCCGTGACATTGCCGAGGCCGCCCAGGTTTCTGGTCGCATGGCGTTTGACTGCCCCGTCACCGGCGGCGAGTCGGGCGCTATCGCCGGTACGCTCACGGCTATCGTGGGCGCTACCGAGAACGACATCGCGCCGGTCCGCGACATCCTTGCCACCTTTGCGGCCAACATCTGCTGCTTCGACGGCGCCGGCAAGGGCCAGGCTGCCAAGCTCGCCAACCAGGTGTCGCTGGGCGCCTGCATGGTCGGCATGGCAGACGCCATGGCATTTGCCGAGTTGAGCGGCCTTGACCTGGAGAAGACCCGCCAGATGATCCTGGGCGGCACCGGCAAGTCCGGCGCCATGGAGAGCCTGGCTCCCAAGGCGCTCGACGGCGACTACAAGCCCGGCTTTATGGTCGAGCACTTTATCAAGGACCTGCGCTTGGCGCTCGCCTATGCCGACGACCGCGAGCTTGCGCTGCCCGGTGCCGACGTGGCCTTTACGCTCTACGACATGCTCGACGCCATCGGTGGTGCCAAGCTGGGTACCCAGGCCGTCACGGTCCTCTATAAGGAGGAGGCCGACGCCATCGCCGCCGGTCTGGACTGGTCGCAGTATCGTCCCGAGGAGCATGGCGCTCACGAGGAAGGCTGCGGTTGCGGCGAGCACGGCGACGACCATGAGTGCGGTTGCGGTCACCATCACGGCGAGGACCACGAGTGCTGCGGCGGCCACGGCCATGACGACGGCCATGAGTGCTGCTGCGGCCACCATCACGGGGAGTAGCGCCCATGAGCTGGACGTTCGTGGTACTAGCGCTGGTGCTCTTTCTCTTTGCGATCTACATTGGCTTTTTGTGCGGCCAGTGGGCGTGCGAAAAGCGCGTGATCACCAAGCGCGACTACTGGATTGCCAATTTTGCAGGAGCGGCGGCAGTCGTCCTACTGACCTGGGTGTTCTCGCTGTTCCCGCTGGTGCAGTTTGCGCCGATCGGCTGGCTCGGCGGCTTTATCGCCGGTCTTAAGATGAGCTTTGGCGAGTCCGTCGGTCCGTGGCGCAAACACGACGAGGTCTTTAACGTCAACAAGGCTCATCGCGCCGCCGCCGACGCGGGCGACGCTGAGGAACGCCGCCGTGCGCGTCGCAATGGCGCGGCCGACCGACAGCTCATCTCGGTCACCGATGACAGCAAGGGTGCTGGCAAGCACGCTAAGTAATAGTAAGAAGAGGTAACTATGGCAGAAAACAAAGACGAACAGCTCACCGACGAGGAGCTGGCACAGCTTCAGCTGGCAGAGGAGAACGAGAACGCCGTCGACCGCCTGGTTCAGGAGCTCGGCTGCCCCACGCGCCGCATCCGCCAGTTTGCCGCCCGCGTGCTGCATCTGCTTGCCGAGCGCGATCCCCAGCGCGTCGTGCCCTGCGTGCCCGCGCTGATCGAGGCGCTCGACCGCCCCGAGGCGCAGACCCGCTGGGAGGCTCTCGATGCCCTGACGGCGCTCGCCACCACCTGCCCCGAGCAGCTGGGCGATGCCTTTGAGGGCGCCGAGACCGCACTGTTCGACGAGATTTCCTCCACGCTGCGCTATGCCGCCTTCCGCCTGCTGTGCGTGTGGGGCGCCACGAGTGTCGAGCGTTCGCGCGAGGCTTGGCCCATCCTGGACGAGGCCATCCAGTGCTACCACGGTGATCTCGAGTATCGCGACATGCTCGGTTGCCTGTACGAGTTTGGTCAGGGCGAGATTGACGCCGAGGTTGCCGAGAAGCTCGCGCTGCGCCTTAAGTTCGACGCCGAGAACGGCAAAGGCAGCTATCTCAAGGCCCGTTCGAGCGAGATTTGCGAAATGCTTGTTAAACGTTTTGGCCTGGATCTCTCCAAAAAGAAGAAGCGTGCTAGCGTTAAAAAATCTGACGACGCCGAAGACGAGGAGTAACAGATTATGGCGCACGATGTAGTCCTGATTCCCGGTGACGGTATCGGTCCCGAGATTACGCAGGCCATGCGCCGCGTGGTCGAGGCCGCCGGTGTCCAGATCAATTGGAACGTCCAGGAGGCCGGTGCCGGTGTCATGGACGAGTTTGGCACGCCGCTGCCCCAGCACGTGCTCGATGCGGTCGCCGAGACCAAGGTTGCCATCAAGGGTCCCATTACTACGCCGGTTGGCACGGGTTTCCGCAGCGTTAACGTCGCCCTGCGCAAGCACTTTGACCTGTACGCCTGTGTGCGCCCTTGCCTGTCGCAGCCGGGCGACGGCTCGCGCTTCCGCGACGTCGACCTGGTCATCGTGCGCGAGAACACCGAGGACCTCTATGCCGGCATCGAGTTCGATGAGGGGGCTGCCGAGGTCGAGGAGCTCTCGCAGCTTGTCGAGCGCTCGGGTCAGAAGGCCTTCGCCGCCGATTCCGCTATCTCGATCAAGCCCATCTCCATCGCCAAGAGCCGCCGCATTGTGGAGTACGCCTTTGAGTACGCCCGCCGCTGCGGCCGCAAAAAGGTGACGGCCGTGCATAAGGCCAACATCATGAAGGCGACCGATGGCCTGTTCCTGCGCGTTGCGCGCGAGGTGGCCGCCAACTATCCCGATATCGAGTTCAACGACAAGATCGTCGACGCCACCTGCATGGGCCTGGTCCAGAACCCCAACGACTTCGATGTCCTGGTGCTGCCCAACCTGTACGGTGACATTGTGAGCGACCTGTGCGCCGGTCTGGTAGGTGGACTGGGTATGGCTCCGGGTTCCAACATCGGTGCCGACTGCGCCATCTTCGAGGCGACGCACGGCTCCGCGCCCGATATCGCTGGCCAGGATATCGCTAACCCCACGGCCGAGATTCTGTCCGCGGCTATGATGCTCGATCACCTGGGCGAGAACGACGCGGCCAATCGCATTCGCGCCGCCGTTTCTGCCACGCTCGACGAGGGTGAGCAGGTTACCGGCGACGTTCGTCGTGCCCAGACCGGCTCCGTTGAGGGCGCTGTGGGCACGCAGGCCTTTGCCGATGCCGTTATCGCGCACCTGGCCTAAGGCATGCAGACTGCAAACGCCTAAATAGTACTTAAGTGTTTGCGTATAACCTGAGAATCAATACGCCCGGCGCTTTGTCGGGCGTATTCTATTGCGGACTATGTTTCCTAACAAGGAGTAACTGATATGGGTCTGATTCAAAAGAAGGACGAGAAGGACGAGATCGACGGCATCCAGATCATCGAGCGCGGCGAAGGCCCCGATGGTGATGAGGAGGAGAAGATCGATCTGGTCGCCGGTACGTCTGCCGAACATATTGCCGCCGGTACGACGGCCGAGGAGGAGGACGCTCGCCTGGAGGCAAAGATCGCCGCGGACGCCGCCGACGAGAACCTCATGCCCGAGGAGCAGGACGAGGACGACGATATCCTGGGTTCCGACGAAGACGACCGCGCATCCAAGCACAAGAAGACGATGATTGCCGCCTTTGTGGTTGCAGTCGTGATTGCTGCCGTGATTGGCTTCTTTATTGGCAATGGTGGTTTTGGCGGCAAGGGTGTCGGCTCGGCGACCCTCACCGAGGACCAGCTCGATTCGACCGTGGCAAGCTACAGCTACAACGGCAAGAAGAGCGACATCACCGCGCGCGAGGCCATTGAGAGCCAGTACAGCCTCGACACCGTCAAGGATGGCGATGGCAACTACACCGCTCCCTCTGCCGACGTCATCCTGTCCTACGTGCGCAACAAGATCCTGCTCGACGCTGCCGAGGACGAGGGCATCACCGTCTCTTCTAAGGAGATGAAGAAGTACGCCGAGGATTCCATCGGCACTTCGGACTACAAGACCATGGCCACGCAGTATGGCGTGTCCAAGGACCAGGCCAAGCAGATCGTCCGTCAGTCCGCGACGCTGCAGAAGCTCTACAAGAAGAAGGTGGGCGATAGCTCCGCAAGCATGCCGACCGCCCCGACCGAGCCTGCTGACGGCAACGAGGAGACCGCGAGCAAGGACTACGCCGATTACATCATCAAACTTGCCGGCGACGAGTGGGATAGCGAAAAGGGCACCTGGAAGGACGCCGATAGCACCTACGCTAAGGCCTTCGCTGACGATGCCTTTACGGCTGATAGCGCTACCTACAAGCAGGCCATGACCGCCTATTACACCGCCTACCAGCAGTACTCTTCGCAGGCTTCGAGCGCCAGCTCCAAGTGGACCGAGTATGCTAACGGCCTGTATGCCAAGGCCAACATCAGCATCTACGGCCTGTTTGCGTAAGGTTTGCCTGCACTACTGTGCGCTAGCCGATCTGCCTGATTTAGCCCGCTAGAACGGACAACGTTCTAGCGGGCTTTTTGCTGCCGAAACCACTGGAGTAGGCCTCGCGCCCGCGCAAGCGCTCCATTGTGTTTCCCTAATTCATCTGGGAAAACGACTGCAAACGATTGCAAGTAACCGGTGAACGGTCGAAAACTACCGTTCACCGATAATCTCAAAACTGGTTCTAACTGGTATTAAGTCAAAAAGACCAATTCACATATCTTCACAATGACCTGCAATTTTTCTACACGCTATTTTTAGCCGCCCTGCGTTGTTTAGACACAGGAAAAGATCCGATCTTTTGCCAAAGCATTTCGGAACGGTTTCAAAACCGCAGGTAGAAGTGTTAACGACCGGTAAACGGTCGATTTATCACCGTGAGCGGTGCAAAAACGTTTTACCGTATGAATCAACGAAAGCGACCTCTTCTGGGGTGATATAGTGACAACAACACGTCACGTGGTTACTACCAGTTTAGAAACCACTGGTCTTCAAAGTACGCTTTCTAAGAAGCTTTAAGGGCGAGCGCCCGCTGGCTTCCGAAAATCATCGGACTCAGATCGTACACACCTTCGGAAGGGAAATTTGAATGGTTGGCTTTATTCTTACCGGTCATGGACAGTTCGCACCCGGCCTCGCAAGCGCTATCGCTATGGTTGCTGGCGACCAGCCCGCTTTTACCGTCGTTCCTTTTGAGGGCGACCAGGCTGCTTCCTACGGTGAGGATCTCCGCGCCGCTATTACCGCCATGCGCGAGGAGTGCGATGGCGTGCTCGTCTTTACCGACCTGCTTGGTGGCACCCCGTTCAACCAGGCGATGATGATTGCCCAGGATGTCGACAACGTCGAGGTTCTGACCGGCACCAACCTTCCCATGGTTATTGAGCTTCTGTTCCTCCGCGGCAACGCCACGCTCGCCGAGCTTGGCGAGCAGGCCGTGACCGTTGGCCAGACGGGCATCACCGCCCAGACGGTCGCATCCGTTGCCGGCTCCGACGAAGAGGATATCTTCGGCGACGAGGACGGCATCTAATGGCCGATTTCGGAGCCAACGTCCTGAGCTCCTCGGTCGCCCTTTTAGGCCTGCTTGTCATCATGGGCTTGATTTACACCATCTGGTCGCAAATCAACATGAAGAAGAAGCAGAAGTACTTCAAGGAGCTGCACACCGAGCTCAAGCCGGGTCAAGAGGTTCTTTTCGCCGGCGGTATCTACGGAACCGTCAAAGGCATCGAAGGCGAGAAGGTCCAGATCAAAGTCCGATCCGGAGCCGTCGTAGATGTTTCGCGTTACGCGATTCAGGAGATCAAGTAACTGTCGTCAGCAAATAACGAAAGGAAGCTGATCAACATGGCAGAACCCAACATTCTTCTTACCCGCATCGATAACCGACTGGTTCATGGTCAGGTTGCCACCCAGTGGAACTCCACCCTGGGCTCCAACCTCATCCTCGTCGCCAACGACGACGTGGCGTCCAACACCATGCGCCAGAACCTCATGAAGATGGCCGCTCCCGCCGGCGTCGCTACGCGTTTCTTCTCTCTGCAGAAGACCATCGACGTCATTGGCAAGGCGAGCCCGCGCCAGAAGATCTTCATCGTGGCCGAAACACCGGAAGATGTGCTTACGCTCGTCAAGGGCGGTGTGCCTATAAAGAAGGTAAACATCGGCAACATGCACATGTCGGAAGGAAAGCGCCAAGTCGCCACCTCCGTCGCAGTTAACGACGAGGATGTCGCTGCGTTTAAAGAGCTGCAGGAATTGGGGGTGGAGTTGGAGATCAGGCGCGTTCCGAGCACGCCTGTTGAGGACACGAGCAAGCTCTTCTCGTAATCCTCGTGATCCACGTTGTCAGGAGTGAAACCCTGACGTTCTGTACGTGAAATCCAAAGTGCGTACATACATTTTGAAAGGAGGAGCAAGATGGAATACTCGATCATCCAGATCGCTCTGGTCTTCGTCGTCACGTTCATCGCGGCAATCGACCAGTTTGACTTCCTCGAGTCTCTCTATCAGCCCATCGTCACCGGCGCCGTCATCGGTCTTATCCTTGGCGACCTCAACACCGGTCTTCTCGTGGGTGGTACCTATCAGCTCATGACGATCGGCAACATGCCGATCGGAGGCGCTCAGCCGCCTAACGCCGTCATCGGCGGCATCATGGCAGCCATTCTCGCTATCGCCACGGGCCTCGAGCCCAACGCGGCAGTCGGCCTCGCCATTCCGTTCGCTCTGCTTGGCCAGCTTGGCGTTACCCTGGTCTTCACGCTTATGTCCCCGCTTATGTCCACGGCCGATAACATGGCTCACAACGCGGACACCAAGGGCATCGAGCGCCTGAACTACTTCGCCATGGCTCTGCTCGGCCTGATCTTCGCTGTCGTCGTCACCCTGTTCTTCATCGCTGGCGCTACCATCGGTCAGACCATCGCTTCTGCCATCCCGACTTGGCTGCAGACCGGTCTCTCCGCTGCAGGCGGCATGATGCGCTTTGTCGGCTTCGCCGTCCTGCTCAAGGTTATGATGAACCGCGATATGTGGGGCTTCTTCCTCATGGGCTTTGGCCTCGCGCTCATCACCGTTGCCAACGATTCGCTGGCAACCCCTGCTCTGCTCATCCTCGCTCTCATCGGCTTCGGCATCGCTTTCTGGGACTTCCAGCAGCAGACCGAGCTGAAGGGTGCAGCTGTTTCTGACGGAGGTGACTTCGAAGATGGCATCTAATGAGTATGTGATCCCGGAGCACTACGAGGATCTCACTCCTGCTCCGCAGCTCGACCAGAAGACCCTCAACAAGATGGCTTGGCGCTCCTGCTTCCTGCAGGCATCGTTCAACTACGAGCGCATGCAGGCCGCTGGCTGGCTTTACTCCATCATCCCCGGTCTGGAGAAGATCCACACCAACAAGAACGACCTCGCGGCTTCCATGAGCCACAACCTGGAGTTCTTCAACACCCACCCGTTCCTCGTCACCTTTGTTATGGGCATCGTGCTTTCGCTCGAGCAGAACAAGGTTGACATCCCCACGATCCGCGCCGTCCGCGTCGCCGCAATGGGCCCGCTCGGTGGTATCGGTGACGCCCTGTTCTGGCTGACGCTCGTGCCTATCACGGCCGGCATCACCTCCAACATGGCCATCAACGGCAACGCCGCTGCACCGATCATCTTCCTGGTGATCTTCAACGTCGTCCAGTTCGCTCTGCGCTTCTGGCTCATGAACTGGTCCTACAAGCTTGGCACCAGCGCTATTGACGCTCTGACCGCCAACATGCAGGCCTTCACGCGTGCCGCTTCCATCATGGGCGTCTTCGTCGTCGGTTGCCTGGTCGTCACCATGGGTGGCACCCAGATCAACCTCCAGATCCCCAACGGCACCACCCGTGGCCTCTCCGCTACTACCGTGATCGTCTCCGAGAAGGAGGCCGAGAACTTCACCGGTATGGAGGGCATCGATACCGAGACCGCTGAGGCCGGTACCATCGCCATGACCGATAAGGACGGCAACGCCCTTACCGCTTCCGATGCCGACGGCAACGCTGTCGAGTGCGGCGTCACCGATCTGGGTAACGGCATGGAGTCCGTGACCTACGGCACCGTTACCGAGGATCCGGTCAACTTCTCTGTTGCCGACACCCTCAACACCATCGTCCCGAAGCTCGTCCCGCTTATGCTTACGCTGCTGCTTTACTACATGTTCGCTAAGCACAGCTGGACCCCGACCAAGGGCATTCTCCTGCTCTTCGTCCTTGGCATCCTGGGCGCTGGCCCGCTTGGTCTCTGGCCGAGCATCTGGTAAGGCTCTAGCTTGAGGGGTGTGTCCCTACGCGGCTCACACCCCGACCCCTTAAGCCATGTGTATGTTAAAAGCCGCGTGCTCGAAAGAGCGCGCGGCTTTTGTTTTCTTAATGATTCGGGTGTGGCAGACAGATAATGCATAACACCCTAGCTAGTTAGCCGAATTCGAGCAAAAGGGAGGATAGGATGGCGATCGGAGCGCGTAAGCAACCGCTGTACGATCAGCTGGTCGATATTCTGACCGAAAAGATTGACCATGAATATCGCGCCGGTGACATGATTCCTTCCGAGCGCGAACTTTCGGAGCGCTATGGTCTCTCGCGCACTACGGTACGCCTGGCTCTGCAGGAACTGGAGCGTTTAGGACTGGTGGTTCGGCAGCACGGTCGCGGTACCTTTGTGACCGACCGTTCGGCAAAAGCAACCAATCTTATGCAGTCCTACAGCTTTACCGAGCAGATGCGCGCGATGGGTCGAGAACCCGAGACCACGATTCTCGAGTTTTGCGAGATGGAGGCCGATAAGAATCTGGCCGAGCATATGGGATTGCGCATCGGTGATCGCATTTTTAAGCTCAAGCGTCTTCGCTCTGCCGACAACATGCCCATGATGGTCGAACGCAGCTATCTACCGGTTCGTCAATTTCTGTCCCTAAAGCGACCGCTGCTGGAGCGTAAGCCGCTTTACGATGTGATTGAGCAGGACTTTCAGCAAAAGATTCGCGTGGCCGAAGAGGAGTTCTATGCGAGCATAGCCCGTCCCACCGATGCCCACCTTTTGGGAATTGTCGAGGGCTCGCCTGTGCTCGATTTGGTCAGGACTACGTATAACGAGTCAAACGAGGTAGTGGAGTACACACTCTCGGTTGCTCGTGCCGATCAGTTTAAATACAAGGTTTACCACCAGCGCAGTAACTAGTGCTCGCATCGTTTCCATATGGTGATTCTTTGCATTTAACTGGTTACTACCAGATAACCAACCGAAGTGTATAATTGCACGTCAGAGGATTACTTCTAGAGAGAGGTATTAGAAATGTTCGAGAAGAGTGTCGAGGAGCTCACCGAGCTCGGCGCCCAGATCACCACGGCCGAGATTGCTCAGCAGCCCGAGCTTTGGCGTGATACGCTCAACATCTATCGCGAGAACAAGGAGGCCATCGAGGCCTTCCTGGCCGAGGCTCGCGCTATGGGCGCGGGTCGTCTGTCCGTTGTCTTCACCGGTGCCGGTACGTCCGACTACGTTGGCGATACCTGCGCCCCGTACCTGCGTCACGCTGGCAACACTGATCTCTACGACTTTAAGCCCATCGCCACGACCGACATCGTGAGCGCCCCGCGCGACTTCCTGCGCGCCGAGGATCCCACGCTCGTGGTTTCCTTTGCCCGCTCTGGCAACAGCCCCGAGAGCCTTGCCGCCGTTGCCGTTGCCAAGGAGCTCGTCCACAACGTCAAGTTCCTCAACATCACCTGCGCTCCCGAGGGCAAGCTTGCCGTCGAGTCTGCCGATGATCCCAATGCGCTGACGCTGCTCATTCCGCGCGCCAACGACAAGGGCTTCGCCATGACTGGTTCTTATTCCTGCATGACCCTGCTCTCCACCCTTATTTTCGACACTGCCTCTGACGAGCAGAAGGCCGAGTGGGTCGAGACGATTGCCAAGATGGGCGAGGAGGTCATCTCCCGTGAGCCCGAGATCGCCGATTACCTGGCTGGCGATTTCAACCGCGTGACCTACTTGGGTTCTGGCTCCTTCGGTGGCCTTGCTCAGGAGAGCCAGCTCAAGATCCTCGAGCTCGCTCACGGTCTGGTCGCTACTTCCTACGACACCTCCATGGGCTATCGTCACGGACCTAAGTCCTTCGTCGACGATAAGACGCTCGTCTTCGTGTTCGTCAACAACGACGCCTACACCCGTCAGTACGACATCGACATCCTCAACGAGATCGGTGGCGACGAGATCGCTCAGCACACCATCGCCGTTCAGCAGGAAGGTGCCACCGTCTATGAGGGTGAGTCCTTCACCTTTAAGGGCTACGAGGCACTTCCCGAGGGTTACCTTGCTCTGCCGTTCGTGATGTTTGCCCAGGCTATCAGCCTGCTCAACTCCGTCCGCGTGGGCAACACGCCCGATACGCCGAGCCCCACCGGCACGGTCAACCGCGTGGTTAAGGGCGTGACGATTCACCCCTTCACCGCTTAATCGCGTCCCCCTGTAAGGGCGCCCGTCCGCTCATAACGGCGGGCGGGCGCTTTTTGTTTTACGTGAGCTGGGTATAAGCATTACCACAGTCAACTGCTTTAGAAGCGAGGAGTGCATATGAGCACGTACGCAATTAAGGCTGACAAGTTCTTCTTGCCGGCAGGCCCGCAACTGGGCGGCTATCTTATGGTCGAGGATGGCGTTTTTGGCGCCTGGCAGGCCGACGAGCCCTCTTGCGAGATTAAGGACTACACGGGATCGTGGATCGCACCGGGTATGGTCGATACTCACATCCATGGCTTCTACAACCACTCAACTACCGATAACGATCCCGAGGGCATCGATATCAGCTCAACCGAGCTCGCCCGTCGCGGTACCACCAGCTGGCTGCCCACGACGTTCACCGATGGCGTCGAACAGATCAAGGACGCCTGCGCTGCTATCGCCAAGGCGGACGAGGGCCGCGGCCCCGACTTCTGCGGTGCCCGCATTCAGGGCATCTACCTGGAGGGCCCCTTCTTTACCATGAAGCACGTGGGCGCGCAGAACCCCGCTTACCTGATTGACCCCTCCGAGGAGGTTTTCGACCAGTGGCAGGAGGCTGCGGGCGGTCGCATCGTTAAGAGCGCCATGGCCGCCGAGCGCGACGGTGCCGCTGCTTATGCGGCTGCTCTGAACGCCAAGGGCGTGGTGACCAGCATCGGTCACTCCGACGCCACCTACGATGAGTGCATCGCCGCTATCAATGCCGGTGCCAGCTGCTTTACGCATACCTATAACGGCCAGCGCGGTCTGCATCACCGTGAGCCCGGTGTCGTGGGTGCTGCCATGTCCACGCCCGAGACCTACGCCGAGATCATCTGTGACGGCAAGCACGTAAACCCTGCCGCCATCAAGGCACTGCTGCAGGCAAAGGGCTGGCAGCACACGGTGCTCATCACCGACTGCCTGGGCTGCGGCGGCATGCCCGAGGGCAGCTACACCAGTGGTGGCATGGACGTCATCATGAAGGACAACCTGTGCTGGCTCGCCGACGGCAAAAGCATTGCCGGCTCGGTGCTCACGCTTGCCCAGGGCGTCAAGAACATTGTCGATTGGGGCATCGCCAGCGCTGATATCGCCATTCGCATGGCAACCGAGGTGCCGGCTCGCTCTGCGCACATCGAGGATAAGTGCGGCAGCATCATGCCGGGTCGCGACGCCGACTTTGTCGTGTTCGACCATGAGCTCACCCTCGTCGAGACGTATGTTGGCGGTCAGAGCGTCGGCAACGCCTTTACCGATTAACGATAGAAAAAGACGGCGGGCCCGAATCTGCTCGGACCCGCCGTATGGGTTAAACGCTCAAAAGCACCTTAACAGTTACAGCTTGTTAACGATCTTCTTTGCCGTGCGCTTGACGCCGGCCACAAGACCCCCCGCGGGATGCTCCTTTTCGTATGCTAGACGCTTCTCGCGCTTGGCGTACTCTTCGACGATGATGTCGCCATACTCGTCTTCGATCTTGTCGAAGAAGTCGACGGCGCCCTTAATTTCCTCAGCGGTCGGGTGTCCCTTCTGGACGCCGCCGGTGAGTTTGAACGGCCCCCACGTATCAAAGCCGGGACAGCCGTAGACGCCCATAAAGATGGCCTGCCTCATGCGGCAGATGCCATCGATATCCTTGCCGTACCACTTGTTTTTGCCACCGTAGGTCATAAGGCCAAACACCTTGTCCTGCGGCTGCAGCACGTTCGTGAGCACGCGTGCCATGTCCTTGTCGATCTCGGAGTAATAGATGCCCGTGGCGACACCGATCAGATGGTATTCGTGCAGGTCGGGGTACTCGTTTTTACCGAGTGACTTCACGTCGAGGGTATCGATCTCGGGGTGCGCCTCGACGATGGCGTCCACGAGCTTTTTCGTATTGCCGTGGTGGTGTGAGGCATAAAGGATGATGGTTCGCATAAGAAGGCCTTTCAGCTGTAATTGCATCAATGTCTGTATGGTACCCCGTTGCATGGCTGGGAAACCGGACGCATCGATGAACGTGCGGGTTTGTCCTTTGGTCAGGGCCGAGACGGGTTCTTGCGAGCAAAAAGCAGTTGTTCGAAAGGATGGACAATGGAATACGCTCTCTCCAACGATTCGATTTCTATCAAGGTCTCCACGGCCGGTGGTTCGTTTACCTCGATTGAGGCTGGAGGTCGCGAGTACTTGTGGCAGGGCGATCCCGCCGTGTGGTCCGGCCAGGCACCGATTTGCTTCCCGATTTGCGGAGGTTTGCGCGATAACAGCGCCATGACGTTTGCCGGACATCATGTGAAGCTCGCCCGCCATGGGTTTGCGCGCAAACAGGAGTGGAAGCTGCTGAGCCAGAGCGAGAACGAGCTGGCGATGTGCCTGGCTTCGGAGGATAACGCCGCGCTGCTGAGCGATTATCCGTATCCGTTTAAGCTTGTCGCCCGCTATACGCTCGAGGACGCCGCCGTGCGCGTCTCCTATGAGGTTACCAACGAGGGCACCGAGGACATGCCTTTCTTTATCGGTGGACACCCCGGCTTTAGGTGCCCGCTCGATGAGGGCGAGGCCTATACGGACTACGAGTTGCGTTTTGAGAAAGACGAGGCTGCTGAGCTTTGCGCTGCCGTCCCCTCGACTGGCTTGATTGACGTGACCAACCGCTCCAAGAACCCCATGGTGGGAAAGACGCTGCCTCTGTCACATGAGCTCTTCGATTTTGCGGAGACCATCTTTGACGTGCTCGAGAGCCGTCAGGTCACGCTTTCCAAAAAGGGCGAGGACAAGGGTGTTCGCCTGAGCTTTGAGGGCTTCCCGTACCTCATTGTGTGGAGCAAGCCCGAGGGTGATTTTGTGGCAGTTGAGCCCTGGGGCGGTCTTTCGACCTGCTCCGATGAGGACGACGTGCTTGAGCACAAGCGCGGCTGCCTTATCGCCAAGCCCAAAGAAACCATCGTGCGCTCGTTCACAATCGAGATTCTGTAGTCGCATGTAGCCAATTCGTTTTGCAAGGCATAAGGAGCCTGCGAGATAAGGAGCTAGAAATGATCCTCACCGTTACGATGAACCCGTCCGTCGATACGCGCTATCAGCTCGATGAGCTCATTATCGACGACGTCAACCGCGTGACGCCCGAAAAGACCGCCGGCGGCAAGGGCCTTAACGTGGCCCGCGTCCTGGGCCAGCTGGGCGACGACGTTGTGGCAACCGGTCTGCTCGGCGGCCACATGGGCGACTACATGGCCGAGCTCATGGATTCCAACGGCATTAAGAATGATTTTGTGCCCATCAAGGGCGAGACTCGCATTTGCCTCAACATCCTCCACGCCGGCAACCAGACCGAGCTGCTCGAGAGCGGCCCGACGATTGCCCCCGAGGAGCTCGATGCCTTTACCGCCAAGTTTACCGAGCTAGCGAGCAAGGCCGACGTCGTCACCATTTCGGGTTCGCTGCCCCGCGGTGTCGAGGCAGACTACTATGCCAAGATCACGGGCATTGCCGAGAACGCCGGCGCCAAGGTGCTGCTCGATACCTCGGGTGCTTCGCTCGAGGCCGCCCTTAAGTCCGAAATTAAGCCCGAGCTGGTCAAGCCTAACCTGACCGAGATCAACGGCCTTCTGGGCACGAGCTTTACCACCGACGATGTGGACGAGCTCCGCGCCGCGCTCGCCTCTGATGCCCGCTTCTCCGATATCCCCTGGGTCGTCGTGTCCATGGGTGCTGCCGGCTCCGTTGGCTTCCACAATGGCCGTGCGTTCCGCGCAAAGACCCCCGATATCCCTGCCGTTAACGCCACGGGCTCTGGTGATTCCACTATCGCAGGCTTCGCGCATGCCATCGCTGCTGGCGCAGACGACGAGACGGTGCTGCGTACCGCCAACACCTGCGGCAAGCTCAATGCCATGGATCCCATGACCGGCCATCTGGTCATGGACCGTTGGGACGAGGTCTACAACGGCGTTGTCGTGACCGAGCTGTAGGAGTTTGGGTTGCGGCCCCGGCATCGCTTGCTAGCTCATGTCGACGATAAGTGCAGTAGCATTGTGCCGGGGCGCGACGCCGACGTTGTCGTGTTCAATCCCGACCTTACCCTGGTCGAGACGTATGTGGGTGGCAACAGCGTCGGTAACGCGTTTATCGAGTAGCCGCCAAAGGAACGATCCGAGAGGGGATTTAGATGATTTACGGTGCACTGGGCGATATCGAGGAGTACCGCGGAATGCTCAAGGGCCTCGACGTGCTGATTGATTGGCTCGAGGAGAACGATCCGGCGGAGCTCGAGGTCGGCAGCCATCCGATTCTGGGCGACAAGGTCTTTGCGAACGTCATGGCTCCCACGACTCGTCCCGAGGCCGAGGCTCACTACGAGACGCATCAGCGCTATCACGACCTGCAGATCGACATTGAGGGTCGCGAGGCCTTTAAGGTTGCCACGGGCAGCCTGACGCTGGTCCAGGAGTTTGACGAGAAGGACGACTACGACCTGGTCGATTCAGACGCCTCGATCGCCGGCGATCTTGCTGACGACAAGTTTGCGCTGTTTGTTGCCGGCGAGCCTCATATGCCCACGCTCGAGTTCTCGGGCGATGGCGCGCAGCCGGTCAAGAAGATCTGCTTTAAGCTGCTTGCAGACGCTTACTGGGAGGAGTAGCGCTGCTCGGCTGAGCTGTTCGTCTGATGGCGTGATTCCCCTAGGGAAATCACACTAGGACCCCGCTAAGCGTATTCCCCTAGGGGAATCACGCTTAGCGGGGTTTTCTGTTTTTGAATAGGGAAGCTGTTTATTTGCGAAGAACATCGGCTAGCCGCAGGATTGAAATCATCGACCGATAAGTGAGTTCCACTTTTTCGCCCGCAAGCAGTCGTTTCGAGCCAATCTCATCTAGCCCCACAAGCCGAGAAAACAGCGGGCCGCTCATCGTGCCATCGTCAATTGATTCCCTTATGGTCTTCAAAACGTCCGTATCATGAATCGATGCCGAGCTGTAGGGGGCAACACGAGCAGAACTCTCAATTAACGACGAGACAAAAGGATGGAGATGCTTTGGACATAGTCCATCAAACACCACATCCCCATTGTCATCCGAGCCGACCAGGCGCCAAGTATAATGATCGACCCAGTCATCTCCGTCATATATGGCGTCCATGAGCAACTTCCCGTCTAGAGAGAGAAACCTATTTGGACATCGGGGCGCAAGACCGCAAGCCATATCGGGCCCGCAGCAGCTCCAACCCAACGCACCACATAGGTTCCCTTTCGTACATGTGTATCAATCTGCCCCGAAATGCCGGTGAATGCAATTCCAGACCCGTTCGTCGGATAGCAATCGACGTATTTTTGTTTTCCGCTCACAACCTTGTATAGATATATCGTTCCAGCAAAAGAGAAGGGATCGTGGCTATTTTAAATCTATATGGCCAATTCGAGCCCTCACCATGGCAATTGTTGCAGCTGGGTTTCTTTTCATTAAAATTTCACTTTGGTAAATCCCCGCCCCCTAAGCATTAAATCCGAAGTCCACCGAGTGGGCGAATCGGCAACAAAAAAGCCGCCCGAAGGCGGCTATCTTGTGCAATGGAGCCAGCGACCGGGCTCGAACCGGTGACCCCCGCTTTACGAGAGCGGTGCTCTACCAACTGAGCTACGCTGGCGGCCATGTGGTGACGCAACTGAGGCGTCAACGGCTGTCTATGATACGGGACATCGCACATCCGTGCAAGTGTTCTGACGGCTTTTCTCACTTTAAATGCACTAATATTGGAGACGTGATGTCTCGCTCTTACGAGTCTCAAACAGAATGGGACTGCCATGGCTCAACCCAAGATTCTTCTCACGCGTATCGATGACCGGTTTATTTACGGGCAAGACGTCGAGCTGTGGAACGAGGCTATGGGTTCCAACCTCGTCCTAATCGTCAACGACGAGATTGCGGCGGATTCGCGCAAGTGGGCGCCTATGAGGGTCGCGGCGCCCGAGGGCGTGTGGACGCGGTTTTTCTCGGTGCAAAGGACCATCGACATCATTCATACCGCAACGCCGCGCCAATGGATTCTCATCATGGTGGCGTCGCCCGCGGATGCGCTCGCGCTGGTCAAGGGCGGTGTGCCCATTACCAAGATCAGTATCGGTCACATGCAAGCAGGGGAGGGCAAGCGTCCCGCGACGCCCACAGTTGCCGTAGACGACACAGACGTCGCCGCCTTCAAAGAGCTGCAAGAACTCGGCATAGAGCTAGAAATCCGCTCCCTCCCCAGCTCCAATCCCGACCCCATTCAACTAGTCGTTGGGGACACCCTTGGCACTTGGGGACGTTCCTTTTAATATGAGCAGGACATTGTCAAGAGGCAAA